>DAOMNN010000013.1:0-47856 GCA_035443825.1 Rhodocyclaceae bacterium | reverse complement strand
GTCGTAAGGTTTCCGCCACCGTGTCCAGACTGATTCCGCTCCTGTTCGCCATCTGCAGTTTGTTGCTGACCGCCTGCGCCACCACGGCCGTACCCGACACATTGCCCGATCACGTTTCCCCCGGTGTGGAGGCCAGATCCGAACCCGAGTGGCTCGCCACGCGCGCACGGCTGGACGCCTCCCTGTCAGGCGCACACGGCATCGACGTCCAGGCGATGGATGACGGCGCCATGCTGCTGCGCCTGCCCGCGGCAGAGGGTTTCCCGCGCAACAGTGCCGAGCCCACCCGCGCGCTGCAAACCATGCTTGACAAGGTGGCGAGCGTGCTGGACCAGGCACCGGCCACCACTGTCAAGGTCCTTGGGCACACCGACAGCCTCGGCAGCGAGCTTTACAATCTCGAACTCTCGATCCGGCGCGCCGAAGCGGTCATGGAGCATCTGCGGGCCCGAGGCATCGACCTGGTGCGATTGCGTGCCGACGGCCGGGGTGAGGCCGAGCCGATCGCCGACAACGCCACGGCAGCCGGTCGGGCGATCAATCGCAGGGTCGAAATCGTGGTCCGCCCCATGGATTGACCCGATATGGCGGGCGCCAATGGCGCAGCATTTGCTAAACTTCTTCTTTTGCCAGCGAAGCACCCCTCATGCCCCGCAAGATCCTCGTTTCGAACGCACTCCCCTACGCCAACGGCGACATCCATCTTGGCCATCTGGTGGGCTATATCCAGGCCGACATCTGGGTGCGTTACCAGCGCATGCGGGGCAATGAAGTCCATTACGTCTGCGCGGACGACACCCACGGCACGCCGATCATGCTGCGTGCGGAAAAGGAAGGGATCACTCCGGAAGCGCTCATCGAACGGGTCCACGGTGAGCACCTGCGCGATTTCACCGGCTTCGGGGTCGTGTTCGACAATTATCACTCCACGCACACACCCGAGAACCGCGCATACGCCGAGGACATCTACGGGAAGCTAAAGGCTGGCGGTTTCATCGACACGCGCTCGATCGAGCAATACTACGACCCGGTCAAGCAAATGTTCCTGCCCGATCGGTTCATCAAGGGAGAGTGCCCGAAGTGCGGCGCCGCCGACCAGTATGGCGACAACTGCGAAAGCTGCGGAGCGGCCTACGCTCCGACCGAGTTGAAGAATCCCTACTCGGCCGTGTCCGGCGCCAAGCCGGAATTGAAATCGTCCGAGCATTTCTTCTTTCGTCTGTCCGACCCCCGGGCGGTCGCTTTCCTGCGCGAGTGGACGCGTGGGGTCAACGCGGCCGGGATCCGACGCCTGCAGCCGGAGGCTGCGAACAAGATGAAGGAGTGGCTCGGGGACGAAGGTGAAAACAGACTCGCAGACTGGGACATCTCGCGCGACGCGCCCTATTTCGGCTTCGAGATTCCGGATGCGCCAGGCAAATACTTCTACGTCTGGCTGGATGCGCCGATCGGCTATCTCGCGAGCTTCCGCAATCTCGCCGAGCGGCGCGGAGACATTCCCCTCGAGGACTATACCGATGCCGCCCGCGCCGAATCGGCCGGAACCGAGATGGTGCATTTCATCGGCAAGGACATCCTGTATTTCCACGCGCTGTTCTGGCCCGCGATGCTGCAGTTTGCCGGCTACCGTCCGCCATCACAGCTGTGTGTCAACGGATTCCTGACCGTGGACGGCGCCAAGATGAGCAAGAGCCGCGGGACCTTCATCACCGCGCACTCGTATTGTGAGCAGGGACTCGATCCCGAATGGCTGCGCTACTACTTTGCCGCCAAGTCCAATGGCTCGATGGAGGATGTGGACCTCAGCCTCGACGACATGGTCGCCAAGGTCAATTCCGACCTGGTCGGCAAGTACGTGAACATCGCCAGCCGCTGCGCCGGCTTCATCGTCAAGCGTTTCGACGGCAAGCTGGGCTCGGTCGATCCGGAACTGGCCGGTGAATTCAGCGCCGCACGAGGTGCGGGCCTGATTGCGAAGGCGTATGAAGAACGCGACTTTGGTCGCGCTCTTCGCGAGATCATGCGCCTGGCCGATATCGCCAACCAGTACGTAAACGACCACAAACCCTGGGAACTCGCAAAACAGGCTGATCAGGAGGCCCGTCTGCACACCGTATGCACGACGGCACTGACGCTGTTCCGCGACCTCACCCTTTACCTCAAGCCGGTGCTGCCGGCACTGGCCGAAAAGGTCGAGGCTTTCCTCGACGTCGAACCGCTCGCCTGGTCCGAGGTGTGGTCGCCGCTACCGAGCGGCCATGCGATCAAACCGTACCAGCACCTGATGACGCGCATCGAGCGCAAGCAGATCGACGCACTGCTCGACGCCAATCGCGAGTCGCTTGCCCCCGTCTCGACTGAGGCGACGCAGGATTCCACGCACTCCGGTCAACGGCACGCACAGAAGCAGCAGCACGCGGCGCAGGCCGCAGAAACTGCGTCACCGCACATCTCGATCGACGATTTCATGAAAGTGGACCTGCGCATCGCGAGGATCGTCAATGCCGAGCATGTGGAAGGCGCGGACAAGCTGATCCGCCTGCAGCTCGACATCGGCGAGGCGCAGCCGCGCCAGGTCTTTGCCGGCATCAAGTCGGCCTATGACCCCGCCGACCTCGTTGGGCGTTTCACCGTGATGGTCGCAAACCTCGCGCCGCGCAAGATGAAGTTCGGCATGAGCGAGGGCATGGTTCTGGCCGCATCGGACGACAGCGGATCGACATCGGGGCTGTACATCCTGTCCCCCGACATCGGGGCGACCGCCGGGATGCGGGTCAGGTAGCGATGGCATCATGCCGCTGACGGCTTCGAAGCGCTGGATCGTGCTCCGACGTAATGGACCCGGGCGAAGCGGCCGGGTCACATTCCATACGTCTTGCCGATCCCAATCCGATTCGAGGCCGTTTCATGATCAGGTTTCACCCCAAGCTTCTCGACACCCTCCCCGGCTATAGCCGCGGTCTTTTCGCCAGCGACCTGTCGGCCGGCATCACCGTCGGCGTGCTGGCATTGCCGCTGGCGATGGCATTCGCCATCGCATCGGGCATGAGTCCGGCCGCGGGCATCTGGACAGCCATCGTCGCCGGTTTTCTCGTATCCGCTCTGGGTGGGTCGCGGGTGCAGATCGGCGGCCCCACGGGTGCGTTCATCCCGATCATCTACGTCATCGTCGTCGACCACGGGGTACAGAACCTCCTGATCGCGACCATGATGTCCGGCGTAATGCTCCTCGCGATGGGAGCCTTCAAGCTCGGAAACATGATCCGCTTCATTCCCTTGTCGGTCGTCGTCGGCTTCACCAACGGCATCGCGGTGGTCATCTTCATCTCCCAGATCAAGGATTTCCTGGGCCTCGATATCGAGAACATGCCGGGTGAATTCTTCGGCAAAATGGAGGCACTGCTCGGCGCACTCGACACGATCCGTCTGCCAACCGTGGCCTTGGCGGTCGCCTCGCTGGTGGTGCTCGTGGCATGGAATCACAGCGCCGCGCGCTTCGCATGGATGCGGCGCCTGCCGGGCCCGCTTGCGGTGCTGATCATCGCCACCGCGGTCAACGCCCTGTTTCATCTGCCGGTCGATACCATCGGCAGTCGCTTCGGCGGCATCCCGCAGACCCTGCCCTCGATCGGGCTGCCCGAAGTGAGCCTCGGGACGCTGGGCAAGCTCATCAGTCCGGCGCTCACGATTGCCCTTCTGGGCGCCATCGAGTCACTGCTGTCGGCGCGCGTCGCCGACAATCAGATCAACGACCGCCACCACCCGAACCAGGAACTGATGGCGCAAGGCATTGCGAACATCGCAGCGCCGCTGTTCGGCGGCTTCGCCGCCACCGGTGCGATCGCCCGCACCGCGACCAATGTCCGCTCAGGAGGACGTACTCCGATTGCAGGGATGATTCATGCCCTCGTGCTGCTGGCGATCGTGCTCGTCGCCGCGCCGCTCGCGAGCCACATCCCGCTGGCGACGCTTTCGGCCATCGTCGTGCTGGTCTCGATCAACATGGGCGAATGGCACGCGCTCAAGTGGAGCGAGCTCAAGCGCTTCTCCAACAACTACCGCATCATCCTGCTCGGCACCTTCTTCATCACGGTGGTGTTCGACCTCACCCTTGCGGTCGAGATCGGCATGGTGCTTGCAAGCCTGTTCTTCATCTATCGCATGTCGGACCTGACCCGCATCGAGCGCATACCCCTCGAGCGCTATCACGGCTTCGAACACTACTACGAACTGGAAACGCTGACCCGACCCGACGGCAGTGCCCGCATCCAGGCCTACCGGCTGTTCGGCAGCCTCTTTTTCGGTGCGGCCAACAAGCTCGAAGGTCTGCTGACGCAGGAGGTGGGCCGGCCGGATGTGGTAATTCTCGAGATGGAGAAGGTGATCAACATCGACACCACCGGCCTGGACATCCTGCAGACCCTGCAGCGCAATCTCGACCGGCGCGGCATCACGCTGATCCTGTGCGACCTCAACGCCCAGCCGCGTTCCATCATCCTGCGCTCTGGCTTTCTCGACAAGCTCGGCGCCGACAACGTCACGGGAAGCCTTGCCGACGCGCTCATGCGAGCGCAACGCCTGCCAGGACGCGACGCAGGCGTTTCCTACGTATAGAGGAAAACGGCCCGCCCCTAGCGCAAGGGCGGGCCGCTGCGAAGGGGCGGTTCAGCGCCAGTTGTACTGAACCGACACGCCCACGAAGGTTGCGTTCTGCTTGCGATCCTGATTGACCGTGGTACCGTCGGCATAGGTCCAGGCGCCCCACAGCCAGTCGTTGGTGCGCCAGCGGTCGTGGATCAGATCGACGCGCAGCGCCAGATCACGCTGCAGCGCATACTTGCCCGACAGCTTCAGGCTCGCCAGCGAGTACTTGACGTCAGGCAGATCGTCCGGGTTCGATGGCCCACTCAGACTGTAGGCGCTGCGGTCGCGCGAGAACTGCAGGTCGGCCCCGAGTTCGAGCTTCTCCGTGGCCCGGCCGCGCACGCCCACGCCTACCGCATCGCCCGACTGGCGCAGTGCCGCCTGCCAGGGCGTTCCGCCAGTGCCATCGTTAGCAACACTTGCCCGGGTTCGGTTAATCGCGCGCGAGCTGTCGCGCGTCACCCACGCATGGCCCTGCCAGTCCTGCGAGATCGCATACGACGCATCAACCGACAGGAAGTGCGCCCGGCGCTTGTGTGGCCCCAGCTCACGTCCGCCGTACTTGTCGTGCGAGATGTCAGCCAGGAATTGCAGCGACAGCGGTTCGGTCGGCATCCAGTCCAGGCGCAGGCGCACTGTGTCGCGATCCCGATCGGCCAGGTGCAGCGGTGCGATCAGGTTGCTGCCGTCGGTACCGTTCAGCCGCCGAGTGAACTGGAAACTGGAACCATCGCGTTCGCTGCGCACATAGGCAATCGAGCCGTTGAGCGTCTCGCCCAGCGAACGGCTCAGCGCCACCCGATAGCTCAGCTCCTCGGTGTTGCGCCGGAAGCTCACGCTGCGAATGTCCTGGCTGTTGCGCGTGCGCTTGTCGTACTCCACGCCGCCGGTGATGCGGAAGTTCTCCGGCAGCCGGTAGCTCGCCTCGACGTTGCCCTTCAACTGCCGGAAGTCGCGCGGATGGTTGAAACCCGCCCCGGTCTGCCCAATCGGCACATACTGCACCACCGGGGTCTTGTCGTCGCGGTCCTCGTACTTGAGGTTCGCCCGCAGGCTCAGCTCCGCAGTCGGCCGCGCCGAGATCCCCGCCTGCGCGAGCGTGGTCACGACCTTGCCGCCCAGATTGCGCCGGCCCGAGATGTTCGTCTGGCCCGGAAACAGCTCCATGAAGGTATCGTTCTGCGTCGCTACGCTGCGCGACACCTTGAAGTTGCCGCGCGTGGTCGGCGTGAAGCTGTAGCCGCCCGCCAGATGAAACTGGTGCGCGTGGTTGTCCGGCGGCAGCGAGATCGGGCTGAAGGCCCCCGCATTCTGCGTCGTACGATCAACCCACAGCGCGTTGTGGTCGTTGCGGAAGAACGAGCCGTAGTAGCCACCCGACAATTGCAGCCGCTCGCCCGTGTAGCCGAGCACCACATCGACCTGGCGCATTTCGTAGTCGATCGGCTCGGCCAGGAACAGCGACGTGCCCCGCCCGAACAGGCGCTCGCCCTTCTTGGTCTCGTGCTTGAAGTTCACCTTCAGGTCGAAGCCACTGCCCAGGATCTTCTCCCCGGCCAGTCCGACGCTCTCGCGCACCGTCTTCAGGCTCACGTCACGACCCGCCCCCGGTGCGATCGCCGCACTGGTCAACTCCGACGAGCCAATCCCCGTCAGCCCGGTATTGACCGTGTAGGGCGAGTAGCGCGGCGACTTGCGGTAGTCGATGATGTAGCGCCAGTTGCCCTGTGCCTCGTGCTCGAAACGCAGGCTGCGGCTTTGCAGCCCGAGGTTGCGACCGTCCAGGCGCAGCCAGGTCCCGGTAGCATCGTCGCGCTTGACCAGCCGCACTTCCCCGATCGCATACAGGCCCATCTCCTCGAGTCCGGTGAATTGACCGAAGCGCGCCGCGTCCTCGTTCAGATAGCCCAGGCCGAAGCGCACCGAGCTTTCCGGACGGCTGTGGTAGATCAGCGACTCCTCGAAACTGTCGAACTCGTCGCCGTGGGCCGCATGGGCTGAACCGAACCCCGCCGCGAGCGAGGCGGCGATGACGGTCAGTCCGACCGTACGTACACTTTTCAGCGTATTCATCTTCATTTCCTCCCCTGGTCAGCGACGCAGCGAACGCGACGTGTTGATGTTCGCCGGGTTGTTCGAGCCGTGAATGTTGGTGTGGCAGTTCAGGCAACCACGCGCGAAGCTGACTCTCCCTTCATAGGTCGCCGGATTGGCCGTCGGCTCCGGTATGGTGCCGCGGTGGCTGGTCGGCTCGTGGCACTGCTGGCACAGGAACGGCGCGCGCACCTTGAGCAGATTGTCATTTACCGTGCCGTGCGGGTTGTGGCAGATCGTGCAGTCCTCGGTCACCGGCTGGTGGTTGTGGATGAACGGCCCGCGCTTTTCCATGTGGCAGGTGTAGCAGGTGGCGTTCACGCTGTCGCGCACCAGCTGCTTCTCGCCGGCCGTGCCGTGCGGGTTGTGGCAGTCGGAACAGGCCACCTTGCCGTCGCGGATCGAATGGTGCGAGGGGCGATTGACCTGCGCGCGCTGCTCGGTGTGACAGCTGAAGCACACCTCCGACTGCGCCTGCTTGTCGCGCACCACCTTGTCGTGCTGGGTGTGGATCACGTGGCACGAAGTGCAGGCCACATCGCGGTTGGCGTGGGGACCGTTCTCCCAGTGGATGCGTGCACCACCCCGGTGGCAGTCCAGGCACACCTGGTTGCGCTCGACCACCGGCGTGGTCGAGCCCTTGCCCGAACGACCGAAGTAGCGATCGACCAGATCGTCGGCCGGTGCGGTGAGAAGTTGCCCGGAGAACGCCCGGTCCGGCTTCGGACGGCTGGTCTCGTCGGCCTCGCGGATGTTGCGGATGTGGCGGTCGCTCTCGCCGTGACAACTGGTGCACGTCGGCGTACGCCCGTCGGCGACCGCAGCGTGGCGCGTCTTGCCGATCGCCAGCACCGGAAAGTCGTCCCCGTCGTCGTGGCAACGCGTACAGGCCGCGTCCCCCGTCAAAACCATGTCCTCCCGCTCACCCGAGCCCTGCGCGAATGCGCCGCTCGACCCTCCGAGAAGCAGCGCGCCAAGCAACACTGCCGGCACCCATCGCACCATGTTTGTCATAAGACCTTTCATATCGCTCTCCCCTTGCAGTGATGCTCCAATCCGAAGGCTAGGTGATCAGTCTCCGAAGCTCCGTTCAGCGGGTATCGAAATCAATGTCCTGAGGACCGGGGCCATCCGGTTCCACATGAGCAATTCCCGAATGGCAGTCGATACAGGTCATGCCATCGCGCTTCGCACGTTCATGCCGGCTGCGAGCACGATCGGATTGCTGGTCGGCATCCATCGCACTCTCCGTATGACAGTTGCGGCACTCACGCGAATCGGTCTTCTTCATGCGAGTCCATACGCTCAGCGCCATCTGATATCGGTGCTCTTCGAACTTCTCGGGCGTACTGATCAAGCCGGTGAGCTTGCCGTACAACTCACCGGTCGCCCTTATCTTGCGGATGAGCATGTCCACGGGCTCGCGCGGGACGTGGCAATCTGCGCATATCGCGCGCACGCCTGTCCTGTTGCTGTCGTGCACCGTCCCCTTGAACTCCGCGTACGGGTTGTCACGCATCTCGTGGCAGCCGACGCAGAAGGACTCGGTATTCGTCCACGCAAAACCGGCGGCAACGCCGCCAGTCAGCATAAGAACGATGACACCCCCCATGACCAGGACCAGCCACGGAGACCTCCGGCCAAGCCAGCCGGTGAGCTTCCCGAATCTCTCCCTGATCATGACCGAACGCGCTCAAAGCGACATGATCCAGTGCACGACGTTCCTGATCACGTCGGGATCCGTCGTCGATACCGTTCCATGCTCTTCTTGCTGGCCATCCACCTCGACCATGCTGGGCTCGGTAATGTGCTTGGTCAGTGCCGCTTCGGCATCCGCCTTGCCGCGGTATTTCTCCGCGACTTCCTTGTACGATGGACCATCCTTCTTGCGGTCGACCGCGTGGCAGGTCATGCACTTGTCTTGCCTGAGGACGTTCTGCGCCGCACGCGCGTCGACAGCCTCGGCGGGCTGATTCACGGCGAGTACGATCAACGCGAAGGCAACGAGTGAAAGGCTCTTCATGACAATATCTCCAATGCTCGATTGAGTTCCTGTTGGCCGCGGCCCGGGGAGTCTTGATCCCCGAAACGCAGCCCCACTGCATGTTTGCCGCAGACTGCTTGACTGCGTGTTTCAATGCCGAAAGTGTCTCCTGCGGCAGCACGGAAAAAAATCGGTGGATGCTTAAAGTCATCGTAGGAGCATGCGTACGAACGTAGGATGATTCCGACACTGTCATGACGTCCGCGTCACCCCGTCTGGTCCGGGTCCACCACCTCGAATCAGAACCCGGACACGCCATGACAGGGCTCTTGATAACCGTGACTTATCGGAGCTTGCTACACACGATTCCGATCTCACCGAAGACGGCTTGCGTTAAACGCGGAACCGCAATCCGATTCGGACACCTTCTGCCGGGAATTCAAGGAAGGGCATGACGGCAATGTCGGCAAACATGCCGAGTCCGCCTGGAAGAGTACACGCACGTCAGGGGCACGATGGAACCCGTCGACCATCCCATCCCGACGTGCAGATCTGACCGCGGTGATCGTTTGTGCGCTCGCCGCATAGCTCGGACTATTCCTACATCCTGTATACCCCGCGGTGGCTGCAGTATTTGCGGGTGATTCGCCTACTCACGATGATTCGGAAGGTAGTCCAGCAAATCGTGATCAATCGCGTAGCGAATCAATTCCGAGAGACTCGCAAGGTGCATCTTCGACATGATTCGGGTCTTGTGGGTACTGACGGTCTTGACGCTGACGGACAAGTCGTTGGCAATCTCGGTGATTCCCTTGCCGGCGATCAGCATCTGGAAGATCTGATACTCACGGTCGGAGAGCCGATTATGCGGCTCGCCGTCGATAGCCCCGGGGATCAACTCGCGTGCCAGTTGCTCTGCCATGCTCGGACTCAAATAAATCCCCCCGTTGACCACCTTCCTGATCACGGTCACCAGATGTTCGGAGTCGTTCTCCTTGGTCACGTAGCCGGAGGCGCCTGCCCGCAAGGCCCGTAGCGCGTACTGACCCTCCTGATGCATGGTGAAGATCAGGATCGGCATTCGTGGTCGTTCGATCTTGATCTGCTTGATGAGGTCCAGCCCGTTCTTGCCCGGCATCGAGATATCGAGCAACAGTATGTCCCACTCCTGCTCCCGGACCTTCGCCAACACCTCATGCCCGTCCGACGCCTCGCCCGCAACGACAAGATCATCCGCGTCTGCGAGAATCATCTTCAGCCCATCGCGAATGATCGCGTGGTCGTCTGCAATCAGAATGCGTTTCATGCGCTGTGCCCCTCATTGACCGGGCGCCGCAGTGGAACCGCGACCTCGATCGATGTTCCGCGTCCAGGCCTGCTTGATAGGCGAACCTCGCCGCCCAGTATGTAGGCCCGCTCCCGAATTCCGAGTAATCCGAACGAACGCGGCTTCACTTGGTCCGCAGGCCCCATCCCCTTGCCATCGTCCTCGACCCGAAGAATCAGAAATTTGCCCGCAACCTCCAGCGCCACATGAACGCATGATGCATCCGCGTGTCGCACCACGTTCGTCAGCGACTCCTGAACGATGCGGAACAGCGCACTCGACGTATCCATGTCAAGTTCAGGCTCGACCGGATCAAGATGGGCGTCGACCTCGAGTCCGGTCTTCTTTGCAACGTCCTCCGTAAGCCATCCGACCGCGGCAAAAAGTCCTAGGTCGTCGAGCATGAGTGGCCTGAGCTCCGCGGTGATCCGTCTGACCGAAGCGATAGTCATGTCGATTTGCCTCTGCAGGCCTGTGACTTTCTCCGACAGCTCGGGATTGTCCGCACGCAGCTTGGAACCCATCCATGACAAATTCATGCGAAGCCCGGTCAGCTGCTGCCCAAGGTCGTCATGCAACTCGCGCGCGATTCGTGTCCGCTCTTCCTCGCGAACCGATTGAAGGGATGCCGATAGTTCGCGCAACTGCCGGTTGGAACGACGCAGTTCGTCCTCGCGCTCGAGACGTAACGTGATGTCGCGTAGCACTGCGGTATAAAGTTTCTTGCCCGATGCGCTCACTTGCGAGATGGACGCATCGACGCTTATCTCCTCGCCGTCGGAGCGGAGGGCGACGATCTCGGAGCGACTTTCCTTGGAACGGGCCATCTGCCCGCTCTTGTCGAACCGGGCGACGTGCTCCTGGTGTTCGGTGCGAAACCGCTCGGGGATGAAGCGATCCAGTCGCGTTCCCAACGCGTCTTCTGCCGTGCACCCGAGCATCCTCTCGGCGGCGGGATTGAACAGGACGATTCGACCACTATCGTCCATCGTGACAATCGCATCCATCGCCGAGCTGATGATCCCCTGGAGACGGGCCTGACTCTCTCCGAGCGACTTGGCCAGCTTCTCTTCACGCACCAGTTCTCGCGCGAATGCAAGTGCCGAAATTCCGAGGAGCAGGATCACACCGACCACACCCATGATCACCATTGCAGCGTGGTCACGCCATCCGCTGAGCGCACTGGTCTCGCTTATCGAAATGATCGTCACAAGAGGGAAATCGTCGACGTTCCGATATGCAACCATTCGCACGGCATGATCTCCAACGCGAACTACGGAACGCCCGGGGTTCTGACCAACAACGCGGAACACATCCTCCGTCAGTAATGGTTCTCCAGGTTGTTCCCCAGAATGCGGCTCGCGGTACAAGAGTTCGCCGTTGCTGAGAACAAGGGCGATCGAGCTGCTCTCGCTGGGTTTGATCGATTTGTAAAGAGTATCGAAATAGCTCAGGGGAATGGATGCTGCGACGACCCCGCGATAGTTGCCGCCAGCGTCCTCCAGTCGACGGCTCATGAATATTGACCATTCGCCGTCGACCCTGTTCTGGACGGGTTGGCTGATGAAGAAGCCAGGACTCAGGCGTTCGCTGTGCGCGCGCACATAGTCACGATCACCGAGAAAGATGCCGACCGGGGAGTTCAGGGCCGAGTACTGAACCCCGCCGTCTGCGCCCACCACGAACAACGATCTGACCTGGGACGCACCGGAGATCCGCGCGCCGAGGAGCATGTTGACGCTTTCCACCGCCAGTGGCTGGCCCGCAGTAGTCTCCTGCCGAAAGCGCTCTGTGACGCCGAGCAGGATGAGGTCGACACTCTGGAAAGTACGGGTGGTCTGCTCTGCGAGGATGACGCTGAGTGCGTCGAGGTGCTTTTCTGCATTGGCAAGCTGTCTCGCGCGGTCGTCCCACACCAATAGCCCAGTTGCGACGACAAGGGCGGTGGTGGCGATCAACCAGAACGACAGGACTATCAGGGCGGGTCGCACGTGCGGCCGGTCACGCACCAGATTCACGCCAATCCCCTTCGCTTCGGACCATTTCACGACCGCGAGTCGGCACCGACTCGTTGCACCGATGCAGCCGCGATCGATACTACATCAATCCTGTATCGACCGCCCACCTTGCCTTCGAAGGGACGACCCCCAGTCCGATTGTGTCAACGGCCCACCCGTGCAGCAAGGGCGGGCCGCTGCGAAGGGGCGGTTCAGCGCCAGTTGTACTGAACCGACACGCCCACGAAGGTTGCGTTCTGCTTGCGATCCTGATTGACCGTGGTACCGTCGGCATAGGTCCAGGCGCCCCACAGCCAGTCGTTGGTGCGCCAGCGGTCGTGGATCAGATCGACGCGCAGCGCCAGATCACGCTGCAGCGCATACTTGCCCGACAGCTTCAGGCTCGCCAGCGAGTACTTGACGTCAGGCAGATCGTCCGGGTTCGATGGCCCACTCAGACTGTAGGCGCTGCGGTCGCGCGAGAACTGCAGGTCGGCCCCGAGTTCGAGCTTCTCCGTGGCCCGGCCGCGCACGCCCACGCCTACCGCATCGCCCGACTGGCGCAGTGCCGCCTGCCAGGGCGTTCCGCCAGTGCCATCGTTAGCAACACTTGCCCGGGTTCGGTTAATCGCGCGCGAGCTGTCGCGCGTCACCCACGCATGGCCCTGCCAGTCCTGCGAGATCGCATACGACGCATCAACCGACAGGAAGTGCGCCCGGCGCTTGTGTGGCCCCAGCTCACGTCCGCCGTACTTGTCGTGCGAGATGTCAGCCAGGAATTGCAGCGACAGCGGTTCGGTCGGCATCCAGTCCAGGCGCAGGCGCACTGTGTCGCGATCCCGATCGGCCAGGTGCAGCGGTGCGATCAGGTTGCTGCCGTCGGTACCGTTCAGCCGCCGAGTGAACTGGAAACTGGAACCATCGCGTTCGCTGCGCACATAGGCAATCGAGCCGTTGAGCGTCTCGCCCAGCGAACGGCTCAGCGCCACCCGATAGCTCAGCTCCTCGGTGTTGCGCCGGAAGCTCACGCTGCGAATGTCCTGGCTGTTGCGCGTGCGCTTGTCGTACTCCACGCCGCCGGTGATGCGGAAGTTCTCCGGCAGCCGGTAGCTCGCCTCGACGTTGCCCTTCAACTGCCGGAAGTCGCGCGGATGGTTGAAACCCGCCCCGGTCTGCCCAATCGGCACATACTGCACCACCGGGGTCTTGTCGTCGCGGTCCTCGTACTTGAGGTTCGCCCGCAGGCTCAGCTCCGCAGTCGGCCGCGCCGAGATCCCCGCCTGCGCGAGCGTGGTCACGACCTTGCCGCCCAGATTGCGCCGGCCCGAGATGTTCGTCTGGCCCGGAAACAGCTCCATGAAGGTATCGTTCTGCGTCGCTACGCTGCGCGACACCTTGAAGTTGCCGCGCGTGGTCGGCGTGAAGCTGTAGCCGCCCGCCAGATGAAACTGGTGCGCGTGGTTGTCCGGCGGCAGCGAGATCGGGCTGAAGGCCCCCGCATTCTGCGTCGTACGATCAACCCACAGCGCGTTGTGGTCGTTGCGGAAGAACGAGCCGTAGTAGCCACCCGACAATTGCAGCCGCTCGCCCGTGTAGCCGAGCACCACATCGACCTGGCGCATTTCGTAGTCGATCGGCTCGGCCAGGAACAGCGACGTGCCCCGCCCGAACAGGCGCTCGCCCTTCTTGGTCTCGTGCTTGAAGTTCACCTTCAGGTCGAAGCCACTGCCCAGGATCTTCTCCCCGGCCAGTCCGACGCTCTCGCGCACCGTCTTCAGGCTCACGTCACGACCCGCCCCCGGTGCGATCGCCGCACTGGTCAACTCCGACGAGCCAATCCCCGTCAGCCCGGTATTGACCGTGTAGGGCGAGTAGCGCGGCGACTTGCGGTAGTCGATGATGTAGCGCCAGTTGCCCTGTGCCTCGTGCTCGAAACGCAGGCTGCGGCTTTGCAGCCCGAGGTTGCGACCGTCCAGGCGCAGCCAGGTCCCGGTAGCATCGTCGCGCTTGACCAGCCGCACTTCCCCGATCGCATACAGGCCCATCTCCTCGAGTCCGGTGAATTGACCGAAGCGCGCCGCGTCCTCGTTCAGATAGCCCAGGCCGAAGCGCACCGAGCTTTCCGGACGGCTGTGGTAGATCAGCGACTCCTCGAAACTGTCGAACTCGTCGCCGTGGGCCGCATGGGCTGAACCGAACCCCGCCGCGAGCGAGGCGGCGATGACGGTCAGTCCGACCGTACGTACACTTTTCAGCGTATTCATCTTCATTTCCTCCCCTGGTCAGCGACGCAGCGAACGCGACGTGTTGATGTTCGCCGGGTTGTTCGAGCCGTGAATGTTGGTGTGGCAGTTCAGGCAACCACGCGCGAAGCTGACTCTCCCTTCATAGGTCGCCGGATTGGCCGTCGGCTCCGGTATGGTGCCGCGGTGGCTGGTCGGCTCGTGGCACTGCTGGCACAGGAACGGCGCGCGCACCTTGAGCAGATTGTCATTTACCGTGCCGTGCGGGTTGTGGCAGATCGTGCAGTCCTCGGTCACCGGCTGGTGGTTGTGGATGAACGGCCCGCGCTTTTCCATGTGGCAGGTGTAGCAGGTGGCGTTCACGCTGTCGCGCACCAGCTGCTTCTCGCCGGCCGTGCCGTGCGGGTTGTGGCAGTCGGAACAGGCCACCTTGCCGTCGCGGATCGAATGGTGCGAGGGGCGATTGACCTGCGCGCGCTGCTCGGTGTGACAGCTGAAGCACACCTCCGACTGCGCCTGCTTGTCGCGCACCACCTTGTCGTGCTGGGTGTGGATCACGTGGCACGAAGTGCAGGCCACATCGCGGTTGGCGTGGGGACCGTTCTCCCAGTGGATGCGTGCACCACCCCGGTGGCAGTCCAGGCACACCTGGTTGCGCTCGACCACCGGCGTGGTCGAGCCCTTGCCCGAACGACCGAAGTAGCGATCGACCAGATCGTCGGCCGGTGCGGTGAGAAGTTGCCCGGAGAACGCCCGGTCCGGCTTCGGACGGCTGGTCTCGTCGGCCTCGCGGATGTTGCGGATGTGGCGGTCGCTCTCGCCGTGACAACTGGTGCACGTCGGCGTACGCCCGTCGGCGACCGCAGCGTGGCGCGTCTTGCCGATCGCCAGCACCGGAAAGTCGTCCCCGTCGTCGTGGCAACGCGTACAGGCCGCGTCCCCCGTCAAAACCATGTCCTCCCGCTCACCCGAGCCCTGCGCGAATGCGCCGCTCGACCCTCCGAGAAGCAGCGCGCCAAGCAACACTGCCGGCACCCATCGCACGATGCGGTTCAAGTTCCCACTCATCTACAGTCCCCCTCTTTGTGGTGCTACCCCGTGGATCGGACGACTCATGCAGCAGTCGCGCGCTCCCGATCGTCATGTACCAGGATGCATGAGCGACGCAGCGGATCTCTTGCCTCCAACCGCACTGCACACCGCCGATGCATCTCATGCGTACATCTGCTACTTCACTGCGGGGCTGTCCTCGTTCGACATTGGACCTCGGTGTGATGCCGGGTCTATGGTCCGAGACTTCCTATGTACCCCTTAGGGAGTAGAAGCTATCCATATCAGCGGAGCCGGCTCTTGACATAAGTCAACAACCGATAAGATCGAATTGAGATTCAACTGTTCTCATTCTAAATGCTTGAATTACTACAGAAACGACACCTCCACTGCTCCCATCTCCTTGTCATTGGCTCATCTACAATTGAAGCCTCGGCACTGTCCGTTCGAGAGAGTGTCGAGGATCGATGCAGAAATGGAGAAGTGCAATGCAGATCGACCAACGCGATGATCGTGCCATCACGCGCCATCTGCTGATTCATGGCCGCGTGCAGGGCGTGTACTATCGCGCAAGCGCTCAGGCCGAGGCGCAGCGCCTGGGCCTCTGTGGCTGGGTCCGAAATCGCCACAGCGGCGAGGTGGAAGCCGTCGTATACGGCGCGGAGACAGCGGTTGCGGCCTTCATCGCATGGGCAAGAAAGGGGCCGCCCGCTGCAAGAGTGGAGCGACTCGAGATCACGGAGACGGACGCCCCCGAAATGGAATCGTTTTCGTTGCGTCCAACCGAATAGCGAGTACCGTGAGGCTCACACAGGAAAGGATCGTGAGCCTCAGTGGGGATAGACGACATCAACCGCGTCGCCCGGAAGCCACTCGCGCAGGCTGTCGAGCAGCGCATCGTCGAGTCGCACGCGCCACCGGTCACCAAAGGGCAAATCGGCCTCTGCGGCGTCGTTGCGATAGGAAACCCGGATTCGTGAGCCACCGTTGCGAAAAGGCAACAGTAGTGCCTCCAGCCGGGCCACCGCGGTGGCGGGTCCGCCCGATTCGCCGACCTCGCCGTTGATTCGCAGGCGCAGTTCGCCCGCGAAGCGATCGCGCGCATCGCCCAACGTCATCAGTCTGTCTGCAATGATGCGCAGCCCCCCCGAGAACTCATCGTTGCTGATCTTGCCTTCGACCACCAGCACATCGTCGGTAACGATCTTGCCGCGGCTGGCTTCCAGCACTTCCGAATAGACCGCGATCTCGCGCGGCGTCGTTCCGTCGTCGAGGAGTACGAATGCCATTTTGCCGCGGTTGCCCATCTTGGTGCGAACCTCCATCACCACACCCGCCAGCAGGGTCAGCTCACGCGACGGCTCAAGTTGCGCCAGGGTGCGACGGACGAAGCGGCGGACCTCGGCTCGATAGGCATTGAAGGGATGGCCGGAGAGGAAGAAACCGATTGCGGTCTTCTCTTCCTTCAAACGCTCGCGTTCGGTCCATGGGCGCACATTCACATACTGCACGGCCTGTCCCGCTGCCTCCGGGATCAGGTCGAACAGCCCCCCCTGCTGCGCGTTCGCCGCGGCCTGTTCGGCCGCTTCCATCGCGAGACCGACCGAAGCAAGCAGTTTCGCCCGGTCACCATCCAGGGAATCGAAGCCTCCGGCACGAATCAATGCTTCGACCACGCGCCGGTTTACGGCACGTCGATCCACTCGGTCGCAGAAATCGAAAAGATCGACGAACGGGCCACCGGATTCGCGTGCGGCCAGGATGGCACGCACCGCCGGTTCGCCCGCTCCCTTGACCGCACCCAGTCCGTAGCGGACGACCTTTCGATCGACCGGCACGAAGCGGTACTCCGAGCTGTTGACGTCGGGCGGTAATATGACGAGCCCGTTTGCCACCGCATCTTCATGGAAGATCTTGATGGTGTCGGTATTGTCCAGATCAGCGGACATGGTGGCTGCCATGAAGGCCGCGCAGTGGTGCGCCTTGAGCCACGCCGTGTGATAGGTCACCACCGCATAGGCGGCGGTGTGCGACTTGTTGAACCCGTACTCGGCGAACTTCTCCATCAGGTCGAAGAGCTGCATCGCGAGCTGCTCGTCGTAGCCCTTGGCGCATGCACCGGCCCGCATGATCTCCCGATGCTTGGCCATCTCCTCGGCCTTCTTCTTGCCCATCGCGCGACGCAGCATGTCGGCACCGCCCAGGGTATAGCCGCCGATGATCTGCGAGATCTGCATCACCTGTTCCTGGTACACGATCACCCCGTAGGTCGGTTCCAGGCAGGGTTTGAGGTCCGGGTGGAAATAGTCGATTTCCTGCTGGCCCTTCTTGCGCAGAATGAAGTCGTCCACCATGCCCGAGCCCAGCGGGCCGGGGCGATACAGCGCGAGCACCGCGATGATGTCCTCGAAACGGTCCGGCCCGAGCTTCTTCAGGAGCTTTTTCATGCCTTCCGATTCGACCTGGAAGATTGCCGTGGTGTTGGCGTCCTTGAGAATCTGATAGGCGGCCGGATCGGTGAAAGGCAGTGAGTTGAGGTCGAGTTTCTCCCCGGTCAGCTGCTCGACGTACTTCACCGCCAGGTCGATGATGGTGAGGTTGCGCAGTCCGAGAAAGTCGAACTTCACCAACCCGACCGCTTCCACGTCGTCCTTGTCGAACTGCGACACCGTGGTGGCATCGTCGCCGTCGGCAATGTAGAGCGGGCAAAAGTCGGTAAGCTTGCCCGGGGCGATCAGCACCCCGCCTGCGTGCATGCCGACACCGCGTGTGAGGCCCTCCAGCGGTTCGGCCAGACTCCACAGCTCCTGCACCGACTCACCGTCGTTGCCGTCGCTCATCATCTCGCCGATCTGCGGCTCCAACGCGTAAGCACGCGCCAGGGATACCGGTTTCGCCCCCTCGATGGGGATGAGCTTGGACAGGCGGTCGCACAGCCCGTAGGGCAGATCGAGCACGCGGCCGACGTCGCGCACCACCGCCTTCGAGGCCATGGTGCCGAAGGTCGCGATCTGGCTCACCGCGTCCTTGCCGTAACGCTCGCGCACGTATTCGATGACGCGGTAGCGGTTATCCTGGCAGAAGTCGATGTCGAAGTCGGGCATCGACACCCGTTCCGGATTGAGAAAGCGCTCGAACAGCAGCGCGTATTCGAGCGGGTCGAGATCGGTGATGCGCAGGCTGTAGGCCACCAGCGATCCAGCCCCGGAGCCCCGTCCCGGCCCGACCGGCACCCCATTGTTCTTGGCCCAGTTGATGAAGTCGGCCACGATCAGGAAGTAGCCCGGAAAACCCATCTGCACGATGGTATCGGTCTCGAACTTCAGCCGTTCCTCGTAGCGCGGCCGTTCGGCTTCGCGACGGGAAGAATCGGGATAAAGTTCGGCCAGGCGCTCTTCCAGGCCGCGCCTTGCCTCGGCCACAAGAAAATCATCGAGCGTCATCCCGTCCGGAGTCGGAAACTGCGGCAGGAAATTCTTGCCCAGTTCGACGGTAAGAGACGCGCGTCGCGCGATCTCCACGGCATTCTCGAGCGCCTCCGGGATGTCGGCGAAAAGCGCGCACATCTCGTCCTGGCTCTTGAAGTATTGCTCCTCGGTAAAGTGCCGTGGCCGCCGCTTGTCGGCAAGGACATAGCCTTCTGCGATGCACACGCGTGCCTCGTGAGCCTTGAAATCCTCGGGTTTGAGAAATTCGACCGGATGTGTCGCCACCACGGGCAGGTCCAGCCGCCCGGCGAGGAGCACTGCCTGGCGGACGTAGGCTTCGGTTCCCGGATGCCCGGCGCGCTGCAGCTCGATGTAGAAGGCGCCAGGGAACAGGGTAGCCCAGTCCGTGGCCAGGCGCTCGGCCTGTTCGGCGTTGCCGTTCGCCAGCGCTTGTCCGATGTCCCCGTGCATCGCCCCAGACAGGCAGACCAAATCGCTCGCCGCACCGCCCTCGAACCACTCGCGGCACATCTCGGCGCGACCGCGGTGCTTGTTCTCCAGATAGGCTCGGGTAATCAGTTCACACAACTGCCCGTAGCCCTTGCGATTGCGACAGATCAACAGCACCCGGAACGGCTTGTCGCGATCGGCGGGATTGGTGATCCGGCAATCGGCCCCGACGATCGGCTTCACGCCCTTGCTGCGCGCTCCCTTGTAAAACTTGACCATGCCGAAAAGATTGGCCAGGTCGGAAATACCCAGCGCCGGCATGCCGTCGGACGCAGCCCGGGCGATGGCCTGGTCGATCTGGACGATGCCGTCCTGGATCGAGTACTCGGTGTGCAGGCGCAGATGAACGAAGCGGGGCTGGGACGAGGCAGTCATGCTGCGGATTTTACCCGAGTTGTCCGACCCCATTGGCACAAGTGCCGCACTCGATCACCGCTGCGACGCACCCTCGCGCACCCTGCCCAGCGACTGCTTGCGATACTCGTCCGCCTCGAGGATTGCGGCCTTCTGCTCATCCGTCAGGGATACTCCAAGATCCTGCTCGAGCGCCGCTATCAGACGCGACACCGCCACCGTGATGCGCCGCTCGTCGGGCATGGCCTGACGAACGCGCTCGGGTTGGGTGCGCACGATCACGGCGACCCGGGCCACAAAGGTATCCTCGATCCTGCGGCTCTCCGCTTTCAGGAACGCCGCCTGCGAAGGGCTGAGACTCGGCTGACCCTGTGCCTGGACAGGCGCCGGGACAGCGCAGACGAACATCACAAGGAGCCCCGCAGCGAACGCGCTCCAAAGAGTTTGGCGCAAGGTCGTGATCCCGTAGTCAGGGCAGGAAGATGGTCGAACCGGTCGTACGACGCGCTTCCAGATCACGATGCGCCTGCGCCGCATCCTTGAGCGCATAACGCTGATTGACCTCGATTCGGACCCTGCCTGACGTCACCACGGAGAACAGTTCGCCTGCCATATCGAGCAGATCCTTGCGCTTGGCCGCATAGCCGAACAAGGTCGGCCGGGTGAGGAACAGCGAGCCTTTCTGCGCCAGGGTCTGGATGTCGAAGGGTGGCACCGGCCCCGACGCCGCACCGAAGAGCACCATCATTCCGCGAGGGCGCAGGCAATCGAGCGAGTCCATGAAGGTGTCCTTGCCGATCGAATCGTAGACCGCCGCTACCCCTTCGCCCTGGGTGATCTCTCTCACCCGCTCGACGAAGCGCTCGCGCGTATAGACGATGGGGTGATCGCACCCGTGCGCACGCGCAAGTGCGGCCTTCTCGTCCGAACCGACCGTGCCGATCACCGTCGCACCGAGGGACTTCGCCCACTGGCACACGATCAGCCCGACGCCGCCCGCCGCGGCATGGATCAGGATGGTATCGCCGGCCTGGACACGATACGTCTGACGCAACAGATACTGCGCCGTGAGCCCCTGCAGCATCATCGCCGCGCCCTGCTCGAACGCGATGCTCTCTGGCAGACGCACGAGCCGGTCCGCAGGCATCGTGCGAACCTCGGAATACGCTCCAAGCGGACCGCCCGCGTACGCGACGCGGTCGCCCGGAGCGAGTTCGGTCACACCGTCGCCAACCGCCTCCACCACGCCCGCACCCTCCAATCCAATCCCCGACGGCAGCGCCGTGGGGTAGAGGCCCGAACGGTGATAGGTGTCGATGTAGTTCAGACCGACCGCATGGTGCCGGACCCGCGCCTCGCCGGGGGCGGGCTCGCCCACCGTCACCTCTTCCCATCGAAGGACCTCGGGGCCGCCGATTTGCTCGAATCGAATCGCGTGGGGCATGTCTGTCTCCTTTTATGCTTATCGTGTTTCCAGGTGGCTCAGCCGCGATTGCGCTGATCCTGGGCGTCGACCACCGACACCGCGGTGATGTTCACCAATCTGCGCACGGTCGCGGAGGGCGTGAGGATGTGCACCGGCAGCGCCGCGCCGAGCAGGATCGGCCCGACTGAAACGCCATCGCCATTGGCGATCTTCATCAGGTTGAACGAAATGTTCGCGGCATCGAGATTGGGCATGACCAGCAGGTTCGCCTCGCCCGACAAGGTGGAATCGGGATGCAGCCGCGCCCGAATCTCGGGCGCGAGGGCCGAATCGCCATGCATCTCCCCATCGCAGATCAATTCGGGTTCCGAAGTTCTCAGAATCTCCCGTGCAGCCCGCATCTTGCGGGCCGATGCCGAGGCGGAGCTGCCGAAGTTCGAATGCGATAGCAACGCGACGCGCGGGTCGAGTCCGAACTTCCTGAGTTCCGCCGCCGCCATCCGCGCGATCTCGGCTACCTCGTCTGCATCCGGATTCTCGTTTACGTACGGATCGGAAATCGCGAGCATGCGCTTGGGCAGCAGCAGCAGGGTCATTGCCGCGAAGAGCTTCGAATTCCGGCTCAGGCCGATCACGTCCTGAACCTGCCTGAGATGATACTCATAGGTGCCATAGGTACCGCACACCATCGCATCCGCATCGCCGCGGCGCAACAGCATGCAGCCGATCAGCGTCGT
Source organism: Rhodocyclaceae bacterium (assembly GCA_035443825.1). Taxonomy (GTDB): domain Bacteria; phylum Pseudomonadota; class Gammaproteobacteria; order Burkholderiales; family Rhodocyclaceae; genus DAOMNN01. The sequence goes on along the minus strand of DAOMNN010000013.1, from coordinate 26,062 downwards.
GTCGCGGCGCATCTTCGACTTGGCGATCTCGGGCGTCACCCCATCACGTGACATCATTCGAAAATACTCGTTCCACAACTCCCGGTAACGCGGATCGGACTCGGGGTTGACCACGTCGAAATCCCGCTCCGGCACCAGATTGAGACCGATGCGCTTGATCCGCATGTCGATCACGCTCGGACGACCGATGAGGATCGGGCGTGCCAATCCCTCGTCGATGACCACTCGTACGGCATGCAGCACGCGCTCGTCCTCGCCCTCGGCGAAGATCACGCGCTTGTACTCCATCGGTACCGCCTTTGCGGCATTGAACACCGGCTTCATGACGATGCCCGACTGGTAGACGAAATCGGTCAGGCTCGCGACATACGCAGTGAAGTCCTCGATCGGGCGAGTCGCCACACCCGATTCCATCGCCGCCCGGGCAACCGCCGGTGCGATCCTGACGATGAGCCGGGGATCGAAGGGTTTCGGAATGATGTACTCCGGGCCGAAGCTCAGGTCCACACCCCCGTATGCGGAAGCGACGATGTCGCTCTGCTCGGCCTGCGCGAGCTCCGCGATGGCCTTGACGCAGGCGAGCTTCATCTCCTCGGTGATCTTGGTGGCACCCACATCGAGCGCCCCGCGAAAGATGAACGGGAAGCACAGGACGTTGTTGACCTGGTTGGGATAATCTGACCGCCCCGTCGCGATGATGCAGTCGGGGCGGACTTTCTTCGCATCCTCGGGCAGAATCTCCGGGTTGGGATTGGCCAGCGCGAAGATCAGCGGTTGCGGAGCCATCCTGGCGACCATCTCCGGCTTCAGAACGCCCGCCGTCGACAGCCCGAGGAAAACATCCGCCCCTTCGATCACGTCGTCGAGGGTGCGCGCTTCCGTCTGCTGCGCGTAGCGCGCCTTGTTCGCCTCCATCTTGTCGTCGCGTCCGACCCGGATCACGCCGCGCGAGTCGCACACGAACACGTTCTCCCGCTTCAGGCCGAGTCCCACCATCAGATCGAGACAAGCAATCGCAGCCGCCCCGGCACCGGAACACACCAGCTTCACCGCAGCGATGTCCTTGCCGACGACCTTGAGCCCGTTGATCAGCCCCGCGGCGGAGATGATCGCCGTGCCGTGCTGATCGTCATGAAATACCGGAATGTTCATCCGCTCGCGCAGCTTCTGCTCGATGTAGAAGCATTCGGGCGCCTTGATGTCCTCCAGGTTGACCCCCCCGAGCGTGGGCTCGAGCGATGCAATGATGTCGATCAGCTTGTCCGGGTCTTTCTCCGACAACTCGATGTCGAACACGTCGATATTGGCGAACTTCTTGAACAGGCAGGCCTTGCCTTCCATTACCGGCTTGGCCGCGAGCGGCCCGATGTTGCCCAGGCCGAGTACCGCCGTGCCGTTGGTGACGACACCCACCAGATTGCCCCGCGACGTGAGTTCGCGCGCCTCCCCCGGGTCGGCGACGATCGCGTCGCATGCCGCGGCAACGCCGGGCGAATAGGCCAGCGCCAGGTCGCGCTGGTTGGTCAGTCCCTTGGTCGGGACCACGGAGATCTTGCCACGCGTCGGCGAGCGATGGTAATCGAGTGCCGCGGCGATGAAATCCTGATCCATTGTTCTCCCCCTCGGAGGTGTTGGCGTCGTTCTTGATGGCGCACTGGCAACGGTAGCGCAGCGCGCGGCCGATCGCACGCGCGCACTGCAGCACTTGTTGTGAGATCGGCACCGATCCGGCAGACCGCCGGAAGTGAGTGAAAACTGCCTACGCCTGCGGATTCGCCAAGTTTAACGTCGCACCTTGGCCTGCGCCACAAGATCCGCAAGGTGCTCGGACCATGGCATGATGAATTGCCAAAATAATTGTGCGTCGCACAAGTCGAGCGCCACGTTTTTTTGGCACAATGCCGGCAGGAGGAACTGAAAATGCGCAGAGTGGTATTCAACCAGAAAGGAGGCGTCGGAAAATCGACGATTGCCTGCAATCTGGCGGCGATCAGCGCCCATCAGGGCAAACGCACGCTGCTGATCGATCTGGACCCGCAAGGCAACTCGACACATTATCTGCTGGGGCGCCCCGGGACCGAGCTCGAGATCACGCTCGCGGATTTCTTCGACCAGACGCTGAACTTCAAGCTCAATCCCAAGGCCACCACCGAGTTCGTAACGGAAAGCCCGTTCCCCGGTCTTTCCGTGATGCCGTCGCATCCCGATCTCGAAGACCTGCAAAGCAAGCTCGAGTCACGCTACAAGATCTACAAACTGCGTGACGCACTGGATGAACTTGCGGACGACTTCGACGTGATCTATATCGACACTCCACCCGCGCTCAATTTCTACACGCGTTCGGCACTGATCGCTGCAGATGGCTGCCTGATCCCGTTCGATTGCGACGATTTCTCGCGCAAGGCGCTATACGCCCTGCTCGAGAACGTGACCGAGATCCAGGCCGATCACAATCGGGACCTCGCGGTCGAAGGGATCGTGGTCAACCAGTTCCAGGCACGTGCGAGTCTCCCGCGCAAGGTCGTCGCCGAGTTGATCGAGGAAGGGCTGCCGGTTCTCGCGCCGTACCTGTCCTCGTCCGTGAGGATCAAGGAATCGCACGAACAGTCGCGACCGATGATCCACCTCGACCCGAAGCACAAGCTTTCGCGCGAATTCGTGGACCTGCACGACTCGCTGGCGCGCAAATACGGCGCCTGATTGAGACGGGACGCGACGCGCACCCTCTCAGCCTGTCCGGCCCTGGCTCGGCTCCAGCTTGGCAATCGCGAGAAGCAGCCACTTGACGCCCGCCGCGCCGAAGTTCACCTGGACGCGCGCGTCCGATCCGCCCCCTTCGGCAGCCACGATCACGCCCTGGCCGAACTTCGCGTGTGTCACGAGTTGCCCGACACGCAGGCCGCCCGCATTTCGTGCGGGAGTCGCCGTGGATCTGGGTGGAGCCGATCCGCCGGACGAGGGGGTGAAGTAGCCCCCCACACCGACGCGAGTCCCCATCCCCCGGGGCTTCGGGGCAGACAGATATTTCACCAGTCCCTCGGGGATCTCCTCGAGAAATCGGGAGCGCAGGTTATAGCGGGCTTGCCCATGCAGCATGCGGCTCTGGGCGAACGACAGATACAGCCGCTCGCGCGCACGCGTGACGGCAACGTACATCAGGCGCCGCTCCTCTTCCAGTCCCTCGGACTCCAGGATGCTGTTCTCGTGCGGGAACAACCCCTCCTCCAGCCCCGACAGGAAGACCACGTCGAACTCCAGGCCCTTGGCCGAGTGCACCGTCATCAACTGCACCGCATCGCTGCCGGCGTCCGCCTGATGGTCGCCCGCCTCGAGCGACGCATGGGCCAGGAAATCCGCCAGCAGCGCATGATCCCCCGGGATATCCGGCCCGGTTTCCGCCGCATGTTCGGCGCTGAAGTTCGCCGCCGCATTGATCAGCTCGTCCAGGTTCTCGAGCCGCTCCTGACCCTCGCGCTCCTTGCGGTAATGTTCGCGCAGACCCGACGCATCCAGGACATGGTCGACCAGCTCGTGCAGCACCAACTCGCGAGTCTGGCGTCGCATGTCCTCGATCAGCCTGACGAACTGGGCGAGCGACGTCCCGGGTTTGCCGCTCAGATGCGGAACGCTCGAATACAGGCTGGTGTTCCAGGTGCGTGCCGCATCCTGCAGCACTTCGATCGAGCGTGACCCGATCCCGCGGGTGGGAAAGTTCACCACCCGGCTGAATGCGGTATCGTCGTCCGGATTCGCGATCAGGCGCAGATAGGCGAGCGCATGCTTGACCTCCTGGCGCTCGAAGAAGCGCAATCCGCCATACACCCGATAAGGAATGCCGGCGGAGAACAGCTGATGTTCGAGCACACGCGACTGTGCATTCGAGCGATACAGCAGCGCGATGTCCGACCGTGCCATGCCATCACGCACCAGCGACTGGACCTCTTCGGCGATCCAGCGTGCCTCGTCGGTATCCGCAAAGGACTCGAAGATGCGGATCGGCTCACCGGCGCCACGCTCGGTCCACAGATTCTTGCCTAGTCGGCCCGCGTTGTTGACGATGATCGCGTTGGCGGCATCAAGGATATTTCCATGCGAGCGGTAGTTCTGCTCCAGACGGATGACGTTCGCGACCGAGAATTCGCGCTCGAAGTCCCGCATGTTGCCGATCTCCGCGCCACGAAAGCGATAGATGCTCTGATCGTCGTCGCCGACACAGAACAGGCACGCGCCACCCTCTCGCCCCTCGTCCGCGAGCAATTTGAGCCAGCGATACTGGAGGCGATTGGTGTCCTGGAACTCGTCAACGAGAACGTGCCGGAATCGGCGCTGATAGTGGCGACGCACCGGCTCGTTGCGTTCGAGCAACTCGAAGGTTCGCAACAAGAGCTCGGCGAAATCCACCACCGACTCGCGCTGGCACTGCGCTTCATACTCCGCATAGAGTTCGACTCGCCGGCGCGTGAACTCGTCCCATGCATCCACCGCATGCGGGCGCAGACCGGCCTCCTTCTGTGCGTTTATGAAGTGCTGCAATTCGCGCGGCGGAAACTTCTCGCTATCGACGTTCAGGGTCTTCAACAGCCGCTTGATCGCAGCGAGCTGATCGGCCGAGTCGAGAATCTGGAACAGTTGCGGCAGCCCGGCATCGCGGTGATGTGCGCGCAACAGACGATTACACAAGCCGTGAAAGGTTCCGACCCACATGTTGCGTGCCGACCTGCCGAAGCTGAGCGGCAGCATTGCCGACAGGCGAGCGAGCATCTCCTTGGCCGCCTTGTTGGTGAAGGTGACCGCCAGTACACCTTGCGGATCGACCTGCCCCGTCTGTATCAACCACGCGATGCGCGTGGTGAGGACACGCGTCTTGCCCGACCCGGCACCGGCGAGGATCAGCGCGTGCTGCGGCGGCAGGGTCACCGCCTGAAGTTGTTCCGGATTCAGATTTGCAAGCAGGTCGGACATTGGGGCCTGTTCTCATTCGCGCTGACGGATCGCCATGGCAAGTGAGAACGCGCCCTGAGGATTCCTTGTATGGTGCATTTTACCCGACCCAGGCCACCACCGGTTTCGTTGCGCGGACGCAACGGATGAATTCATGGAACTTGCGCGAACGTCTTCAGTCCATTAACTTGAAGATCGTGCACTGCACCATTTTGACCTGCGTCAGGGTTTCCGCGAATCGCTGGCTGTACCTTTCAGTCCATTGAGTTTGTTTTGCAACGCACCATTCGCCGTGAAATCCCAGCGCCGTCCCAAAAGGTCGGCCCGAGTTGCGCACAGGCCCTACAGGGCTTACAGGAGATGACCATGATCAAGACACCCAAGCTGCTTCCCTGGTACGCCTGCAAGGCTGGCGTATCGACCGAACGCGCCACCGTGCTGTGGAAGCGCGCAGTGCGCGAGGCGACCGAACGAACCGGCTGGGTCGGCAACGACGCGTACTGGGGCGAGACCATGCACACCTTCCTGGCGCTGCTCGAGCGCGAGAAGAGTTCGTTCTGCGCGCCGCGCGTCACGCCCTTGGTGCGTAGCCAGAATCGGATCTGGCGTCTCCCACTGACCGCGATGGAAGACATGCTCTGCGCCATGTCGGCCAACTGGCACCGGCAGTTCAACCATCCACGCAGGGCTGCGTGACACGCATCGCCGACGGCGCGAACTGACGTCGCAAGGAACTCCTCCGTCTCCAACATTGGAGATTGGGCATCCGGACCTTGGTCGGATGCCTTTTTTTTGCCGGCGTGCCGCTCGCGGCGTTAGCAGACCAAGAGGTCCGGCACGATCCCTTCCCGGCAAAACCCCTCTTCACAGTATAATTTTGCGTTTATCGCATTCCCACGGCAGCCGCTCACCATGCAGGAAAAATACAGTCCCGCCGAGATCGAAGTCGCAGCGCAGCAGCACTGGGACAGTGCGCAGGCCTTTCGGGTCACCGAAGATCCCGGCAAGCCCAAGTATTACTGCCTCAGCATGTTTCCCTACCCGTCGGGCAAGCTGCACATGGGGCACGTGCGCAATTACACCATCGGCGACGTACTGGCCCGCTACCACCGCATGCGCGGGTATAACGTGCTGCAACCGATGGGCTGGGACGCATTCGGCATGCCGGCGGAAAATGCCGCAATCCAGAACAACGTCGCCCCTGCCCGGTGGACCTACGCCAACATCGAGTACATGAAGGCACAGCTGCAGCGTCTCGGGTTCGCGATCGACTGGTCGCGCGAACTCGCGACCTGCAAGCCCGACTACTATCGCTGGGAGCAGTGGCTGTTCACTCGCCTGTACGAGAAGGGACTGATCTACAAGAAGCTCGGCACGGTCAACTGGGATCCGGTCGACGAGACGGTGCTCGCCAACGAGCAGGTCATCGACGGACGCGGCTGGCGCAGCGGCGCCCTCGTCGAGAAGCGCGAGATCCCGATGTACTACATGAAGATCACCGCCTATGCGGATGAGCTTCTCGATGCACTGGACGGGATGCCGAACTGGCCGGAACAGGTCAAGACCATGCAGCGGAACTGGATCGGGCGCTCCGAGGGTGTGGAGATTCATTTTCCCTACGATTTGTCCACGATCGGCGAGCCGGGCGTGCTCAAGGTCTTCACCACCCGCGCCGACACGCTCATGGGCGCGACCTACATGGCCGTGGCGGCCGAACATCCCCTGGCTGCGCTCGCCGCCAGGGATGACGCGGCACTGGCTGCCTTCATCGACGAATGCAAACGCGGCGGCGTCGCCGAGGCCGACCTTGCGACCATGGAGAAGAAGGGGATGGCGACGCGCCTGCGCGTGATCCATCCGCTGACCGGCGAATTCCTCCCGGTGTGGGTCGCCAATTACGTGTTGATGGGCTACGGTGAAGGCGCCGTGATGGCCGTACCGGCACATGACGAACGCGATTTCGCGTTCGCAACCAGGTACCGTCTGCCGATCAGGATGGTGGTGCGTTCGCCCCGCGATGCCTACGAAGATACCGTCGCGCCATGGCAGGATGCCTACACCGAACACGGCCGGCTGGTGAACTCCGGCAAGTACGATGGCCTGCATTTCCAGGACGCGGTCGACGCCATCTCGACCGACCTCCAGGCCCGGGCACTCGGCGCAAAGCGAACTCAGTACCGGCTGCGGGACTGGGGCGTGTCACGCCAGCGCTACTGGGGCTGCCCGGTTCCCATGGTTCATTGCGAGCATTGCGGCGACGTTCCGGTGCCTGACCACCAGTTGCCCGTTGTCCTGCCGGAGAACGTCGAACTCACCGGGCGGGGATCGCCGCTCGCCAGGATGCCCGAGTTCTATCAGTGCGCCTGTCCGAAGTGTGGCAAGCCGGCCCGGCGCGAGACCGACACGATGGACACTTTCGTCGAGTCTTCCTGGTATTTCCTGCGTTTTGCGTGCGCGGACAATCATGACGCGATGGTCGATCAGCGCGTCAACTACTGGGCCCCCGTCGACCAGTACGTGGGCGGGATCGAGCATGCGATCCTGCATCTGCTCTATTCGCGTTTCTTCACGCGGGCGATGCGCGACTGCGGACTGGTCGAGGCAAGCGAGCCATTCACCAACCTGCTCACCCAGGGAATGGTCGTCGCCGAAACCTACTACCGCGAGACCGACGACGGCAAGAAACAGTGGGTCAATCCCTCGGATGTCCAGGTCGAGCGCGATGAAAAAGGCCGCATCGTTGCCGCGAAACTTACCGCGGACGGCAAGCCGGTAGTGATCGGCGGCATCGAGAAGATGGCGAAGTCGAAGAACAACGGCGTCGACCCGCAGGCCCTGATCGATCAGTATGGAGCCGACACGGCCCGCTTTTTCATCATCTTCGCCTCCCCGCCGGATCAGCAACTCGAATGGTCGGATTCCGGCGTCGAAGGCGCATTCCGCTTTCTTCGCCGCGTCTGGAACTATGGCCACGGTTTCGTCAACACCACGCGCACCCATCTTCCCGCGACGCGAGGGCTCGGGCGCACGCCGCTTCCGGCGGCATTGAGCGACGTCCGGCGCGAAATCCACGCCTGCCTGAAACAGGCGAACTACGACTTCAGCAAGCATCAGTTCAACACCGTCGCCTCTGCTACGATGAAGATCCTGAACGCGCTCGAGAAGGCCCCCCGCGACGATGCCGCCGCGCACGCTGAACTGGCCCAAGAGGGTTTCTCGATCCTGCTGCGCCTGCTTTCCCCGATCGCACCGCACCTGACCCATGCGCTGTGGGAATCGTGCGAGTTCGGCGGGGACATCCTTGCCGCACCGTGGCCGGAACCTTCCGAGGCCGCGCTGCACCAGGACGAGATCGAGCTGATGCTGCAGGTGAACGGCAAGTTGCGCGGCAGCATCCGGGTCGCGGCCGACGCCAGGACCTCCGCGATCGAAACCCTCGCGCTCGGCTCGGACGCGGCCGAGAAGTTCATGGAAGGCAAACCGCCACGCAAGGTCATCGTGGTTCCGGGGCGCCTCGTCAACATCGTCGTATGAGATTACACCCGATGCCCGAACCCTCGTTCAAGCGCCGTCGATTGGTCACCCTCGCAGCCTGCCTGCCGGCGATCGCACTCACCGGATGCGGCTTCAGGCTTCGCGGCCCCCAGCCTCTGCCGTTCGCCACCATTCATGTCGGGGTCGACCCCAGTACGAGCTTTGGCGCTTCGCTGCGGCGGCAGATCCTGATCAGCGGTACGACCGAAGTGGTCGAGGATCGAGCCGCGGCGGACGCGAGGCTGGAGATCGTGCGCAACGTCCGCGGACGCGAGATCCTGTCGCTCTCCAGCGCCGGAAAGGTGCGCGAGTACCAGCTCCAGCAAACCATCACCTTCCGCGTCGTGGACCGATCAGGGCGTGAATTGCTGCCAGCGACGATGGTATCGGCCCGTCGCGAATACAACTTCGACGATTCGCAAGTCATCGCCAAGCAACAGGAAGAGGCTTTGCTCTTCAACGACATGGAAAGCGATCTGCTGCAGCAGATGATGCGCAGGCTCGCTGCCGTGAGTGCGTGAACCTGCGACCCCAGCAGCTTGAATCGCACCTGGGCTCGTCCCTGAGCCCGCTGTACGTCCTGCACGGCAACGAGCCCCTGCTGGTACTCGAAGCCGGTGATGCAATTCGGTCCGCGGCGCGCCACCAGGGTTACGATGAACGCGAGATCCTCGTCACCGGCCAGGGATTTCGCTGGGACGCACTGACGCTTGCCGCGGGCAATCTATCCCTGTTCGGTGGGCGCAAGCTCATCGACCTGCGCATACCCAACGGCAAACCCGGCCGTGACGGCGGCGAAACACTGCAACGCTACGTGAAGCATCTGGGCGACGACACCGTCACCCTGATCACACTCCCCTCGCTCGACTGGCAGACGCGCAAGAGCGCGTGGTTCAGAGCCCTCGCAGAAGCCGGTATCGCGATCGAACTCAATGCGCCGGAGCGCGAGCATCTACCCGCGTGGCTTGCGGGCCGGCTCGGCACACAGAAACAGTCCGCGCCCGCCGAAGCACTCGACTTCATCGTGGACCACGTCGAAGGCAATCTTCTGGCGGCCCACCAGGAGTTGCTCAAGCTGGGCCTGCTTTATCCGGAAGGGGCACTCAGCCTGGAGGATATCCAGTCGGCCGTAATGAACGTCGCTCGCTACGATATCGACATGCTGCGCCTGGCAATGATCGAGGGCGATCCGGCCCGCTGCGCACGTCTGCTCGATGGTCTGCGCGGTGAGGCGGCCGCACCGCCGCTTGTGCTTTGGGCGATGGCCAGCGAGATCCGCACGCTGGCCTCATTGCGCGCCGGCATGGATGCGGGCCAGGCACAGGCCGGGCTATTCAAGGCCGAGCGCGTCTTCGATGAACGTCGCAAACGGGCGCTGCACAGCGCCCTGCCGAAGCTGCCGACCCCGTTGCTGCGCGCTTCACTGATGCATGCAGCCCGGATCGACCGCATGATCAAGGGGCTGGTGGAGGGCGACGTGTGGGACGAGTTCCTCTCGCTGGGCCTGAGGATCGCAAGACGACCTGCCTGATCGAGCATCGGAGGACAACTTCCGGGATAATGGTGCATTCACGCAACCGTCCGAGCCGACATGGACATTCAAGCCTACATGCACGATCTCGGCCGTCAGGCGCGAAGCGCATCACGCGTTCTCGCAGCGGCCTCGACCGAAGCCAAGAACCATGCCCTCCTCGCCATGGCGAGGATCATACGCGCACGTCGCGAAACGCTGCTGACCGCCAATGCGCGCGACCTCGATGCCGCACGAGCGGCGGGGCTCGAACCGCCCCTGATCGACCGTCTCACCCTGACCGACAAGAGCATCGAGGCCATGGCCGAAGGACTCGAACAGGTCGCCGCCCTGCCCGATCCGGTGGGCGAAATCACCGACGTCAAGCGCCGCCCGTCGGGCATCCAGGTGGGTCACATGCGCGTGCCGCTGGGCGTGATCGGCATCATCTACGAAGCGCGCCCCAATGTAACCGCGGACGCGGCGGCGCTGTGCCTCAAGTCCGGCAATGCGGCCATCCTGCGCGGCGGCAAGGAGGCCTTGCACTGCAATCAGGCCATCGCCGCGTGCGTGCGCGAGGGCCTTGCCGAAGCGGGACTGCCGGAGACCGCGGTACAGGTGGTCGATACCACGGATCGCGCCGCGGTCGGGCATCTGATCACCATGCCCGAGTTCGTCGATGTGATCGTGCCGCGCGGCGGCAAGGGCCTGATCGAGCGCATCTCGAACGAAGCACGGGTGCCCGTCATCAAGCACCTGGACGGAAATTGCCACGTCTATATCGACTCCGACGCGGATCCGGCCAAGGTCGTCCCCATTGTCGAGAATGCCAAGACGCAGCGTTACGGCACCTGCAATACGGCCGAATCGCTGCTGGTCGCCGAAGCGGTCGCCCGGAGGTTCCTGCCCGAAATCGGCAGGATGCTGGCCGGACACGAAGTGGAGATGCGCGGATGTCCGGCGGCTCTCGCGATTCTGCGTGAGGCTGCCATCCCGGCTCGCCTGCTCACGAGCGCGGCCGAGCGGGACTGGTACGAGGAGTATCTCGCGCCGATCATCGCGGTGAAGGTAGTGTCAGGCCTGGACGAGGCGATTGCCCACATCAACGCCTGCAGTTCGGGGCATACCGAAGCGATCGTCACGGAAAACTATACCCATGCGATGCGCTTCCTGCGCGAAGTCGATTCGGCATCGGTCATGATCAATGCCTCGACGCGCTTTGCCGACGGCTTCGAGTACGGACTCGGTGCCGAAATCGGCATCTCGACGGACAAGATCCACGCCCGGGGCCCGGTTGGGCTGGAAGGACTGACGAGCCGGAAGTGGATCGTGTTCGGGAACGGAGAGATTCGCAAGTAGGGCACTGCCGGATGCGAACGATCTTCAAGAGCGCGCGATGAGCCGACTTTCCGCCATGCATGGCGATACTGCGTTCTCTGCGACGCTCCCGACCCCGTTCGGCCCCTTCGGGATACGCGTCGAGGCCGAGATGATTGCCGAGCTCGTCTTCCTTCCTCCCGACACCCCGCTGCGCGCCCCCGACTCACAGCTTGCCCGGCACGCCGCCCGACAGATCGAAGCATGGCTCGCCAATCCGGACTTCCGCTTCGATTTGCCACTGGCCCCGCGTGGCACGGCCTTTCAGCAGCGCGTCTGGCAACAGATCTCCGATATTCCCCGCGGCCAGGTGCGAACCTACGGGGAACTGGCCGGCCGCCTGAACAGCGCATCACGTGCAGTCGGCCAGGCCTGCGGCGCGAACCCGTTTCCGCTGGTGATCCCCTGCCATCGCGTGGTTTCGAAGACCGGGATCGGCGGTTTCGCCGGTGCCATCGGCGGGCACCTGCTCGACACCAAGCGCTGGTTGCTGACTTTCGAGTCGCGCTGATGACTGCGGCAGCGCAGGCACTGTCTCCCGAAAGACTCGAACTCATCGACGCGTTCGCCGACACGCTCTGGCTGGAACATGGACTTGCCCGGAACACGATCGCGGGCTACCGAAGCGATCTGGAACATTTTTCGGTATGGCTCGCGAAACGCGAGCGCAACCTGCCGGATGCCTGTGCAAGCGACCTCAGCGAGTACCTGGCCGAGTTCAGCAGGCGCTCCAAACCTGCCAGCCAGCGGCGCCTGCTCTCGGCATGGCGCCGCTATTACCGCCACCTCATCGAGCACGGCCGACTGCAGGCAGATCCGACCTCGCTACTCGACCCCCCAATGCAGGCCCAGCGTTTTCCGAAGACGCTGTCCGAAGCCCAGGTCGAAGCACTGCTTGATGCGCCCGACACAGGAACGGCGCTCGGGCAGCGTGACCGGTGCATGCTCGAAGTGCTGTACGCAACTGGATTGCGGGTCTCCGAACTGGTCGATCTGAAGACCTTTGCAGTCAGCCTGAATGAAGGGCTGGTCCGGGTCGTCGGTAAAGGCGACAAGGAACGACTCGTTCCCCTCGGCGAGAACGCACTCGACTGGCTCGAGAAATACAATCGCGAGGCGCGTGGAGCGCTTCTTGCCGGCAGGAATTGCGACCACGTTTTCGTCACCCGATTCGGCAGTGGGATGACACGCCAGATGTTCTGGCGCATCATTAAACAGTATGCAAGCCGGGCCGGTATTCCGGCGAATCGCCTCTCGCCGCATACCCTCCGCCACGCGTTTGCAACCCATCTCATCAACCACGGGGCGGACCTGCGTGTCGTGCAGATGCTTCTCGGTCACGCGGACATTTCGACCACCCAGATCTATACGCACGTCGCACGCGAACGCCTCAAGGCACTTCACGGCCGGCATCATCCGCGCGCCTGAGCTTGCGACCCGCCCGTCGCGAATTGAATCGGAAGCAACATGAAATGAACAAGCCCGAGAAAAACGCACCCGAAACTCCCGCCACGCGATTCCTGAAAAAGAATGCCATCGCGTATTCGACCCATCTTTACGATTACGAACCGCACGGCGGCACAACGGTTTCCGCACGCGAGTTGAATCTTCCAGAGCACGCGATCGTGAAGACGCTGGTCATGGAGGACGAAACGGCCAGACCGCTGATCGTTCTCATGCACGGCGATCGAAAGGTATCCACCAAGGAACTGGCACGTCAGACCGGACGCAAGCACATCGACACCTGTAAACCCGAAGCGGCAAATCGGCACACGGGTTATCTGGTGGGAGGAACATCGCCATTCGGTACGCGCAAGACAATGCCCATATACATGGAAAAAACCATTCTCGATCTGCCGCTCATTTACATCAATGGCGGTCGACGCGGATTTCTAGTCGGCATTCATCCTCACGACATCATGAAGGTCCTGAAACCGCAATTGGTAAGCGCGGGCCAGTAAGGCATTCATTCCACCGCTCCGCGCCGATACTTCAAATCGCGCACGATTGCTGGCACAATCGACGTCGAATTGAATCTGAATTTCAATTCCCCCACGATAATATTGCCAGCAGAAATCGTCACGCCCGGAGATGAAATGGACCTGAATACACTTTCGCTCACCGAATTACGCAGGTTGGCAACACGCGTCGAGGCTGAAATCGGGCGCCGAAACGATGCGGCGCGCCGCAGTTTCATGAAGAAGATGAAGAAGATGGCCGCGGAAGAAGGCCTCTCACTGACCGAGGTCATCGGCGAAATTTCCCAGGCAGGAAAGTCGGCGTCTACCACCGGCAACAAGCGCAAGGGAAAACCAGCGGCAAAGAAAACCGGCGCAAAAACGCTCAAGTATCATCACCCCGAAAAGCCGGGCGTCGGCTGGAGCGGCCGCGGCAGACGACCCCAGTGGGTACTCGACTGGCTCGCGCAGAACAAACCGCTCGAAGCGCTGGAAAGACCTGCAGGAAAATAACGCCAAACTGACGCCAAACCGGGGCACGGATCATGTGCCCCGGCGCATTCACACCGTATTGATTCGGAGCGCGTTCAGGTGTCCGGATCGGGCATGGAGCGGCCGTCCTTGCCTCGCTGAATGAAGACCCCCACCCGTTTCGCATCCTTCCTGACCCCGATCTTTGCGATTCGGATCTTGACCCAAGGCGCACCGAAGTCATCGAAGAGCAGCTTGACCACGAATTCGCCCAGCGTTTCCAGCAGATTGAAATGGCGTTCGGCAAGTTCCTTTCGAATGCGATCGATCACCTTCGCATAATCGATGGTGTCGGCAATGTCGTCGCGCTCGGCTGCCGCGTCGGGTACGCCGAAGGTCAGGTTGAGTTCGACTGTTTGCGGCGCAGCCTGCTCACGCGGGTAAATCCCGACCCACGCCTGCACCCGCAAATCTTCGATGAAGATGAAATCCATGCTGTTTCCCGATTAGAATCGCGGCAATTCTAGCCCGGATGTTCAATCGCACCCCCGGCAATTTGCCTGCCGGGCGCAATCGCACCGGTCTTCCGGACCCAAGACCATGACTTTACTGCTGCTCATAACTGCCGCCTACCTGCTGGGCTCGATCCCCTTCGCAATACTGTCGAGCCGACTGTTCGGTCTGGCCGACCCACGCAGCTTCGGATCCGGCAATCCCGGTGCGACCAACGTGCTGCGAACCGGCAACAAGGCTGCTGCTGCGTTCACGCTCGTCGGAGACTGTGCCAAGGGGTGGCTTGCGGTTTGGGCCGCAGGCGCCCTTGGATTCAGCGCGGGCGATGCCGCCGTTGCCGGGCTGGCCGCCCTTATGGGCCATGTGTTCAGCGTGTTTCTGCGCTTCAAGGGCGGGAAGGGTGTCGCAACGGCGCTCGGGGTTCTGATCGGCATTAGCGCCTGGATCGGCCTTTCCGCGCTCCTGGTATGGCTGCTTGTGGCATTCACCACACGCTATTCGTCGCTCGCCGCGCTCTCGGCCGCAGCAATCGCGCCGCTTGCCGGATTGCTGGTTTCGGATGAGCCGCTGGTGTTCGCAATACTGCTTGCCATGGCCGCGATCCTCGTCTGGCGACACGCAGAGAATATCCGCAAACTCAAGAATGGCACCGAGGGCAAGATCGGCTCACGAAAGGACTGATCGACACCTACGCGGACGGTCGCTGCAGATCCGCGAGCGGCCAGCGCGGCCGAACACGAACCGAATGGGCGCCGTCGCCGGTCTCCCCGGCCTGCGCCCTCAAGGCGCCCGCAAACGCAATCATCGCGCCGTTGTCGGTGCAAAGCGCCGGTTCAGGATAGAAGACCTGCCAACCCCTGCGCCGCGCGGCGCTGTCGAGACGATTGCGCAGGCGAAGATTTGCCCCCACCCCACCCGCCACTACCAGTTGGGTAAGCCCCGTCCGCTCCAGCGCCTTGACGGACTTCGCGCACAGCACTTCCACGACAGCCTCTTGAAAGTCTGCCGCCAGATCCGCGGCATCCAGTGCCGACCAGGCGTCTGCCGAAACCACGTTCAACACCGCAGTTTTCAACCCACTGAAACTGAAATCGAGATCGGGCGATCGCAGCATCGGACGCGGCAGGGGAAAACGCCCGGCCGTCCCCGATTCAGCAAGGCGCGCGAGTTCAGGTCCCCCGGGGTAGGGCAGCCCCATGAGCTTCGCCGTCTTGTCGAAGGCCTCACCGGCGGCATCGTCCAGCGTCTCGCCCAGCAATGCATAGTCTCCCACGCCGCCGACCTCCATCAACTGGGTGTGCCCGCCCGACACGAGCAGCGCGACGAACGGAAAGCTCGGCGGCGTCGCAGACAACAAGGGGGACAGGAGGTGACCCTCGAGGTGATGTATCGGGAGCACGGGTTTGTCGAGTGCCAGGCCCATCGACTCCGCGAAGCTCGCGCCAACCAGGAGTGCGCCGGCAAGCCCCGGGCCCGCGGTATAGGCAATGGCGTCGATCGCTTCGGGCGTGCATCCTGCAGCGTCGAGTGTCTGGCGAACCAGTGCAGGCAGCCGACGGATGTGATCGCGCGACGCGAGCTCGGGTACCACACCCCCGTAGGCTGCGTGAAGATCGATCTGCGAGTGCACCATGTGTGCCAGCAGCCCGCCACCACTGGTGTCGTAGATCGCGACACCGGTTTCGTCGCACGAAGTTTCTATTCCCAATACTTTCATGACCATCGTTCGCAGGCGTGATTTTCCATTGCAGTTCAGACGTTGCCCTCGAGCATGCGACGGCCTCAGTCCTCGATCAAGGGGTATGCGCCCTCCTCGTCATGGTCCTCCCTGCCGGTCAGCGGCGGACAGAATACGCAGATCATCCGCAAATCCTGTCTCGCCCGCAGCAGATGTTTCTCATGGCCGTTGAGGGCGTACATCGTTCCGTCCTCGATCTGGTGGATCTCACCCGTTTCCAGGTCCTCGATCTCACCCGCCCCACCCACACAGTAGACCGCTTCGAGGTGGTTCTTGTACCAGATTCTGGTTTCAGTGCCACCGAAGATGGTCGTCTCGTGGAACGAGAATCCCATGCCGTCGTCTCTGAGCAACAAGCGTCGGCTGACCCAGGTCCCCTTGGCGGCGCGCACATCCCGATCGGTACCGATGATTTCGTCAAGCCGTCTTACGATCATTACCCTTCTCCTATCAGAATCTTCTGCCCTTTCTCTACCACACTGTCCGACGCCTCGTCGACCCGCCTGAAACCGTCCCGCAGCAATTCCTCTTCGATCAGCAGCGGAGGCAGAAACCTGAGCACTTCATCAATCGCGCCCGCCGTTTCAATGATCAGGGCACGCTCGGCGACGATAAACCCCAGGTTGTTGCCGCGAAAGGTACCCGTGTGCCCACTGGTTTCCATATGCGAAATGCCATGCACGGAATGTTCACATCTGGCAGGTTGACACGCGGACGCATGACACGACGGGCCAGCAACTCCCCCTTGCGCTCCAGTGTCGGTGGCAGCTATACTCGCCGTCTATCTATCGCACACAGACAGACATACAAGGAATTCCGTAATGCCCGGTATTCGCGTCAAGGAAAACGAGCCGTTTGAAGTCGCCATTCGCCGCTTCAAGCGCACCATCGAAAAGACCGGTTTGCTGACCGAACTGCGTTCGCGCGAGTTCTACGAGAAGCCCACCGCAGAGCGCAAGCGCAAGCTCGCCGCCGCGGTCAAGCGCAACCACAAGCGCCTGCGCAGCCAGATGCTGCCGCCCAAGCTTTACTGAAGCAGCACACGGTCACTGGACGTACCCACGCCGGGCGCGAACTTTGAGGTTCGCGCCCGGCGTGGCTTTTGTGCTTTGGGATTGCGGAGTGAATTATGTCTCTGAAGAACCGGATCCAGGACGACATGAAGAACGCCCTTCGGGCGAAGGAAAGCGCGAGGTTGTCCGCTTTGCGGCTCCTGATCGCAGCGATCCGCCAGCGCGAAATCGACGAACGCATCGAACTGGACGACGCTGCGGTCGCCGCCACCATCGACAAGCTCGTCAAGCAGCGCCGGGACGCAGCAACCCAGTACGACGCAGGCAATCGGCCGGAACTGGCGCGCAGCGAACGTTTCGAGATCGAAGTCCTGTCCGCATATCTGCCCGAAGCGCTTACCAGCGATGAGATCGATCGCGCGATTGATTCCGCGCTGACCGAGTCGGCCGCAACCGGACCAGGCGACATGGGCAAGGCGATGGGGTTGCTGAAGGTTCGCCTTGCCGGCCGGGCGGACATGGCCGACGTATCGCGCAGGGTCCGCGCCCGGCTCGGCAACTGAATCGGTCCCCGCGGCGAGGACCACGCTGGCAATGATTCCGCAATCCTTCATTCAGGATCTACTGGCGCGCATCGATATCGTCGACGTCATCGAGCGCCACCTCACCCTGAAGAAGGGAGGCGCAAATTTCTTCGCCTGCTGCCCCTTCCATGGGGAAAAGACACCCTCATTCTCCGTCAGCCCCGCGAAACAGTTCTATCACTGCTTTGGGTGCGGCGTGCACGGCAATGCGATCGGCTTCCTCATGGAATACAGCGGCCTGAGCTTCATCGACGCCGTCAAGGAACTCGCCCAGCAGGTCGGGATGAAGGTTCCGGATGATCCGGCCGGGCAACGCAAGGCGGCACAGGTCTCTGCCAGCGAGGGCTTGATCGAAGTGATGACCGCCGCCGCCCGCTTCTATCGCGAGCAGCTCAAGCACACCCCCGCGGCGATCGACTACCTCAAACGACGCGGCCTGACCGGCGAGATTGCTGCCCGATTCGGCATCGGCTATGCGCCGGATGACTGGCAAGGGCTGCGCAAGGGGTTTCCCGACTATGACGCGAAAGCCCTGCTGGAGGCGGGACTCGTGATCGAGAACGAACAGGGGCGACGCTACGACCGCTTTCGCGATCGGATCATGTTTCCGATCCAGGATCGGCGCGGACGCGTCATCGCGTTTGGCGGTCGCGTACTGGACAGCGGAGAGCCCAAGTACCTGAACTCACCGGAAACACCCTTGTTCGAGAAGGGCCGCGAACTCTACGGCCTCGTTCAGGCACGTACGCCAATTCGTGAAGCGGGCTTCGCCCTGGTGGTCGAAGGCTATATGGATGTGGTCGCACTGGCCCAGTTCGGCGTAGGAAATGCGGTCGCAACGCTTGGCACCGCAACGACCCCGCACCATGTGACGAACCTTCTGCGCCAGACCGACCGGGTCGTGTTCTGCTTCGACGGCGATGCGGCCGGACGCAAGGCCGCATGGCGGGCACTGGAATCGTCGCTGGAGTCGCTGCGTGACGATGCGACCCTTGCGTTCCTGTTCCTGCCCGAACGGCACGACCCCGATTCCTTCGTTCGCAGCGAAGGCGCCGATGCCTTGCTTCGAGCGGCCGATGCCGCAACACCGCTGGCAAGCGTCCTGGTTGCCGAACTTTGTGCGGCCTGCACGCTCGAAACGGCTGAAGGGCGAGCCAGACTGGTCCATGAGGCCCGCCCGCTCGTCACGCGCATACGCGCCCCGTTGCTTCGGCTGCAGGTCATCAAGACCATCGCCGAACTGAGTGGCCTCACCCAGGCCGAGGTCGAGAACGCGTTCGGGCTGCGTGTCGAAGAACCCCGCCGCCCCGCAGCATCCCGCACCAATGCGCCGACCCGCGCCCGTGCGGGTGATCGCCCTCGTCGCAAGCCGACATCGGCGGTCGGCACCCTGCTGAAGCTGGTTCTCCACCATCCGGCCTGGATCGCGCGGCTTCCGGTCGATCTCGTTCCCACCGACAGCGCCGAAGGTGCGGCACTGGTCGCCATTGTCGACGCAATGAGCGTGGGCGACATCGAACCGAGCAGCGGCCTTGGCGCCCTCGTCGAGCGATTTCGCGACACACCTCACGCCGCAACGCTTTCGAGCTTTGCTGGCGAACTCGTGGGTACGGACTACGATGAATCAGTGGTAGAGACGCTCTTCGACGACACACTGCGCAAGCTGCACGCGGATCTCCTCGAACACGAGATCCTCGCATTGACTCGCCGCGAAAGGGCGGAGGGGTTGTCCCCGCTGGAACGTCACAGGCTCGCAGACTTGCTGCTTGAGAAACGGAAGCTCGGCCACCTCGGCGGAAGCTACGATCTATAGTATAATTTACGGTTTCCTAATTCAATCCACACCTCGATCCAAGGAGTGCCATGGCCCGCGAAAAAGCCAAGGGTTCACGCAAGGACAGTCCGAAAGGACGCACCTCCAGAGCCAGGAAGAAGGCCGACGCAGTTGCCGCCAACAGTCCGGCTGCCGTGCCGCTCGATCCGGAACTACGCCGCACCCAGCTCAAGACACTCATCACGCTCGGCAAGGAACGCGGCTACCTGACTTACGCAGAGATCAGCGACCACCTGCCTGACGACGTCGCCGATGCGGAACAGATCGAAGGCATCATCGCCACGTTCAACAACATGGGAATCCAGGTGTTCGACGAGGCCCCGGCCGCCGAAGACCTGCTGATGTCCGACAACGTTCCGGCATCGGTAGACGAGGACGTCGCCGAGGAGGAGGCCGAACAGGCGCTGTCATCGGTGGATTCGGAGTTCGGCCGTACGACCGACCCGGTGCGGATGTACATGCGCGAGATGGGCACGGTCGAGCTTTTGACCCGCGAAGGCGAAATCGAGATCGCCAAGCGCATCGAGGAAGGGCTGAAGCACATGGTGCAGGCGATTTCCGCCTGCCCCACCACCATCGCGGAAATGCTTGTAACGGCCGACAGGGTCGCCCGTGACGAAATGCGTATCGACGAAGTCATCGACGGACTCATCGATCCGAACGCGGCCGAAACCGAAGCCGAATCGGGTAACGGCGACGGTTCCGACGACGACAGCGTCTCGGCCATGGACGACTCGGGGGAAGACTCGGACACCGACGACGAGGACGACGACGACGAGGAAACCGCGGCCGACAAGGAGGCTGCAGCCAATGCGGCCACCCTGCTCAAGCTCAAGACCGACGCGTTGGAACGGTTCGGCGTGATCCAGGACCTGTACTCGAAGAAGATGGCGGCACTGGAAAAGAAGGGTTCACGCGACAAGGCATACCGCGACCTCCAGCAGCGTATCTCCAACGAGCTGCTGAACATCCGCTTCACCGCGAAGACGATCGAACGCTTGTGCGATTCGGTGCGCCACATGGTGGAGCAGGTTCGCGGCCATGAGCGTCAGATCCTGCGCCTGTGCGTCGAACGCGCGGGCATGCCGCGGCAACACTTCATCAAGGTATTCCCGGGCAAGGAAATCGATCTGGACTGGCTCAAGGACGAGATCGCCGCCGGCAAGAACTACGCCGAAGGCCTGATGCGGGTACACCCCGCCGTGCTCGAGGAGCAGCAGAAACTCATCGACCTGCAGGACAGCATCGGCATCTCGCTCAAGGAGCTCAAGGACATCAATCGTCAGATGTCCACCGGCGAAGCCAAGATGCGTCGCGCCAAGCGCGAGATGACGGAGGCCAACCTGCGCCTGGTGATCTCCATCGCAAAGAAGTACACCAACCGCGGCCTGCAGTTCCTCGACCTCATCCAGGAAGGGAACATCGGTCTCATGAAGGCGGTGGACAAGTTCGAATACCGTCGCGGCTACAAGTTCTCCACATACGCGACGTGGTGGATTCGCCAGGCCATCACGCGCTCTATCGCCGACCAGGCCCGCACCATCCGCATTCCGGTGCATATGATCGAGACGATCAACAAGATGAACCGGATCAGCCGCCAGATCCTGCAGGAAACCGGCCAGGAGCCGGATCCCGCGACGCTGGCCGAGAAGATGGAAATGCCCGAGGAGAAGATCCGCAAGATCATGAAAATCTCCAAGGAGCCGATCTCGATGGAAACGCCGATCGGGGACGACGACGACTCGCACCTGGGCGATTTCATCGAGGATCAGGCCACGCTCGCACCGGCCGACGCAGCGATGTTCTCCAGCCTGCGCGACGCCACGGGCGAGGTTCTCGACTCACTGACCCTGCGCGAAGCGAAGGTACTGCGCATGCGCTTCGGCATCGAAATGAATACCGACCACACCCTCGAGGAAGTCGGCAAGCAGTTCGACGTCACCCGCGAGCGCATCCGCCAGATCGAAGCCAAGGCCCTGCGCAAGCTGCGCCACCCAAGCCGATCGGAGAGGCTGCGCAGCTTCCTCGACAGCGACAGCTGACCCTTTCTCCCGCCCGCCCCCGGGCGGGCGTCAGGGCCCATAGCTCAACGGTTAGAGCAGAGGACTCATAATCCTTTGGTTGCAGGTTCGAATCCTGCTGGGCCCACCATGTCTTCCAGCGCCGAGCGGCACGTGCAATTGCGTCCGTGAACACGGGAACAAGGTCCTGCCGATGTCGTTGTCACGACCTCCATCGGGCAGCAACGTGACGCATTGTGCACGCCGGCACAAATTTCTCACGCTGCTCCCGTCCCGTTGCCTGCATGATTCGATCGGTATACTCGATACAATGATCTCGAGTTTCGGATGCGGGACGGTATGAAAGTTGCAATTGTCGATGACACCCCGGTCAATCTTCTGCTCATGGAGAAGCTCGTCGCTCGCCAGCCGGACTGCATTCCGGTGCCGTTCGGCGATCCGGCGGCAGGACTGCGCTGGTGCCTGGACAACGAACCGGACCTGATCATCGTCGACTACATGATGCCGGTGATGGACGGGCTCGAATTCATCCAGCGGGTGCGCGCGATGCACGATCGGGATGACGTTCCGATCCTCATGGTCACGGCAAATCATGAGCGCCAGACGCGCTACGACGCGCTGATGCGCGGCGCGAACGACTTCCTGACCAAGCCCATCGACAAGCACGAATTCGAACCACGTGTGCGCAACATGCTGAGGCTGCGCCAGGCGCACCTCGACACGCGCGCTCGCGCCGAAATCCTCGCCGAGGAAGTCCGCCGCGCCACGGCCGAGATCTTTCAGCGCGAGCGCGAAACCATCACGCGCCTCGCACGCGCTGCGGAATTCCGGGATCCCGAGACGGGAGCCCACATCCAGCGCATGGCCCGGTATTCCGCGCTGATCGCGGAGCGGCTCGGCATGTCACGCGCGGAAGTGGACAACATCCTGCAGGCTGCGCCAATGCACGATGTGGGCAAACTCGGGATTCCGGACTATATTCTGCTCAAACCGGGACGACTGAACCCCGAGGAGCGGGAGATCATGAAACAGCATGCCATGATCGGCCACGACATTCTCAAGGATTCCGCCTCGCTCGTGGTCCAGCTCGGCGCGTCGATCGCGCTCTCGCATCACGAGAAGTACGACGGCACTGGCTATCCGGGCGGACTTGCCGGCGAGAGGATTCCGATCGAGGGACGGATCGTCGCCGTCGCGGACGTATTCGACGCGATCACGTCGGAGCGCCCATACAAGAGAAGCTGGCCTATCGACGAAGCAGTAGCGTTTCTCCGGGAAGGGCGCGGAACTCACTTCGATCCGGTCTGCGTCGACACCTTTTTCGACTCGTTGGACGAGGTTCTGAGAATCCGCGAGCAGTTCAGGGATGACTGATTGACCCACTGGTTCTCATCGGCCTCGCTTCGCTTCAGGCTGTCCGTATTGTTCAGCCTGACCTTCCTGCTGAGTGCATCCGTGCTGCTGCTCGTGCTCGCCCAGCGCCATGTGGCATTCAGTGATGGGCTGGTGCACGATCAGGCCGAAGAGCTTGCTGCAAACATCGCCACGCTCACCCGCGCGGAGGTTGCCGCAAATGACCGCATCGCGCTCTCGATCCGACTCGAATCGTTCAACGAATTCCAGCACCTGCGCTCCATCGTGATCGCGGACCGGCAGGGCAACCCCCTCGCAGCGGTTACCCGCAACGCCGCCGGAAATCTGAGCGCGACGCCGAGGCGACGGATCTCCCCGGATAACGGGTCGACCGCATCGCGCGGTTCCAAGCCCGGAACCGCAACGATCCGGGCGGCGATCGGACAGATCGCTCCGATAGGCTGGGTCGACCTCGAAATCGAAACCACGCGGACCGATGCACAGCGCAATCGCGTGCTCGGAGGCATCGCGTTGGCCGCGATTCTGGTGTGGGTCGGGGCCACCTTCGCCTTCGCGCTTTGCCTGGGTCCGCTCCTGAGGCCGCATGCGGCGGAGGAGCCAGCGTCACCCGACAGCGTCGAACGGGCACGCGACGGCTGAGATCACCGCTCACGCCGCGGGGCACCACAGCACTGACTCAGGCGCGCTGGATCAGCTCGATGCGGTAGCCGTCGGGGTCCTCGACGAATGCGATCACGGTGCTGCCGTGCTTCATGGGTCCGGCCTCGCGAACCACCCTTCCGCCACGCGTACGAATAGCCTCGCAGGCGGCATACGCATCCGGAACCGCCACGGCAATATGGCCGAACGCGTTGCCATGATCGTATGTATCGGTATCCCAATTGTGCGTCAGTTCGATCACGGCCCCATCGCGCTCGTCCTGATAGCCCACAAAGGCGAGCGTGAACCGTCCCTCCGGATAGTCCTGCCGCCGCAGCAGGCGCATCCCGAGTATCTCGGTGTAGAAGGCAATCGACTTGTCGAGGTCGGCGACCCTCAACATGGTGTGCAGCAGACGCATCCTGATCTCCTCTCAGTCCTCTCCGACGGGACCGTAATCCATGGTCGGATCGATCGCGGGAAGCCCCAACGCGGCCTCCCGCAGCCTGGCGCGCGCGTGTTTCCAGTCCGGGTACAGTTCCCCGACCACAGCCCAGAAACGCGCCGAATGATTCATCTCCACGAGGTGCGCAACCTCATGCGCCACCACGTAGTCCACGAGTTCCGGAGGCAGGTGGACCAGTCGCCAGTGCAGCCTGATGCCGCTTCGTGCACTGCAACTGCCCCAGCGGGTTCTCGCCGACGAAAGCCGCACCGCAGGACATGGCAGATGGAGCCGGGCACAGTATGCTTCGACCCGCCCCGCGAACCATGGCAGGGCTCGCCGCCGCAACGTGCGTACGAGCGCAGCGCGCACGTCACCTGAGGCGGGAAGATGCAACTCCTCCGTGCCGTCGGCCGCGACCTGCCAACACACCTTGCGCGAATCCGTCAGGCGCAGGCGGCACACGTTTCCGAACAGCGGAAGAACGGCACCGTCGACCACCTCGAATGCACCGGCTTGCGCACGCCGGGTCTGCTGCGCAAGCTTGTCCAGCAACCACCGGCGGTGACCTGTGATGAATCGTTCCACCTCATCGACATGCGCCTGCCCCGGGACTGCGACGCGCACCCCACCGGGGTCGACGTGGAGTGCAAAACTGCGACGGGACGATCGCTTGAGCACATAGTGCACGTCCTGACCGTCCAGCCTGATCGTACGCCGTTCCGGCACCGCCGGAACTCCGCGAGGACGCCCGAACAGTCTCAACGGCGCTCCTGCCATTCGTAGCCGCGCGCAGTCACCTCTGCACGAATGACCGCCATCGCAGCCTCCACCACGGCCCGCGGCCCCTTCATACCGAGCTCCACCGACCGCGTCAGTCCCTCACCGGCCACGGTCGGAAGGCTGAACAGGGTCGCCGCCGGGTACTCTGCGGTCAAGCGCTCCATCAGATCGATCAAGCGCCCTTCGAAGGCATCCAGGATGGTGATCGCCTGCTCGACGTAATCCTCGGCGTGATGCAGATGGCGGAACCGGGAGTCGAGCACCCACTCGATCATGGGCCAGGCCATGACCGGAAAACCGGGCACGAAGAAATGATCCCTGATGGAAAAGCCCGGGATCTGGTTGTACGGATTGGGAATGATCTCGCTGCCGACCGGGAAGACGCCCATCTGAAGGCGGTGGTCGGTGATATCGCCACCGAACTTCGCACGGATCACCGCTTCGGCATCCGGATGCAGTGCGAGCTCCACCCCCAGTGCGGCCGCAGCGGACTGTCGCGTGCGATCGTCGGGCGTCGCTCCGATACCGCCGAAGCTGAACACCACGTCGCCGCTCGTGAAGGTGTCGGTCAGGGTCTGCACCAGACTTGCCGCGTCATCGCCTACGTACCGAGCCCACCCCAGCCTCAATCCACGCGCACCGAGAAGTTCGATCAGTTTCGCCAGATGCTTGTCGGAGCGCCGACCCGAAAGGATCTCGTCACCGACGATGATGGCTCCGAAGCCCATCGTGCCTGCCTCCCGTGGGTCCAGATATTCTGGCAGCGCGGTCAGCGCGGCATGCCCGGAAGCATGCCCTTCATGCCACGCATCATCTTTTGCAGTCCCCCCTTGGAGAACTGCTTCATCATCTTCTGCGTCTGTTCGAACTGCTTGAGCATCCGATTGACTTCCTGGACCGATACGCCTGCTCCGGACGCGATTCGCCGCTTGCGACTGGCCTTGAGGATCTCCGGCCGGACACGCTCGGCCGGCGTCATCGAGTTTATGATGCCCTCGATCCGCCCGATCTGCTTTTCCTCCGCACCGCCCTGAAGCTTGTCGGCAGCCTGTGCGAACTGCGCTGGCAACTTGTCCAGCATCGACGAAAGCCCACCCATCTTGCGCATCTGGCCGATCTGCTCCCTGAAATCGTTCAGATCGAAACCCTTGCCCGTCTTGAGCTTCCGGGCAAAATCCCGCGCCTTGTCCTCATCGACGCCTCGCCGCGCCTCCTCGACCAGGCCCATGATGTCGCCCATCCCGAGGATTCGGCTCGCCATCCGCTCGGGGTGGAATTCCTCCAGCCCGGAAAGCTTTTCGCCGACACCGGCAAACTTCAGCGGCTT
>DAOMNN010000012.1:0-59413 GCA_035443825.1 Rhodocyclaceae bacterium | reverse complement strand
CGCGGTTCGACGTTATCACCCATCAGCGTGGTGAAGATCTCGTCGGCGGAGATAGCGTCTTCGATCTGGACACGCAGCAGGCGGCGCACGGCCGGATCCATGGTGGTTTCCCACAGCTGCTCCGGGTTCATTTCGCCCAGGCCCTTGTAGCGCTGCTTGTTGAGGTTGCGGTCGACGTCGGCGAGCAGCCAGCGGATGGCCTCGGAGAAGCGCTGTACCGGATGGCTCTTGTCACCGCGGCGAATTTCGGCGCCGGGGCCGATCAGATCGGCAATGGCGGTCGCCGCGGTGCGGATGCTGCGGTAGTCGCCGGAAACCAGGAACTCCTCTTCGATCGACGCGAGGCGGCGGTTGCCGTGGTGCATGCGCTCGATGGTCAGACGCCAGGCTTCGGATTCGTCGTGGTATTCGGCGCGGATCTGTACCTCCGGTGGCAGATGCGGCTGGATGCGGGCGGCCGAATCGCGGGCGGAGGCCTCGTCGGTGAGGCTGACCTCGATGTCGCGGGCGAGCATCGCGTGCAGCACGGCCGGGTCGATGTAGCCGGCCAGCCGGTTGATGACGGCTTCGGCCAGCAGGTAGCTGCGGGCCAGGCCGCCCAGCGCTTCGTCGGCGATGAGATTTCCCCCTTCGCGCGGCAGCAGCGCGGCACCGTCGAGCGCGAGCTTGAGGAGGTGCTGGTTGAGCTCGTTGTCGTCCTTGATGTACATCTCGCTCTTGCCGTGCTTGATCTTGTAGAGCGGCGGCTGGGCGATGTAGATGTGGCCGCGTTCGACCAGCTCGGGCATCTGGCGATAGAAGAAGGTCAGCAGCAGGGTGCGGATGTGGGCACCGTCGACGTCCGCGTCGGTCATGATGATGATGCGGTGGTAGCGCAGCTTCTCGGGCTTGTAGTCTTCCTTGCCGATCCCGGTGCCGAGCGCGGTGATCATGGTCGCGATCTCCTGGCTCTGCAGCAGCTTGTCGAAGCGCGCCTTCTCGACGTTGAGGATCTTGCCCTTGAGGGGCAGGATCGCCTGGAACTTGCGGTCGCGGCCCTGCTTGGCGGAGCCGCCGGCGGAATCGCCCTCGACGAGGTAGATCTCGCACAAGGCAGGATCCTTCTCCTGGCAGTCGGCGAGCTTGCCGGGCAGGCCGACCCCGTCCAGGAGGCCCTTGCGGCGGGTCATCTCGCGCGCCTTGCGCGCTGCATCGCGGGCGCGCGCGGCCTCGACGATCTTGCCGCAGATGGTCTTGGCGTCGATCGGGTTTTCGAGCAGGAAATCGCCGAGCTTGCTCGCAACGACTTCCTCGACCGCCGGGCGGGCTTCCGAGGACACCAGCTTCATCTTGGTCTGGCTGGCGAACTTGGGGTCCGGCATCTTGACCGACAGCACGCACGCGAGGCCCTCGCGCATGTCGTCGCCGGTGATGTCGACCTTGGCCTTCTTGGCGATCTCGTTCTCTTCGATGTACTTGTTGATGACGCGTGTCATCGCGGCGCGCAGACCGGTCAGGTGGGTGCCGCCGTCGGCCTGAGGGATGTTGTTGGTGAAGCACAGCACCTGCTCGGCGTAGGAGTCGTTCCACTGCATTGCGACTTCGACCGAGAGCTCAGCGTCGAGGCCGCCGCCGGTCGGGATGCGTGTCTCGCCGGTGGCATGGAAGACGTTGGGGTGGAGCACGCTCTTGGTGCGATTGATGTACTCGACGAACCCCTTCACTCCACCGGCAAAGGCGAAGTTCTCGTCCTTCCCGGTGCGCTGATCGATGAGGCGGATCTTGACGCCGTTGTTGAGGAACGAGAGTTCGCGCAGGCGTTTGGCGAGGATGTCGTAGTGGAATTCGAGGTCGCCGAAGATCTCCTCGTCGGCGAGGAAGTGGAGTTCGGTGCCGCGGCGGGTGGTGGGTTCGCCGACGACGCGCATGGGACTGACCTCGACGCCGCCTACCATTTCGATCACGCGATCCTGCGGCACGCCGCGATGAAACTCGATGAAGTGCTTCTTGCCGTCGCGGCGGATGGTCAGGCGCAGCCACTTGGACAGCGCATTGACGCAGGACACGCCCACGCCGTGCAGGCCGCCGGACACCTTGTAGCTGTTCTGGTTGAACTTGCCGCCGGCGTGCAGTACGCACATCACGATCTCGGCTGCGGAGCGCTTCGGCTCGTGCTTGTCGTCCATCTTGACCCCGACCGGAATCCCGCGGCCATTGTCCGCCACGGAAATCGAGTTGTCCGGGTGGATGGTGACGACGATGTCGTCGCAGTGCCCGGCGAGCGCTTCGTCGATTGCGTTGTCGACGACTTCGAACACCATGTGGTGCAACCCCGTACCGTCGGAGGTGTCGCCGATGTACATTCCGGGACGTTTCCTGACCGCTTCCAGGCCTTCGAGCTGCTGGATGCTGGACTCGTCATAGTCTTCGTTGAGGGGGCGGTTCTGCATTTCTGACATGGTGATCTCGGATGATTCGTGAAGAAGGGGTGTGCAGTGCCTGGCTGGGTGCTGCGCGGGCAGGATTCGACGTTCGATGGCCGGCGGGTCGCTCCGGTGGGGGCAACCCGCCCTGCGGTGAAGTTCACTCGCCTCAGATGCGCATCGGCATCACGACGTACTTGAAGTGGTCGTTCCCTGGAATGGTCAGCAGCGCACTCGAGTTGCCATCGTTGAAACGCCACTCGATCTCGTCGCTTGCAATGTTGTTGAGCACGTCGAGCAGGTAGGTCACGTTGAAGCCGATATCGAGCGGCTCGCCCTGGTAATCGACTTCGATCTCCTCCTGCGCTTCCTCCTGCTCGTTGTTGGAGCTGACGATGCGCAGCAGGCCGTCCTTGAGCACCAGGCGCACACCGCGGAACTTCTCGTTGGTGAGAATGGCGACGCGCGACAAGGATGCGAGCAGAGGCGCACGGGGGAAGGTGAGCATGCCCGGGTGGTTCTGGGGGATTACCCGCTCGTAGTCGGGGAACTTGCCGTCGATGAGCTTGGACACGAGCTCGATCGGGCCGAAGCGGAACACGGCCTGATTGCCCGCGAGCACGATCTCGAGCGTGTCGTCGGTATCGGCGAGCTGGCGAGCGAGCTCGGTGACGGTCTTGCGCGGAAGGATGACCTCGGTCCGGGCGACTTCCGAATCGAGCGCGCTGGCAGCGTAGGCGAGGCGGTGGCCGTCGGTGGCGACCATGCGCAGTTCGCTGCCGTCGGCGATCAGCAGCAGGCCGTTGAGGTAGTAGCGGATGTCCTGCTGGGCCATCGCGTAGGCGACCTGGCCGAGCTGGCGCTTGAACGTCTTCTGGCTGACCGAGAAGCGTGTCGCATCCCCGTCCGGGAGGTTCATGCGCGGATAGTCGGCCGCAGGCAGGGTCTGAAGTGCGAAGCGGCTCTTGCCTGCCTTGACCGTGAGCCGTTTGTCGTCGAGCGTCAGATTGACGTCGACGCCCTCGGGCAGCGCGCGCAGGATGTCCTGCAGCTTGCGCGCGGCCACGGTGATGTCGGCATCGCCGCCGCCCAGGTTTCCGGCCGTGGTGGTGCGGATCTGGATCTCGATGTCGGTCGCAAGCATGGTCAGGTGCTCGCCGTGCTTCTCGATCAGCACATTGGACAGGATCGGCAGCGTGTGGCGTTTCTCGACGATGCCCGAAACGGACTGTAGCGGGGCAAGAAGTGCGTCGCGGGTAGTGGTGAGCAGGTGCATGATGTCAGTTTTTCTGTTTGTGAGTTTGCGGCTTTCCGGCAATCGTGCCGGACGGGGCCTTCGGGCTCACGTTCATCCCCGCAGTACCTGGGTCAGGACGTGAACGTCGTGATTGAGCTGGTGGTCACCCAGCCTGAGCTCGGCAATGGTCCTGCACGCATGCAGAACCGTGGTGTGGTCCCGCCCGCCGAAGGCGTCTCCGATCGCGGGCAGCGACAGCGGCGTAAGATCCTTCGCTAGCCACATCGCGACTTGTCGTGGGCGTGCGATCGCGCGCGTTCGCTTCTTTGAATGCATGTCGGCGACCTTGATCTTGTAGTAGTCGGCCACGGTCTTCTGGATGTGCTCGATCGACAACTGGCGGTTATGCGCGTTGAGCAGGTCCTTGAGGGCCTCCTTCCCGACTTCGAGCGAAATGGCCCGACCGTGAAAGCGTGCATAGGCGACGACCTTGTTCAGGGCGCCTTCGAGCTCGCGTACGTTGGAGCGCAGGTTCTTGGCGATCAGGAACGCGACGTCGTCGTTGAGTTCGACGCGCAGTGCCTCGGCCTTCTTCTTCAGGATGGCGACGCGCATTTCGAGCTCCGGGGGCTCGATCTGTACCGTCAGCCCCCAGTCGAAGCGCGAGATCAGGCGGTCTTCCAGGCCCTGGATGTCCTTGGGATAGGTGTCGCAGGTGATCACGATCTGCTTGCGGGCTTCGGTGAGCGCGTTGAAGGCGTGGAAAAACTCTTCCTGGGTGCGATTCTTGTTGTTGAAGAACTGGATGTCGTCGATGATCAGCAGGTCGAGCGAACGATAATAGCGCTTGAACGCATCGAAGCTCTTTTGCTGATAGGCGCGCACGACATCGGCATAGTAGTCCTCGACATGCACATAGCGGATGATCGCCTGCGGATTGGCACGGAAGACGGCATTGCCGATGGCGTGAACCATGTGCGTCTTGCCGAGGCCGACGCCGCCGTAGATGAACAGCGGGTTGTACGAGGTGCCCGGGTTCTGTGCGACCTGCATCGCCGCGGCACGGGCGAGATCGTTGGCCCGTCCGGTGACGAGCGTGTCGAAGGTGAAGTCGGGGTTGAGTCGCGTCTTCTCGTAAGTCACATCTGCCGGAGTGGCCATGGCCGGGTCCGCCGGGAGGCGCACTACCGGGGCGCTCGAAGGGTCGGCTGCCGGAGTGGGACGTGCAGGCATCACGGCAGGTGCGTGCACTGCCGGCGTCTGCGTTGCGGCCGCGGTCGGCAGCGACAGTTCGAGCGCAATCGGTGTGCCGTGGAACTCTTCCCCGAGTTCTCCGATGCGCCTGAGATAGCGTTCGCGGACCCATTGCAGCACGAAGCGATTCGGTGCGAGCAGTCGCAGCGAGGGATGGTCGGCCGACGGGGCCTGGGCGGCAGTGAGGGCTTTGATCCAGGTGCTGAACTGCTGTGGCGGCAGTTCGCTTTCGAGTCGCGACAGGCAGAAGGACCAAAGATCGTGGGTCACGGGGAGTTCGAATTGGGCTTCAGTCAAGATTGTCGTAACGCGCCATAGACCACGTGCCTTGCGAGCGGTGGTTGCAGCGGCCAGATTTGTTATGGATATCTCCCGATCGGATGGCGCCCCGCGCTGCACGGTTCACCCCTCCTTCCGGTCGGAAGTTCGACCCGTGAATTCTACGCTTGAAAAACTGACTTATCCACAGGTTGGGCGAAAAAATATTCTTGACAAACATGGGATTATGTAATTAAATGCCGCGTTTGACTCTCACTGGCGAACACCAAAATGAAACGCACTTATCAGCCTTCCGTCGTCCGTCGCAAGCGCACCCACGGCTTCCTCGTCCGCATGAAGACGCGTGGCGGTCGCGCCGTGATCCGCGCACGTCGTGCCAAGGGCCGTCACCGTCTCGCCGTCTGAAGTGATCGGACCATCAGGCGCCGATCAGGCTTTTCCCGGCGCCTACAGATTACGAAAAACGGATGAGTATTCATCCGTTTTTGCTTTTCGGCGCTCACATCGAGGGCGGTTCCTGACGGTGCATTATCGCCCGAACGGACTCACGGGCGCTCGACTTGGGGTGGTGGTCGGGAAGCGCCTTGCACGGCGCGCGAAAGTGCGCAATCTGGTGAAGCGGATCGTTCGCGAGCAGTTCCGCAGGAATCGCGCCTCGCTCAAGGCTTTCGACCTCGTCGTCCGCCTTCATGCGCCGGTCGATCTGGCTACACGTGCGATGATCAACGATGATATGGTGCAGTTGCTGGATTGCTTGCGAAGATGATGAAAAAAGTACTGCTTGGTGTGCTCGGGGTCTACCGCTACGGCATCAGTCCGATGCTGGGCCGTAACTGCCGTTTCCACCCGAGTTGTTCGGAATACGCCGCAGAGGCGGTAAGTGAGCACGGTGCCCTCAAGGGCAGCTGGCTTGCACTCAAGCGGGTGTCTTGTTGCCATCCGTTCCATCCGGGCGGGTATGATCCCGTTCCCAAACACTCCCACCACGAAAAATAGTCCGATGGATCAGCGTCGCATCATACTTTTTCTGATTTTCTCCTTCGCCATGATCATGCTGTGGGATGCATGGATGAAGGGTGACCAGCCTCCTCCTGTCCCGCCGCCGCAGGCGCTAACAAGGGGCGAAGTCGTCGATCCCGGGCTGGTCAGCGTACCGACGCCCAGCGTCGGACTGAGCGCCCCCGATTCGGGGATTCCGGAGGTTGCGAGCAGTACACCCGCTACGGCGGCCGTGCCGCGCGCGATCGTTCGTACCGACATGGTGGTGGCGGAGGTTTCGGCCCAGGGGGGCGAGATCGTGCGGCTGGAACTGACCCATCACAAGGCCGGCAAGGATAGGGCCGAGAACTTCGTGCTCTTCGACGAAGGGCAGCGGCATGTCTATTCAGCCCAGGCGGGCTTGATTGGCGAGGGGCTCCCCAATCACAGGACGATGTACCGGGTCGCGGAGGGGGAGCACACACTTGCCGCAGGGCAGGACAGCATCACGCTGCGCCTGGAAGCCCCCGAGCAGGATGGCGTGAGAGTGAGCAAGTTGCTGACTTTCCATCGTGGAACCTACCTTATCGATGTGGCATACGAGATCGAAAACGGCACGGGCGCCAGCCTGACCCCGCACGCGTACTTCCAGTTCGCTCGGGATGGCCAACCGGCTGAGGCGGTGGAGGTGTTCGGAGTGCGGACCTTCACCGGGCCGGCGTTCTACACCGATGCGGAGAAGTTCCAGAAAGTGTCCTTCGAGGACATCGACCGGGACCGTGCGAAGTTCGCGAAGCAGGCTAACGATGGCTGGGCGGCGATGGTCCAGCATTACTTCGTCGGTGCCTGGCTTCCGGTCGGAAGCGTACAACGTGAGTTCTACGCGCGCAAAGTGGGACCGGATCTTTATACGGCTGGGATGATCATGCCGGTTGCGGCGATCGCGGCCGGGCAGACGGGGACGGTCGGAACGAGGCTTTACGCGGGGCCCCAGGAGCAGGATCATCTGGCCGGGATTGCCGAGGGGCTCGGTCTGGTGGTCGATTACGGGTGGCTTACCGTGATTGCCGCGCCGCTGTTCTGGGTGCTGTCCTGGATTCACGGGCTGACCGACAACTGGGGCTGGGCGATCGTCCTGGTTACAGTCCTGATCAAAATGGTGTTCTTTCCCCTGTCCGCGGCGAGCTACAAGTCGATGGCGAGAATGCGCGTGCTGGCACCGCGCATGCAGCGCCTGAAGGAACTCTACGGGCATGACAAGGCGCGGATGCAGCAGGAAGTGATGGAGATGTACAAACGGGAGAAAATCAATCCGCTTGGGGGTTGCCTTCCGATTCTCGTACAGATTCCGGTGTTCATCGCTCTGTACTGGGTGCTTCTCGGCAGCGTGGAGATGCGGCATGCACCGTGGATGGGATGGATCCAGGATCTGTCGTCCAAGGATCCGTTCTTCATTCTTCCCGTGATAATGGGTGCTTCGATGCTGGTGCAGATGAAGTTGAATCCGACGCCGCCGGATCCGCTTCAGGCCAAGATCATGATGGGCCTGCCGATCGTGTTCACGTTCATGTTCATGTGGTTCCCGTCGGGACTGGTGCTGTACTGGGTGGTGAACAACATTCTGTCGATTGCGCAGCAGTGGCAGATCACGCGGATAATCGAAGGTGAGAAGAAGTCGGGAGCAAAGAGCACCTGAGGACACGATTGCAGCGGTCGCCACGGCTCCGGGAAGGGGCGGTGTCGGTATCGTCCGGATTTCCGGAACGGCGTTGCAATCGTTCGTACGTGCCCTGACCGGGCGCGAAGCCAAACCCCGCCATGCGGGGTTTGTGCGTTTTCTGGATCGCGACGGACAGCCAATCGATGAGGGGCTGCTTCTGTACTTCCCCGCCCCGGGTTCGTTCACGGGCGAAGACGTGGTGGAGCTGCAGGGCCACGGCGGGCCCGTGGTAATGCAGATGCTCCTTTCGCGATGCCTGGAGCTCGGAGCTCGGTTGGCGCAACCTGGGGAATTCTCGCGCCGGGCATTTCTGAACGGCAGGATGGACCTGGCCCAAGCCGAGGCGGTGGCCGACCTGATCGAGGCGCGTACCGCGGCGGCGGCACGTTCCGCCTTGCGTTCCCTGAGCGGCGAGTTCTCGCGGAAGGTCGATGCGCTTCAGCAGGAGCTCATCGACCTGCGCATGCTGGTCGAGGCGACGCTGGACTTTCCCGAGGAAGAAGTCGAGGTGCTTGAGGGGGAGCGGGCTGCACAGCGGATTGCGGTGGTGCGGTCCAGGCTTGAGCGGATTCTCGACGGCGCGTCGCAGGGTGCGATTCTGCGCAACGGCTTGAATGTGGTTCTCGTGGGTGAGCCCAACGTCGGCAAGTCGAGCCTGCTGAATGCGCTGGCAGGGGAGGAGCGGGCAATCGTGACGGAGATCGCTGGCACGACGCGGGATGCGTTGCGCGAGACGATCGGTATCGAGGGCATTCCCGTCCACATAATCGATACCGCGGGTCTTCGCGACACGTCGGATCCGGTGGAGCGGATCGGCGTCGAGCGGGCCTGGCACGAAATATCCCGGGCGCACGTCGCGCTGCGTCTGATCGATGCGCGTGCGGGAAAGACGGAAGGGGATGCGGAGATCGACCGGGGGTTGCCGTCGGGTGTGGAAGTGATCACCGTCTTCAACAAGATTGACCTTTGCGGCCGCACTCCCGTGCGCAGGGACGGTGAGTGCGGTGTCGAACTGATGGTCTCGGCGAAGACCGGCGCGGGAATGTCGCTGCTTCGTGACGAATTGTTGAGGGTGGTCGGATGGCATGGCGGGGACGAAGACGTGGTTCTGGCAAGGGAGCGGCATCTGGTCGCATTGCGCAGCGCGCTGGCGCACGTTGGCGGGGCCGGATCGCAGGGTATGCGGCTGGAGCTCGTGGCGGAGGAACTTCGCCTTGCGCAGCTTGCGCTGGGGGAGATTACCGGTGAGTTCACCGCCGATGACTTGCTCGGGGTCATCTTCTGCCGGTTCTGTATCGGCAAGTGAGTGTCGCTGAGTGTTTTGATTCGCGCAGGCGATGTTTCACGTGAAACGTGTGGGGCGGGCGGGTCGGCCTGAGTTGCGGAGCTCTCGTGGCTGAAATCGATTCATTATTGATCGTGCTCGGATTGGCGGCGTTCTTCGCGGGTTTGGTGGACGCCGTGGTCGGCGGCGGAGGTCTGATTCAGATTCCGGCACTCTTCGCCGCTTTCCCGAACCTCCAGCCCGCCACACTGTTCGGGACAAACAAGGTGGCGAGCATCGTCGGCACCGCCAGCGCCGCGGTGCAGTATGCGCGGCGAATCGCGATTCCATGGCACGTGGTGGTTCCCGGCGTCATGGCTGCACTGGTCGGGGCGTGGAATGGTGCCCGCGCGGTGGCACATCTTCCGGCCGACTTGATTCGACCGGTCGTACTCGTCCTTCTCGTCATGGTCGCGATCTACACATTTGTTCGGAAGGATTTCGGGCGGATGGGTGGGGTATCGCGGGGGCGGAGAGCCGAGTCCGCAACCGCGGTGGTCATCGGAGGGGCGCTCGGATTCTATGATGGCTTCTTCGGGCCGGGGACCGGGAGCTTCCTGATTTTCCTGTTTGTCCGTTTTCTTGGTATGGATTTCCTGCGAGCCTCGGTGAGTGCGAAGTTCGTGAACGTGGCGACCAATCTGGCGGCGCTCGGTTTCTTCTCGCTTAATGTGGGCGTCCTTTGGAAGGTCGGCCTGGTGATGGCTGCATGTAACCTTGTTGGTGCGGTGACGGGGTCCAGGCTTGCGCTGAGACACGGTGCACAGTTCGTACGGAAGGTCTTTCTGGTTGTGGTCGGCGCTCTGATCCTCAGGCTGACCTACGATGTCTTCGCCGCGGGGGCTTAGCACTCAATGGGGCAACGGGGTTCCACGTGAAACATTGCGCGAAATATACCGGTCGTTGGGGTGGTGCGTGACCCGTGTTAGAATTGTTCGCTTTCCTTTCCTGTGCAGGGAATGAAGCAAATATGAACGGACTTCATCTGATTGCGGACTTGTACCGCTGCCAATGTCCGCCGGACATCTTGCTCGACCGCGCGATTCTCGAAGTAATTTGCGTCGATGAATGCCGTGACGCGGGGCTCACGCCCCTCGGAGCGTACTTCTATCAGTTCACCCATGAAGATGGCCAGCAGGCAGGCGTGACCGGAACCGTCGTGCTGGCGGAGTCTCACCTTGCGATTCACACTTGGCCTGAGACGGGCGATGTCACGCTCGACGTATATGTGTGCAACTTCTCACGCGACAACTCGGATCGCGCGCGCCTGATCTTCCGCCATGTGATCGAGCTGCTCAATCCGGCAGAGTCGGCTTGCCAGGAAGTCGTGCGTGGCCGCGTGAGCGCCGAGGTCTGATGGTGTCCGGCGCGCACCGGCCCGATGCGGATGGTCGTCTGCTCGAAGAACTCAACGACGCCGCCGGGTTCTACCTGCGTGGGGGCAAGCTGCTTGATGCGGGGGCTTCCGAGTACCAGCAGTACGAAGTCTGGGATACGCCGCAATTCGGCAAGTTGTTTCGGCTCGACGGCTATTTCATGACTTCCGAGCGGGATGAGTTCTTCTACCACGAGAATCTCATCCATGTCCCGGCAGTGACACATCCCGCGCCCGCAAGTGCGCTCGTAATCGGCGGCGGGGACGGGGGTTCCGCCGAGGAGCTGTTCAAGCATCCGACCATGAACAGCGTGGTCCTGGTCGAGCTCGATGCAAAAGTGATCGAGATTGCGCGCACACACCTGCAGGCGGTCCATCGTGGCGCTCTCGACGATTCACGCCTCGAGTTGCGCATCGAGGACGGGTTGAACTACGTTCGCAAGGTCGCTCCGGCGACGGATCGACGCTTCGATCTCATCGTCCTGGATCTGACCGATCCCATCGGCCCAGCCGAGGCCCTGTACAGCGCCGAGTTCTTCAAGGACTGCAAGGCACTGCTGACCCCGCAGGGTGCCATCACGTTGCATATCGGTGCTCCCATCTTCCAGCCGCAACGCCTGCTGCAGATTCGAGACAATCTGCGCTCCGCCTTCGGCGGCGTGTTTCCTTACTTCATGTACATCCCCTTGTACGGCTCCCAGTGGGGAATGGCGTGTGCGTCGGACGGCCTGGACCCGACCACAATCTCCGCCGCAGAAGTCGATCGCCGACTTGCAGCGCGCGGGATCGAGGGCCTGGACTACTACAACGGCGCAATCCACTGTGCCCAGTTCGTGCTCCCGAACTACCTCCGGCGTTTGCTCCAGGGCTGACGGCAGATGACGGCCCGCTGCTTGCCCGCAAGTGGCGCTGCCGAGCGCAATTACCTGGCGCGATCACTCGTGGTGGACGTGTGAGCAAGGGCACGCGGACGCCCGGCAAACCGCCGCGGCCCACCGGTGGTGGTCGCCCCTCGAGGGGGGAGTCCCGATCAGGTTCGGCCGATTCCCGCACTGGCTCCGCCGGGCGATCCACCGCTTCATCTGCGCCCCGCGTCACGAAGCTTGCGGCCGACAGCCTCGCATATGCCTTTCTCGAAGCGGGCGGGCTCGTGGCGGCAGTCATTGCAGGGCAGAACCTGACCGATGCGTTCGACAGCGTGCAGCGCGCACATGCTGCGTGGACCGACAATATCAGGGGCGCCGTGCGCGATCATGCCTGGGGAACGCTGAGGGATTACGGACGCGGTGATCTCGTCCTCGCACAGCTTCTTGCGAAGCCATTGCCGGTCGAGGTTCATGCCATTCTGCTGGTCGCGCTGCACCGGCTGGAGACCAGACCGGACCAGGCGCATACCGTGGTAGACCAGGCGGTCGAAGCGATTGCCAGCTTTGCCCCAGGATTACGGGGTGTCGCCAACGGCGTGCTGCGCAACGCCCTGCGGCGCAGCGACACCTTCCTGCGACAGTTGGAAGCGGACGAGGTTGCACATTACCGCCATCCCGCGTGGTGGATCGAGCGTGTGCGGCGGCAGTACCCGAACTCGTGGCAATCGATCCTGGCTGCCGGAAATCAGCGGCCGCCCATGAGCCTGCGGGTAAACAGTGGCCGCACGACCATCGAAGCGGTCGAGAACGAGCTTGCTGCCATGTCGATGGCTTCGACCCGCCTGCCCAATGGCGCCCTGCTTCTCGCGCGCCCTGTCCCGGTGTCCCGTCTGCCCGGATTTTCCGATGGGTCGGTTTCGGTCCAGGATGCGGGTGCGCAATGGGCCGCACGGTGGCTCGATCTGGAGGCCGGCCAGAACGTCCTCGATGCATGCGCAGCTCCCGGGGGCAAGGCGGCGCATGTGCTCGAAACCGAAGACGTGAAGCTGACCGCTCTTGAACTCGATCCGCGACGAGCCGAGCGCATAGCCGATACCTTCCGTCGACTCGGCGTTGAAGGCCGCGTGCTCGTTGGGGATGCACGCCGTCCGGAACAATGGTGGGACGGCAGGCATTTTGATCGTATTCTGGCGGACGTGCCCTGCAGTGCCTCCGGTGTGGTACGCCGTCACCCCGACATAAAGTGGCTGCGCCGGCCGGAGGACATCTCGGGTTTCACCGCCCGGCAGCGCGAGATTCTCGACGCGCTTTGGCATACGCTGGCGCCGGGTGGCAAAATGCTTTACGTGACCTGTTCCGTCTTCGACGAGGAGAACGGGCAGCAGGTCGAAGTGTTCTGTCGCCGGCAGGACGATGCGGAGCGAATTGCGCTGGATGGCCAATCTGAACGACGACTGCTGCCTGCCGCTGACCATGACGGTTTCTACTATGCGCTTCTACGCAAGCGTGGGTAGGACCGTCGGCATCTGCCTGTTTGCGCTTTCCCTGCTCGTCCTTCCGCTGCAGGGGCTCGCCGAGGGCAGCGTTCGCTACGCCGAGATCGTCAGCGGCGAGGACGGCTACGTCGTCAATGCGGATATCCATCTCGAACTCAATCCGCGCCTCGAAGATGCCATCTCGCGCGGGGTCTCGCTGCATTTCGTTGCCGAATTCCAGATCGTACGTGCTCGGTGGTACTGGTTCGACGCCGTCATCGTGGAGCGCAGCCTTCACTATCGCCTCTCCTACCACGCAATCACGCGGACCTATCGACTCTCCATCGGGAACCTGCACCAGAGTTTCGACAATCTGGATGCAGCGGTGCGCACCATGCAGCGCATCCGGAACTGGCACATCGTGGATCAGAACGCCCTGGAGTCGGGCGTCTCCTACAACGCAGCGCTCAGATTCATGCATGACAAAAGCATGCTTCCGCGGCCGTTTCAGGTGACAGCCATCGGAAGTCGCGACTGGAATCTGGGAACCGACTGGATGCGCTGGACGTTTCTCGCCGGTACGACTCGATGAAACGCATTTCCATCGTCATCATCGCGGCGGTCACGGGGATCTCCCTGTTTCTTCTTGCTTCGGCCAGTGCGAACACCGACCTGTTTGCGGGCGCCTATCCGTTTCTGCTCGCGCTTAACGGTGCCGTCGCGGTCGCGCTCGCGGCGATGGTCGGGATACAGCTTCGCCGCCTGTGGCGGGAGTATCGCGCGCACCAGTTCGGCTCCCGGCTCAAGTACCGCCTGATGCTGATGTTCGCGCTCATGGCGGTGGTTCCGGGCGTCGTGCTCTACGCCGTCTCCCTGCAGTTTGTCGTGCGCAGCATCGACTCGTGGTTCGACGTGCGTGTGGACCGGGCGCTCGATGGCGGCATCGCGCTCGGCCAGAACGCACTCGACTATCTCGTGTCCCAGGTCAGCGACAAGGCACGTGACATGGCGCTCGAACTGGATGCAGCAGTTTCGTTCTCGCCCACGCACCTGAACCGCCTCCGGGAGCAGGCCCAGGTGGCAAGTGCCACTGTCGTCGGGTCCAACGCACAACTCATCGCGACCGTATCGGACGGCGTTGGCGCGCTGCTTCCGGATCTGCCCACTTCGGCCCAGATGCGCCAGGCGCGTCAGACGCAACGCTATCACACGGTCGAAGCGCGCCCGGGCGCGGGGCTGACGATCCGCGTGGTGGTACCGATCCCATCGCGCTCACTCATGGGTGAGCCATCCTATCTGCAACTGATACAGCCCATACCCGACACCTTCGTCCGCCATGTCGACGCCGTGCAGGAAGCCCATCGCGAGTATCAGCAGCTCGTGCTCGGCCGAACCGGTCTGAGCCGAATCTACTCGCTGACGCTCACGCTCACCCTGCTGCTTGCCCTGCTCGCTGCGGTTGCGGTGGCGTTCGTGCTCGCCCGCCGCCTGGTGGCCCCCTTGCTGATCCTGGCCGAAGGCACGCAGGCCGTTGCGCAGGGCGACTTCAGCCCGCGGCAGGCGCTGCCCGCCCGGGACGAACTTGGCGTGCTTACGCAGTCGTTCAACCGGATGACCCGTCAGCTCGAGGACGCCCGCGGCCAGGCAGAACGAAATCGTGCCGCGGTGGAGGCTGCGCGCGCCTACCTCGAGAGCGTGCTTGCGAATCTGTCGACAGGCGTGCTGGCCTTCGATGCCGATGGTTGCCTGCGCGCAGCCAATCGTGGTGCGATGGACATTCTGAAGGACGATCTCGAAGGCTTCGAGCATTTTCCGCTCTCCGAGTGGCCCAGCCACCAGAGTTTCCGCGACATCCTGATGCGCGGCTTCGCCGAGAACGAAGGCGACTGGCACGAGCAGTTCGAACTGGCGCGCCCGCACGGCGCACCGCAGACACTGCTCATACATGGCGCACGCCTGCCCGAGCTATCGGGCGGCGGATCGGTGATCGTTTTCGACGACATCTCCAGTCTGGTCATGGCGCAGCGAACCGCGGCCTGGGCCGAGGTCGCCCGTCGTCTGGCGCACGAGATCAAGAACCCCCTGACACCGATCCAGCTCTCGGCAGAACGCCTCGCATACAAGCTTTCGGACCGGCTCGACGACGACGGTAGGGCCATCCTGGAGCGTGCCACGCGCACGATCGTCAACCAGGTCGAGTCGATGAAGAACCTGGTGAATGCCTTCAGGGACTACGCTCG
This sequence comes from Rhodocyclaceae bacterium, assembly GCA_035443825.1. Classification (GTDB taxonomy): domain Bacteria; phylum Pseudomonadota; class Gammaproteobacteria; order Burkholderiales; family Rhodocyclaceae; genus DAOMNN01. Next base: position 44,263 of record DAOMNN010000012.1, on the reverse strand, counting down.
ACTGCCCAACCCGTCACTGGGCATGGTCGACCTGAACGAGCTCATCCCGGAGGTACTGAACCTTTACGAGGCTTCCCCGGCAAGGATTCGTACCCGCATGGCAGCCGATCTGCCGCAGATCATCGGCGATGCGGCGCAATTGAGGCAGATCATTCATAATCTGTTCCAGAATTCCGAGGAGGCCCTGGCCGGCCGCGACGACGGTGAGATCCTCGTAATGACCCAGCGTGACGACGACCATGCGGTCATGGTGGTGCGGGACAATGGTCCCGGGTTTCCACAAGAGGTACTGGGCCGGGCCTTCGAGCCCTATTTCACTACCAAGACGCGTGGCACCGGCCTTGGACTGGCAATCGTGAAGAAGATCATCGATGAGCACGGGGGCGAGGTTCGCCTGTTGAATCCGGATGATGGTGGTGCGGAGGTCCGGATTCGCTTGAGGTTGGCAGGTTCATGACAGTGCGGGGCCTATGGTGAAACGACCGGTCTCGCCCGAACGTACGGCGCAGCAAGCGGCCCACGGGCCGGGGAGCTTTACAAGAGAAGCATGGCAAACATACTGATTGTTGACGATGAGGCGGGTATCCGCGAACTCCTTTCGGAGATATTGCGGGACGAAGGCCACGACGTAATGCTTGCAGAGCATGCGGCAGCGGCGCGTGCGGTACGACACGCACACCGGCCTGATCTGGTGCTGCTCGACATCTGGATGCCGGACACGGACGGGATCACCCTGCTCAAGGAATGGTCGGCGGGCGGGCAACTTACGATGCCGGTCATCATGATGTCGGGCCATGGAACGATCGATACGGCAGTCGAGGCAACGCGAATCGGCGCGATCGACTACCTGGAAAAGCCGATCGCGCTGCAGAAGCTGCTTTCGGCGGTCAAGCGCGGTCTGCAGCGCCCGGTGGCACCGGGCCAGACGTCGCACCTTACGCTCGCCGCGTTTGCCCGCTCTGCTCCCTTGCGCGAGCTGCATCGTCGCCTGCAGCAGATCGCGGAGAAGTCGAGGGTGCTGCTGTTGCGGACCGGTCCGGGTAGCCTGGCCGAGCTCGCAGCACGCAGCTTCCTGCGCGACGGCGCTTCATGGCTCGATCTGTCGACGATTACGGTGCCGCTGGACATCAAGCAGCTGCAGGGAATTCAGGGCGGCGTGGTGTATGTACCGGAGCTGGCACGCCTGAACCGTACCCAGCAGAAGAACCTGGTGTTCGCTATCGAACGTCTCGAGCGTTTCAATCTCTATCTGGTCGCCGCGACCGAGTTCGGCGCCGACGTGCTTCAAAGCGACGGGTGGGACGCGGCGCATGTCACCCGGCTGTTCGAAGTCAGCCTTGCGCCGCCGTCCATCACGGACGTTCAGGACGATGTCCCCGAACTCGCATCCCAGATCCTGCTTCATCTGGTGGAAGCGGGCGAAGTTCCGCTGCGGCGGATGTCCACCGCGGCGCTGAATGCATTGCGCACGCAGTCCTGGCCGGGAGGATTCCCCCAGCTGCGCGCCGCGGTCAAGTCACTTGCGCTCGGAACGCTCGAGGAGGAGATCGGACTCACCGACGTTCGCCGGGTACTACCACCCTCGACCGACAGCATTCACTCGGTGTCGCTGGACCAGCCGCTGCGTGACGCGCGCGAAGCGTTCGAACGAGTGTACTTCGAGCATTATCTGCGGCTTGAGGGCAACAACATGACACGAATTGCGGAGAAGTGCGGGCTGGAGCGGACCCATCTCTATCGCAAGCTCAAGCAGCTCGGCCTCCAACCCAATCGCAAGGGCGAAGAAGCCTGAGGCCCTTGCAGGCGATGACCGACGATCTGGCTCAATTGCGCGCGGCGCTCGATGCGCACGGCCTGAAGGTGCGCGGCGTCGTCGCACCAGCACCGGGTGACTTGCCGCCGTCACACGAGGCCGTGAGTGCGCAGACGCTGGTTCTCGTCGGTCACGTGGGCTCTTCGATGTGGGACCACTTCGCCGCATCACCCGAGTTCCGCGATGCCATGCCCGATCCGCTCGATCGCTGGAGCCGGCGCCTCGGCTCGGAGATTGCGCAGCGCTTCGGCGCCTTGGCGCTGTTCCCGTTCGGCGGCCCACCCCATCATCCGTTTCAGCGCTGGGCTGTGCGTGCCGGTGCGGTCCGGCCCTCTCCGCTGGGTGTGCTGATCGACCGCGAGTTCGGCTTGTGGCATGCATATCGGTTCGCCTTGGCGTTGCCGTGGTGTTCGACGGAGACGGCCAGCCCGGTCGTAGCGGATTCGCCCTGCGTGGCCTGTGCCGGCGAACCCTGTCTGCGCGCCTGTCCGGTCGGCGCTTTCAGCGCGGGTGACTATCTAGCGGATGTCTGCGTCAGTCACTTGTCCCAGGAGCCAGCCAGTGAATGCATGCGTCATGGCTGTATGGCGCGTCTGGCCTGCCCGGCGGGAAAGGCTTACCGGTATCGAGCCGAACATGCTCGATTTCACATGGAATCCTTCCTGAGGACTCAATCGGCGCATCGTTGATCGGCATCATCGAATTGTTGCCGCACTGCAACAATCTGTTTCAGCACGGTGGGGCATGGGCGTACAATGGCCCGGGTCTCAGCGGACGGGTGCGGCAAGGTGAAGATCATCATTCTCGGTGCGGGTCAGGTCGGGGCTTCGGTTGCGGAAAACTTGGTGTCCGAGGCCAATGACATCACGTTGGTCGACACCAGCCCCGAGTTCCTCGAAGTCTTGCGTGATCGGCTGGAAGTACGCACGGTGTGCGGCAATGGCGCCTCGCCACTGATCCTCGAAGAGGCCGGGGCCGGAGATGCGGACCTGCTGATCGCGGTCACCCAGTCCGACCAGACCAACCTGTGCGCTTGCCGCGTCGCCAAATCCCTGTTCAATCTCCCGACGCGCATTGCGCGCTTGCGCTCCGGAGACTTCGTCGAGTATCCGGAACTGCTCAATGACGAGAACTTCGCGGTCGGTTTTTCCATCTGTCCGGAACAGATCGTCACCGATCACATCAAGCGCCTCATTTCGTTTCCGGAAGCCCTGCAGGTCCTGGAGTTCGCCGGCGGGGTGCTGAGCCTGATCGGTGTGAGGGCGTTCGAGGGCGGGCCGCTCATCGGCCATCCGCTCAAGGCGATGCGCTATCACATGCCCAACGTCGAAGTGCGCATTGCGGCCATCTATCGCAATGGTGAGCCGATCATCCCGCGTGGCGACACGGTGATCGTCCCCGGCGACGAGGTCTTCTGCCTGGCCGCATCGGTGCACATCCGTCAGGTGATGCGCGAACTGCGGCGCTCGGATCAGCCGATGCGCCGCATCATGATCGCGGGGGGCGGGAACATCGGTTTTCGCCTGGCGCGCTCCATCGAGCATGACTACAACGTCAAGCTGCTGGAGGTGAACAAGCGCCGCAGCGAGTATCTTGCGACGCAGCTCGACCGCGCGCTGGTGCTGCGCGGCGACTCGACCGACGAGAAGCTGCTCGAGAACGAGGGCATCGACGAGACCGACCTGTTCGTCGCGCTGACCAACAACGAGGAGGACAACATCATGTCGGCCTCTCTCGCCAAACGCATGGGCGCGCGCCGTACTCTGGCGCTGATCAACCGCAAGTCCTACGTCGATCTGGTGCAGGGCGGCCCGATCGATATCGCGATCTCGCCGGCGCAGATCTCGATCGGGACCCTGCTTGCGCATGTGCGCCGGGGTGACGTCGTCGCGGTTCACAGCCTGCGCCGGGGTGCCGCCGAGGCGCTGGAGATCGTCGCACACGGCAACGAGAAGGAATCCAAGGTCGTCGGCAAGTCCATCGACCAGATTCAGCTGCCTCGTGGTGCGAGCATCGGCGCGATCGTGCGTGTCGAGAAACGGTCCGATGGCCGGGTCGTACGTCACGAGGTCATCATGCCGCACCACGATACGGTGATCCAGTCGGATGACCATGTGATCGTGTTCTGTACCCACAAGCGCCTGGTCCGTCAGGTAGAGAAGCTGTTCCAGGTCGGCTTCACCTTCCTCTGAGCATGCGTAGCTACTATCCTGTCCTGAACGCCCTGGGTCTGATCGTCATGATCTTCGGCCTGCTGATGGGGTTTCCGATAGGGATCTCGTACTACGTGCAGGACGGCGCCCATATCGCGTTCGACAACGCAGTCCTGTTCACCCTCACGGCCGGGCTTGCGACCTGGTTACTGACACGGGGCAAACGCCGCGACCTGCGCGTGCCCGATGGTTTCCTGCTCGTTGCGGCGAGCTGGATCGTGCTTCCCATATTCGGCGCGTTGCCGCTGATGGGGTATCTGCCCGAGTTGACATTTACCTATGCCTACTTCGAGGCCGTGTCCGGTCTGACCGCGACCGGCGCGACGATGCTCTCAGGGCTCGACGATCTCCCGCTCTCGATCAACCTGTGGCGAACCTTCATGCACTGGATCGGCGGCATGGGGGTGATCGTGCTGGTGGTCGCGATTCTGCCCCTGCTCGGCATCGGCGGACGCCAGCTGTTCAAGGCCGAGGTGCCGACGCCGATGAAGGAGCAGAGTCTCACGCCGCGCATCACCGAGACGGCCAAGGGGCTGTGGATCACGTACATCCTGCTCACGGTGGCCTGCGGCTTCAGCCTGTGGTTTGCCGGGATGGATGGCTGGGATGCACTGATACACGCGTTTACGGTGGCCGGCCTGGGAGGGTTCTCGAGCAAGGATGCGTCGATCGGTCACTTCAACAGCGTTCCAGTGGAGATCGTGGTCATCGTTTTCGCGCTGCTCGCGGGCCTGAACTATGCAACGCACTATCTGGCCCTGATGCGCCGCAGCCCCAGACCGTATTTCCGGGACCCCGAGATTCCCTTCTTCTTCGGTGTGCTGCTGCTCAGCACGGCGCTGCTCACGGCCTACCTCTTTTATCTCAATGCGCACACCGACCTGGGCTCAACCCTGCGCTACGTCGCCTTTCACGTCGTCTCGATCTCGACCTCGCTCGGACTCTCCACCTACGACTACACGCTATGGCCGATGTTCGCGCAGCTGTGGATCCTGTTCCTGGGCAGCTTCATTGCGTGCTCAGGCTCGACCGGCGGGGGCATCAAGATGATGCGGGCGATCATCCTGTACAAGCAGGTCTATCGCGAGATCGTGCGTTCGCTGCATCCGCATGCGGTCCACCCGGTGCGCCTGGGCGGACAGCCGGTCTCGAACCAGATCCTGCACGCCGTGCTGGGATTCAGTTTCATGTACATGGTGTCGATCGTTTCCCTCACCCTGGTGCTGTCGGCATCCGGGCTCGATGTGGTGACAGCTTTCTCGGCCGTGGTGGCGTGCATCAACAACACCGGACCGGGGCTTGGCGCGGTCGGCCCAGCGTCCAACTACGCGGCCCTGAACGATTTCCAGGCATGGACCCTGTCGTTCACCATGATCCTGGGGCGCCTCGAGATCTTCACCCTGCTGGTCGTGCTCACCCCGGTTTTCTGGCGCCGCTGAGCCTCATCAAGGATAATCGGGCACTGGACCGAGAGAGCACACCAAAGGATGGAATCGTGAGCCGCCTACGCAACGACACATTTCTGCGCGCACTGATGCGCCAACCAACCGAATACACGCCGGTCTGGCTGATGCGGCAAGCCGGCCGCTATCTTCCCGAATATTGCGAAACGCGGCGTCGCGCAGGCAGCTTCCTGGATTTGTGCAAGAGCTCGGATCTCGCCTGCGAAGTGACGCTGCAACCGCTCGCACGCTACGACCTCGATGCTGCGATCCTCTTCTCCGACATTCTTACCGTTCCCGATGCGATGGGTCTCGGGCTGTACTTCGTCGAGGGCGAGGGGCCACGCTTCGAACGTCCGCTGCGCGACGAATGGGAGATTCGCAACCTGTCGGCGCCGGATCCGCACGCCGAACTGCAGTACGTCATGGATGCGGTCGCCGAGATACGCCGTGCGCTCGATGGGAGCGTCCCTCTGATCGGTTTTTCGGGGAGCCCATGGACACTTGCCTGCTACATGGTCGAGGGCGGATCATCCGATGATTATCGCAAGGTCAAGACCCTGGCCTATAGTCGTCCCGATCTGCTCCATCATATCCTGGGCGTGACCGCCGACGCGGTCACCGCCTACCTGAACGCGCAGATCGAGTCGGGTGCGCAGGCGGCCATGGTGTTCGACTCCTGGGGTGGCGTCCTGTCGGAGGCAGCCTACCACGAGTTCTCGCTGCCTTACCTGAAGCGCGTGGTGAGCGGCCTGATCCGCGAAAGTGATGAACGGCGCGTTCCCAACATCGTGTTCACCAAGGGTGGCGGACTGTGGCTCGAGAGCATCGCCGCAATCGGCTGCGATGCGGTTGGACTGGACTGGACCATGGACATCGGCCGCGCGCGTGAGCTGGTCGGGGACCGCGTTGCCCTTCAGGGTAATCTCGATCCGTCCGTGCTCTTTGCGCCGCCCGAAGTCGTGGCGGCCGAGACGCGGCGCGTGCTTGATGCCTTCGGTCCGCATTCCGGGCACGTCTTCAACCTCGGTCATGGCATCTCGCAGTTTACGCCGCCGGAATCGGTCTCCGTGCTTGTAGACACGGCCCACGCGCACAGCCGCAGGATTCGCGACATGACCTGACCGCCCTATCGGTCGGGCGATCACGGCGCAGCAGAATCTTGCCTGTTTTCGGAAGGGCTTCGGACCCTGCTGTCAACAGGAAAATATTCGCAGGGTGCTTGACTTATGCACATCCCGCTGTTCCGTAGAGAGAATCGTCGGAATAGCGCTGGTCAGCATAAGTGTTTGCTCAAGTGATTGAAAAATAATATGTTTTATACTGCCTATTGTTAAGGCAACGTGACAGAAGTGCTTGATGGATGCCGGTTTGAGCGGTTTTCACCCACCTTGCCCACAAAGTTTTCCACAGATTTTGTGGACAAGCATTCAGATGGTATTTCCGGCAAGGAGTTAGTGGGGTTTCCCAGTGAAGGTCTCAGCTTGTAGTCGTAATTGATTGGTTTTAAAGGACTTTTGCTGCTATGGGAGAATCCGAAGCTCGGATCGTACGCGTTGCGCTCCCTGTTCCAATACCGCAATTATTTGATTACAAAGCTGAAAATGTAGCCGAGAGCGACATCGGGCGGTGCGTGAGTGTCCCGTTCGGGCGTGGAGAAAAGTGCGGCGTCATCGTTTCCCTGCCTGAGACTCCGGATGTCGACCAATCCCGCATCAAGCGCGTCAGGCACATCCAGCGCGAGGTCCCCCCGCTGCCGCGGGACTGGCTGGAGCTCGTATCGTTCGTGTCCCGCTACTATCATGCGCCACTTGGCGAAGTGATCGCCCTGGCCCTGCCGCCAGGCTTGCGCCGCGCGGACGTGGTATCGAGCGAGAGTGCCGATCCGTTCCTCGCCATCACCCCTGCCGGAATGAGTGTCCTCGGCGAGGTGCGACGGTCCAGCCGCGCGCTGGCGCTGCTTCGGAACCTGCCGCCCACAGAGGCACTGCGCCGCAGCCGTGTGCGCGCCCTGGCTGCAGGCGAGGCCGTCGGCGACGCAATCCGTCGTGGCTGGCTCGCTGCGGTGGATGGGCCTAAATGTCTCGATCCGGCGCTCGACCTCCCGCAACTCACCGAGGAACAGCGGCATGCCGTTGCGGCCGTCGTCGCTCATGGCGCGGGTTTCTCGTGCTGGTTGCTTCAGGGGGTCACGGGCAGCGGCAAGACCGAGGTGTACCTTCGTCTTGCGCAGACGGAACTGGAGTGCGGCCGGCAGGTGCTGATGCTGGTTCCCGAGATCGCGCTCACCCCGCAGCTCGAAACCAGGGTTGCCGACCGGTTTCCCGGCGCACATATCGTCAGCCTGCACTCGGGGCTTTCCGCAGGAGCTCGTTCGCGCGGATTCGTTCAGGCGCTGGAGGGACGGGCCGACATCGTCCTCGGAACGCGCCTTGCGATTTTCGCGGCCCTTCCCCGGCTCGGTCTGATTCTCGTCGACGAAGAGCACGATGCGTCCTACAAGCAGCAGGAGGGTGTGCGCTATTCTGCTCGCGACATTGCCGTATGGCGGGCGCGGCAGCGGCAGATCCCGATCGTGCTCGGCTCGGCGACGCCGTCGCTGGAGAGTTGGCAGCACGTGCGCAGCGGCCGCTACCTTGAACTGCGTCTGCGTGCGCGGGCGGTGTCCGAAAGGCTGCCCACGGTACGCAGCATAGACACCCGCCGCACACGTCTCGACGAGGGCCTGAGCCCCGCCCTGGTCGAAGCGATCCGGGCGCGGATCGAGCGCGGCGAGCAAAGCCTCGTATTCCTGAACCGGCGTGGATACGCACCGGTGCTCTCGTGCGCGTCTTGCGGCTGGATCAGCCATTGCCCGCACTGCTCTGCAAATCTCGTGGTGCATCTGGCCGACGGGCGCATGCGTTGCCATCACTGTGGGTGTGACGCCGCCATACCGCGGGCCTGCCCCGTATGCGGCAACCAGGACATTCAGCCGTTCGGGCGGGGTACGCAGCGGCTGGAAGCTCGTCTGACGGAGCTGTTTCCGGAAGCACGCATATTGCGCGTGGACCGCGATTCGGCGCGGACCCGGAGTCAATGGGAGGCGCTACTCGAGAAGATTGCGGCTGGTGAAGCCGACCTGCTCGTCGGTACGCAGATGATGGCCAAGGGCCACGATTTTCCGAACCTGACCCTGGTCGGCGTGATCGGTGCCGATGCCTCCCTGCATGCTGCCGATTTCCGCGCACCGGAAAGGCTGTTCCAGCAGCTCATGCAGGTCGGTGGCCGCGCGGGACGGGGCCGTCTTGCGGGGGAGGTGCTTATCCAGACGGAGTATCCGGACCACCCTCTGTACCGCTTTCTTGCCCGGCACGACTTCGATGGCTTCGCCGCGCGTGAGTTCGAGGAGCGCGGCCGCGCCGGATTCCCGCCCCACAGCTTTCAGGCGATGTTGCGTTCGGATGCCCCCTCGCTCGAGGACAGCCGCAACTTCCTCGCGCATGCACGCCGTCTGGCACAGGAAATTGCGCCGCCCGGGGTGCGCGTGTTCGATCCCGTTCCGATGCGCATGACGCGGCTCGCCCGGCGCGAGCGTGCGCAGCTGCTGGTCGAGTCCGACGAGCGCCCGCTTCTGCAGGGTTTTCTGGCCGAATGGATCGCCGTCCTGCGCGCCCAGCGCACCGCCCGCGATCTGCGCTGGCAGCTCGACGTCGACCCGCTGGAAGTGTGAGCCCCCCTCTGGTCCTGTGTGCGTTCGCGGCCCAACGGCAGCCCCTTCGGGCTCGCAGAAACAGCAGTCAGTCGCCTAGCAGGCGTTCTGTTCCAGCCAGTTGGCGCGCTCCTGCAGCCGTGCTGCCTTGTCCGACGCCAGGCCGGGGGCCGCGGCGATCTTGCGCAGCAGGCCGGGATCGGGCCGGTGCGCGAGGACCGTCGTCCAGTACAGTGCGAGCGTCAGCCACCGCGTGGGTCGCTCGACGAGTTCCAGGACGTCGCCCGGGGCCACCTGGCCGGTCTGGAGTACCCGGTAGTACCAGCCGGTGATCCCGGTTTCGGCGACGAACATCGAAGCGCCCGGCGTGTCGAGTCGGTGGTTGATCTTCCAGCACGGCTGGCGTGGCTGGCTGACCTGTATGCGGCATGAGCCGAGCACGTAGACGTCGCCGATGCAGACATCGTATTCGGTTATTCCACGGGTACTGAGATTCTCGCCCAGCACCCCGGGGCCGACCCTGGGCGCGAGTTCCGGCCAGCGGGCAGCGAGCGCATCGTAGTGTTCTACGGGGTAATGATGCAGGGCTTTCTCGGCGCCACCGTGATGCCTGGGATCCCCTTGGCAATCGCCCGTCAGGCCTGTGGTGCCGAGCGCCGTCGGTCCGCTCACCGGGGCCTTGAAGATCCCCGTCAGCTGTCCCTCTGGAGCCAGTGGGTGCAGACCTCCGACGAATACCTGATCGATCCTGACTGACATGCGTGTGCCTACTCCTGTCCCGTAAGGATGATGAACCGTGGCAAATGCGTCTCAGCTACGGCGCAGACGCGCGCAGGCATCGTTGAAGTGGTCCAGTGCCTCGTCACGGCCTCCCGCGCTGACACCCAGGTCGCGAATCAGCCCGTCGGACAGTGCATAGCACCAGCCATGCACCTTGACGTCCTGCCCGCGCTCCCAGGCCTCGCGCAGGACAGAGCTCTGACAAACGTTGAGTACCTGCTGCATGACGTTGAGTTCGCACAGTCGGTCATGGCGCAGCAGCGGGTCTGCGATCGGATCGAGCAGATCGACGTAACGGTCGCGGATGTCCTGAACGTGACGCAACCAGTTGTCGATCAGTCCCAGCCGGGCGTTGCCGAGCGCGGCTGAGACCCCGCCGCAGCCGTAATGACCAACGACCAGGATATGCCTGACACACAGGGTATCGGTTGCATACTGGATTACCGACAGTGCGTTCAAGTCCGTATGCACGACCTGGTTGGCGACATTGCGATGGACGAAGACCTCGCCCGGCGCCAGGCCGACGATCTGGTTGGCCGGCACACGGCTGTCGGAGCAACCTATCCAGAGATACTCGGGGGATTGCTGTTCGACGAGCCGGCTGAAGTATTCCGGATCCTCGGCGCGCCGCTGGCTGGCCCAACTGCGGTTGCTCTCGAAGAGCTCATCGATTTCCTTCTTCACGGGTCTCCTTGTCCCACGGGTTCCTATACGCCGCGGGCGGCTGGCGCCGACCTTGTGCATAATTATGAATTATACACGGCAATCGACGTTCGGCGAACGGCACCGCGGGGCAATCGCATGGACCTCTGTTCGCGGCTGGCGCCGCTTCTACAGGAGGTTGGCACGGGCATGCTGTCCACGCGAACCCGGCCGATCCAGCAGCCGCAGGCGGTCGATGGCCGTTCCGGCCCTCAATCGGTCCACACCCCGAGCGCCCGCAACTGACGGCTGGCCGCGTCGGACCATCCGCGATTCGCTGCCGGGCTGGCGGGGCTCGGATGAAGTACGCGCCCGATCCTGAGTGGCAGGCCCGTCAGTGCGCTCACCGCGCGGCCTTCGGCCCAGGCGCCGATACCGATGACCCACTCCGGCTCAAGAATCTCCGTCATGCGGCGCAGATGGGCGTCGCAGGCTTCGAGCAGGGGTTGGAGTTCGACTGCCGGCAGCTTGTCCGGCGTGAGGTTGCGACCACCGTCGAAGAACGCGAGCGGACAGTAGTTCGCGACGAAGTGATCGCTGAAGAAGGCCACGGGTGTCTTGAAGCGCTCGCGGAACAGACTCCACAAACGGCGTCCGGACACTTCCGAACGGGCGCACGCCAAACCCTCCACCGGTCGCTTGGGGTTTTCCGTGGACGGTCTTCCGACCGGCCCGTCCAATCCCAGCCAGTCGCGTACCACGGCGATTTCGCCAAACGGCACACCTGTTTGCACCATGCCGAACGGTCCGGGATTCATGCCCACGAAGATGATCCGCCTTCGTCCGTTGGCATAACGCTCCAGATAAGCCTGATGAACCGGCCACGCGTATTCGAGTGGATTGTAAACATGGCTGACCGGGGGCGAGAAACGGAGCCTCCCGACAGTTTCGGAAAGTCGCCGGGCGGCATCGATCAATGCGGTGGCGTGTGTGCAGGTGTTCATCGCTATTGGACCCGGGTGAGAGAATGATGGCGGTTCAAGGTCCGGCTCGTCCGGGCATCGAGGCGATCGCCCTGGCTTCCCCATTCCATGGCGCGACCCAGAAGAGCAGCAGCATTCCCGGAATGGCGAGGAAGAAACAGACCCAGAAGAAATCGAACCAGCCCATGCGCTCGACCAGCCAGCCGGCAGACGCGTTGATGAAGGTGCGGGGCATCGCCATCAGGCTCGTGAACAGCGCGAACTGCGTCGCCGTATAGGCGGGATTCGTCGAGCGCGCCATGAACGCAACGAAGGCCGTGGTACCCAGTCCGGCCCCGAGTGCCTCGCCGGTGATGACCGTCGCGAGTATCACGAGGCGCGCCGCATCGGAAGGCGCCGGGCCAAGCCATGCGAGCCAGACAAAACCGAGTATGGTCACCAGCTGTACTACGCCGAACAGCCACAAGGCGCGGTTGATGCCGATCCTCACCATCCACAGGCCGCCCAGAATGCCGCCGATCACCATCGGCCACAGCCCCGCGTTCTTGGCCACGATGCCGATGTCGGTCTTGCTGTAACCCATGTCCAGATAGAAAGGTGTGGCGAGCGCGGTGCACAGGGAGTCACCGAGCTTGTAGAGAAACAGAAAACTCAGTACGAGCAGGGCCGAGCGTACGCCATGTCGGCCGAAGAACTCGCGAAAGGGTTCGACCACGGCGTCACGCAATGTCCGCGGCGACCCCGCCGCGGCGGCCGGCTCGCGCACCATCAGGGTCATTGCGAGCCCGGGTACCATGAACAGGGCGGTGATGATGAAGACCTGATCCCAGGGCATGCGGTCGGCGAGGATCAGGGAGATCGATCCCGGGACGAGTCCGGCGATCCGGTAGGCATTGACGTGAATCGCGTTTCCCAGCCCCAGTTCGGCGTCAGGGAGGATCTCGCGGCGGAATGCGTCGATCGCGATGTCCTGGGTCGCCGACAGGAACGCCAGAACCGCGGTCAGGGTCACGACCAGCGCGAGATGTTCGACGGGTGAAAGCTGTCCGAGCCACGCGATGGAGGCGATCAGCCCGATCTGCGATACGAGCATCCAGCTTCGGCGACGTCCCAGCCACGGCAGGATTCCATAGCGATCGAGAAGCGGCGCCCACAGGAACTTCCATGTGTAGGGAAACTGAATGAGCGCGAATGCGCCGATCGCACGCAGGCTCAGGCCCTCGGTCCGGAGCCAGGCGGGGACGAGATTGAGCAGAAGGTAGAGCGGCAGCCCGGATGCGAATCCCGTGAGAATGCAGATCAGCATCCTGCGGTTGAGCAGGGTCGCGACCCATGCTGGCCGATGCGAAATCGACACCGCTACGTGCCCGGATCCAGATGCTTGCGCAGGTACGCTTCCGCCTCGGCGGCGGGCATGGGTCGGCTGAAATGGAAACCCTGCAGCTCGTCGCAACCGAGTTCGCTGAGGCGCTCGACCTGAATCGCTGTCTCCACGCCTTCAGCCACGACCGACAGTCCCAGGCTGTGCCCAAGTGAGACTGCTGCGGCGACGATCGCAGCGTCGTTTTCGTCATCCTCGAGGTCCGAGACGAACGAACGGTCGATCTTCAGGCGGTCGAGTGGAAAGAGTTTCAGATAGGTCAGGGACGAGTATCCGGTACCGAAGTCGTCGACCGCGATTCCCACCCCGAGGGCCTTGAGCGACGTGAGGAGACCGATGGCCTCTTGCGGGTGCTCCATCACCGAGCTCTCGGTGAGTTCGAACTCCAGCATGGCGGGTGGAAGGCCGGTTTCGTCCAGCGTCCGTGCGACCGTTTCCGCGAGATTCGTATTCCGCAGTTGCCGAACCGAGAGGTTGACGGACATGCGCAGATTGCCCAGATCCAGATCCAGCCATTTCTTCCCCTGCCGGCAGGCTTCGCCGAGTACCCAGTTTCCGAGTTCGACGATCACGCCGGTTTCCTCGGCCAGCGGAATGAAACGATCCGGGGGAATCAGGCTGCCGTCGTCGGCACGCCAGCGTGCGAGTGCCTCGAAGCCCTTGAGTCGCCGGTTCCTGGCGCAGAACAGGGGCTGGTACCAAAGCTCGATTTGCTTCCGGGCGACCGCGCGTCGCAGCTTCGATTCCAGTTCCAGGCGTTCCGTGGTGGCGCGGTTCAGTTCCTCGGTGAAGAACTGGTAGTTTGCACGGCCGAGCGCCTTGGCGTGATACATCGCTGCGTCGGCATTGCGCAACAGTCCGTTCGGGGTGGTACTGTCATCCGGGAACAGGCTGATCCCGATCGACGGGATCGCGTGGAGTTCGATGCCGTTCAGGGTGTAGGGTGCGGACAGCTTGTCCAGAAGGTTGGCGGCTACGTGGGCAGTGTCGCTTGCGCCCGAAACGCCCTGGAGCACCACCACGAACTCGTCCCCGCCCAGGCGTGCGACGGTGTCGGCCTCGCGCACGGCCGCATGCAGGCGCTGGCCGACCTGAACCAGCAGATCGTCGCCCACCTGGTGGCCGAGGGAATCGTTGATGTTCTTGAAGCGGTCGAGATCGAGGAACAATACCGCCAGCGACTGGGCGTTGCGGCGCGCGTCGGCGATCGCCTGCTCCAATCGGGCATACAGCGAGAAACGGTTTGCGAGCCCCGTCAGTGCATCGTGGTGGGCCAGATGCTGGATGTTGGCCTCGGCCTGCTTGCGCTCCGTGATGTCGGTGAAGATGGCGATGTAATGCGTCAGAACCCCGGCATCCTCATCGCGCACGGTCGCCATCGTGAGCCAGCGGGGATAGGTGCTGCCGTCCGCGCGCAGTCCGATCGTTTCGCCGGCGAAGGTGCCCTGGCGCTCGAGAATGCTCCACACCGTCCCGGAATCGAGCGATCGTTCCCCGGGGCGCAATTCCCCGCCCGGACTGAACACCGTGCCAGCGACCTGATCTGCACTCATGCCGGTGATGATGCCGAACGCCGGATTCACCGAGACGATGCGGCGTTCCAGGTCCATGATGACGATCGCCTCGGGCGTGTTCTCGAACACCTTGTCGGCGAGGACCTGGCGCTGCTCCGCCTTGATGCGTTCGGTGATGTCGTTATAGATCGTGACGAAGCCGCCATCCTCCAGCGGCTGTCCCTGGATATGGAGCACCGTGCCATCGGGGCGGATCCGGTCGAAGCGATGAGGTCGCGGGTGCCGAGCACGATCGAGCAGGCGTTCCGCGAGGGCCTGCGGCTCGCCGGGGCCGTATTCACCCCGCTTTGCATTGAACAGGAGGATGTCGCCCAGGGGCGGGGGTCCGTTGGCAAAAAGCGTGTCGGGCAGGTCGAGCAGGCGCTTGAGTTCGTCGTTGTATGCCTGAATTCGCAACTCGGGATCGACCAGCGATACGCCGCAGGGGATGTTGTCGAGGATTGTCTGCAGGATCCTGTTGCGACGCTCCAGTTCCACTTCGGCATTCTTCTGCGAGGTGATGTCCGTGTACGTGGTGATGAAGCCGGCGACCCTTCCATCAACGTACATCGGCTCGCCCGCAACCAGGTTGGTCCGGCCGTTTGATCGCGGGCGTTCGAAGCGATGTGCCTGGAATTTGAGCGCAAGTTCGACTTTCTGACGGACCTGCTCCGTTGCATCGCCGGGACCATACTCTCCCCGCTTGGCGAGCGCCATGATCAAGTCTTCGAAGGGTGCGTTGCGATACAGGAGTTCCGGCGGTAGGGAGTGTACCTCGGCGAGCTTCGCGTTCCAGTACTGCAGCCGCAGGTGTTCGTCAAAAACGCTGATGCCCTGGGGCAGGTGATTCAATATGGCCGTCAGATACGCGGTCTGACGGCGCAACTCCTCTTCGATCGCATACTGGATCGTGATGTCCTGGAGTGTGCCGCTGGCCTTGAGCGGCTTGCCGTTCCTGTCGGTTTCGATGTGCATCCGTCCTTCGAAGCGACATACCAGGCCGTCCGGGCGCACGATCCTGAAGCTGAATTCGGTGTCGTGACCGGATTCATAGGCGTCCTTGAGCCGGGTGCGGATCTGTTCCCGCTCGTCGGGATGGACGCGCTGGAAGAAGCCGTCGAACGACGCCTCCTCGTCCGGCGGAATGTGCAGGAGCGCGCGAAACTCGTCGGACCACCAGACCTCACCAGTAATGAAATCGCGGATCCAGGCGCCGAGTCGTGCAACCTCCAGAATCTGGCGCAAGACTTCGCGCAGTCGATCGGTTTCTGCGTCGGCTGATCGCGTCGACGTCATGGTGCGCTGCAACGGCAGGAGGGGGTCGAACTGCGCTCTCGCAGCCCAGGTCTTTCCCGGGGACATTGTGATCCCCTGACGGGCACGGATGTCACGACGCTTGAATCCTCCCAGTGCTGTGCATGAGCGCGTCCCGCCAGCGGCGAGGGCGAGCAGATCACCCCCCGCTGCCACAGTTTCGCGCTACCGTCCGACATGGCGAAGTCATTCGGATACCTGATGCGTGATTCTGCCTCTTTACAAGCAACCCGCGCAACGATACGGTTGCGTATGGGCTTGATTGACTGATGCCGGGAGTCGACAATGTATCCACGCAAGACCACATTCAGTTTAAGGAGATTAGCGTGAGTCACGCCGTTACCGTATCGTTCGGCCCCGACAGGGCGTACGAAATCATGCTGCACGATAGCGCCATGCAGGCAATGAGCAAGGATCAGGCGCGCGCCTGGCTGGGCCGGGAATTCGAAGAGATGGAATGCTCGCCGTCGAACCCGATGGGGAAGGTGCTGGTGCTCGACATGATTCTCAATGTCGCCAAGTACGGGGGTGAGGAGCGTTTCAGGGAAGGTGGCGAGTGGGCGAAGAATTTTGCATTGGCCGTGGCTGGCGCCCTGCAGCGCCAGGCGGTCAAGGTGGACGTCGCGAATTTCGTGGTGGGCTGAGGCTCGACGGTCCGGCATGTCGGACCGCTGCGCTCAGTTGTGGCGGCCGAGACGGTAAACCGCCACGCTTGCAAGGAAGTTCGGTTCGTCCACCATGAGCTTGCCCTCGTCGAAAGCGAGGCGCTCGCGGACCGCGATCCCATTGATTTCGCACAGTGCGTCGAAGTCGGCAATCGTGAAGAAGCGCACGTTCGGCGTATTGAACCACTGATGCGGCAGGCTTTCCGATACCGGCATGCGCCCGTTCAGGATGCTCTGGCGATGTCGCCAGTAACCGAAGTTCGGAAAACTCACCACCGCTTCGCGTCCGACCCGAAGCATCTCCGTGAGGATCCCCTGCGTGTTGTGGATGGCCTGCAGCGACAGGCTCATGATGACGTGGTCGAAGAACCCGTCCTCGAATCCGGCGAGCCCTTTTTCAAGGTCCATCTGGATCACGTTGATGCCATTGGCGAGTGATGTGACCAGGTTGTCCGGGTCGTTCTCCACCCCGTAACCCTGGACCTGGCGCGTTTCCATCAGGTGCTTGAGCAGGCTCCCGTCTCCGCAACCGAGATCCAGCACCTTCTCGCCCGGGGTGATCCACCCGGTGATGACCTCGTAGTCGTAGCGATAGCTCGTGTTCATAGCTTGATTCGATCGAAATAACCACGCAGCACCGCGTGGTAGTGTGGGTCGTCGAGCAGGAAGGAGTCGTGGCCTGCGGCGCATTCGATCTCGGCATACGACACGTTGCGTCGATTGTGCAGCAGCGCGTAGACGATCTCGCGACTGCGTATCGGCGCGAATCGCCAGTCGGTGGTGAAGGACATGATCAGGAAGTCTGCCGTCGACCGGGCCAGGGACGCCGCAAGATTGCCCCCGTGCTCGAAGGCTGGATCGAAGTAGTCCAGAGCCTTGGTCGTCAGCAGGTAAGTATTGGCGTCGAAGTGGCTGGCGAACTTGTCGCCCTGGTAACGCAGGTAGGACTCGATCTCGAATTCAACGTCGTAGCTGTAGACGGCTTTGCCATGCCGGTAGCTGCGGCCGAATTTCTCGGCCATTGAATCATCCGACAGATAGGTGATGTGGCCGAGCATGCGCGCGAGCTTGAGGCCGCGGGCAGGGACCACCCCGTGCTCGTAGAAGTGGCCGCCATGAAAATCAGGGTCGGTCAGGATTGCCTGTCTTGCAACCTCGTTGAAGGCGATGTTCTGTGCCGTGAGCTTGGGCGCGGATGCGACCGCAACCGCGTGGGCGATCCGGTCAGGGTACTGAAGCGTCCATGAGATTGCCTGCATGCCCCCGAGACTGCCGCCCACGACGGCGGCAAAGCGCTCGATGCCGAGGTGATCGGCAAGGCGTGCCTGGGCGGCCACCCAGTCCTCGACCGTGATGAAGGGGAAGTCCGCGCCCCAGTGCCTGCCCGTGGCCGGGTTGATCGAGCGGGGCCCGGTGGAGCCGTAGCAGCCGCCGAGATTGTTTACCCCGATGACGAAGAATCTGCGTGTGTCGAGCGGCTTTCCGGGGCCGATGAGATTGTCCCACCAGCCGACGCTTGCCGGGTCGTCCGCATGCAGGCCGGCGACGTGGTGCGAACCCGACAGGGCATGGCACACCAGTACGGCATTGCTTCGCGCTGCATTGAGTTCGCCGTAGGTTTCATAAACGAGTTCGAAACCCGGCAGCGTGCCACCGCTTCGCAGCGACAGCGGTTCGGTAAAGCGTGCCACCTGTGGCGTGACGATGCCGACGGATTGGGGATGCGTCATGATGTCCGTACGTAAACTTGAAAACCCAGCCGGCTGCGAAACGCGGACTGGGTCGCCCTCGCTTTAGCCGGATTTATTTAGCGCCCGCAAGCTGTGGTTCAAATCGGCGCTGCAGGAGCGAAATTAGCGCGACAACCCGCAAAAGTCAAACGGGGGTCAGGCATGCAATCAGCCAGCGAGCTTCAGGACCGCATCCCGGATCTTGCTCTGCTCGTCCATCCTAAGGATACGCTGGACGCGGGGCGTGATTTCGCTGACATCGACATGCAGGACCTGCTGCTTGATCTCCAGGATGCTCGCCGGATGCATCGAGAAGTAGCGCAGGCCCATCCCCAGCAGGAGCCGGGTATAGGCGGGCTCGCCCGCGATCTCGCCGCAAACCGACACCGGGATGCCGAAGCGCGCGCCGGTGCGGATGGTGTCGCCGATCAGCCTGAGTACCGCCGGGTGGAGGGGGTCGTACAGATGTACTACCGCTTCGTCGGAGCGGTCGACCGCGAGAGTGTATTGAATCAGGTCATTGGTGCCGATCGAAAGAAAGGAGAAGCGACGAACGAACATGCCGAGCGACAGCGCCGCCGCCGGGATCTCGATCATCGCACCGATCTCCACGGTGTCGTCGAAATCGATTCTGTGAGCACGCAGTTCGGCACGCGCCTTGTCGACCAGTACGAGGGTCTGGTCGATCTCCTTCGCATGTGCAAGCATCGGGATCATGATGCGCAAGGTGCCGTGAACCGAGGCGCGCAACAATGCGCGCAGCTGCGTCATGAAGATCTGCGGTTCGGATAGCGAGAAGCGGATTGCCCGCAGTCCGAGTGCCGGATTCGGCTGGAACCGTGTTCCCGGATTGCTCAGCGCCTTGTCCGCACCGACGTCGAAGGTCCGGATCGTGACCGGCTTGCCCGGCAGGGCCTTGAGGACCGCCGAATACGCTTCGTACTGCTCGTCCTCATCGGGTAGCGTGTCGCGGCCGATGAAGAGAAACTCGGTGCGATAAAGACCGACACCAGCGGCATTGACCGAGCGGATCTGGCCGATGTCCCTGGGGCCTTCGATGTTTGCCAGGAGCGACACCTCGATGCCGTCAAGGGTCGTGGCGCGTCGGTCCTTGAGACGGTTGAGCTTGGAGCGTTCCAGCTCCAGTTCGGCACGGCGCAGGCGGTATTCCTGGACGATCTGCGGATCGGGGGCGAGGATCGCCACGCCGCGCGTGCCATCGATGATCAACAGTTCGTCTTCTTCGGCCAGGTGCCGGATATGGTGCAGTCCCACCACGGCCGGGATCGACAGGCTGCGCGCCACGATCGCCGTGTGGCTGGTCGGCCCCCCGATGTCGGTGACGAATCCGGCGATGTTGTGATCCTGAAAACCGATTGTGTCGGCCGGAGAGAGATCGTGGGCCACGATGATGGTGCCCAGGCCGTCCCGGCGCTTGGGCGGCAGATGACCGGGATGACCGAGCAACACCTTCACCAGCCGTTCGACGACCTGCACCACGTCGGCCTTGCGCTCGCGCAGGTAGGGATCCTCGATCTGATCGAACTGCTCCACCAGATGCTCCATCTGCTGCACCAGCGCCCATTCAGCATTGCAGCGGCGCTCCTCGATCAGGGTTCGTGCAGCATCGACCAGCATCGGATCGGCGAGCATCATCATCTGCAGGTCGACGAACGCACCGACCTCGCTGTGGGTCTGGCCCGCAGTCGCGGCCGCCTTGAGGCCTACGAGTTCACCCTGGACCGTCGCCACCGCGTCACCGAGACGCTCGACTTCCTCGACGATGTATCGCTCCGCGACGTGATAGTGGCTGACCTCGAGCAGCGCGTGCGACACGAGGTGCACATGCCCTATGGCAATGCCTTGCGAGACCGGGAGACCGTGGATCGTAAACGGCATGACGCCCTATTCCTCTTCGCCGAAACGGTCGGAGATCAGCGATAACAGGGCCTGCAGCGCCTCCTCGGCGTCCGGTCCGTCGGTGTCGATGGCAATCGTCGAACCCTTGGCAGCAGCGAGCATCATCACCCCCATGATGCTTTTGGCATTGACCCGGCGACCATTTCGCTCCAGCCAGATCTGCGCTGCGAAACCGCTTGCGGTCTGGGTCAGTTTTGCCGAGGCGCGTGCGTGCAGTCCCAGCTTGTTCACGATCTCGGCTTGTGCTCGCGGCATTCCGTCCTCATTTGATTTGCAGCACGCCTTCGCAACCCCCGCTGATTCCCCGGCGGACTAGGGTTTCCAGGTCGCGATCGCGATAGGTCAGCATCCTGAGCAGCATCGGCACGTTGACCCCGGCGATGCCCGCCACGCGTCCGGGTTGCAGCAACTTGACCGCCATGTTGGCCGGCGTCGCTCCGAACACGTCCGTCAGGATCACGACGCCGTCCCCGCTGTCGACCCACTTCAACATGTCGAGCGCCACCGGCATCAGATCGAGCGGGTCGTCCTGCGCCGAAACTCCGAGTTGCACGATCTGCTCCGGCCGCCGATTGAGCACGTGGCTCGCACACTGAATCAGCGATTCTCCCAGGGTGCCGTGCGTAATGAGGAAGATGCCGATCATGGGCGCGCCTCTTGCATGGCTCGATTCTAGCCGAGACCGGCGAGCATGGTGTGCAGTGCCCTCACCGCGACGGAGTCGACCGGTTCCGGTGGGGCATCGCAGTGTCCGGCACCGGGACCTCCAGGAAGTCGCACAGCGACTTCATCGCATCCGGGTGCGCCACGTTCAGTACGAGCAGGTCCTGAGGGCGGAAGCGAAAGTAATCCATGACCCGTGCGTTATGCGCTTCGTAGCGCCGCATGTAAAGTTGCGGGTCATACAGGTGGCTTTCGTCCGTGCCGTAGGTGAGTTCATAGCCACGCCATAGCCATCCTTTCCCGGCACGATACGGGTATTCCCTGAGATCGTCCGGGGTGGGCAACCGCCCCTTGCCGATCAGTTGCGTGTGAAATCGGGTGAGCGACTCGAACCACTCTTGCGCGTCGTTCCTGACCGAAAGAATGAACCTCGATCCGGGAAACGCCTGGTCCATTGCCTGCCAGGTGTAGTCGAGGCTGAACGGGACGTCCTGAAATGCGTCGGCCGACCTGCAGTAGCGAATGATCCTGCGAAAGTCGCGTCTCGCCCAGTCCTCCCTGAGCAGTTCGGCCGCAGCCTGTTTTCCCACCTTGAATCCCAGCGACTTCAGGGCTGTGCGCAGCGAACTGGTGCCGGTCTTGTTCCGTCCGATGACGAAAACCTTCCTGCTCTTGCGAAACCAATGCAACTCACCACCTCCATCATCCAAGAACCCGGCGCTGGCTGGATTCTACCGTGCTCCCCGCCGCGCGCGCGAAAGCCCCACCTTCGCGCAGCCCAAGAGGCGCATGCTCGTGTGCTTTGGGGCAACGCCGGGCTTAGCTGTCGTAGGCCAGAAGCGTGACTTCGGCTGCCTGCCGGCGCAGCGGCACGAGTGCCTGATAGGCTGCCGATGCGTGCCACGCGCGTGCCGCTTGTTCGTCCGGGAAGCGGATCACGACTACATCGGTATGTGCATGTTCCCCGTCGAACACCTCGATCCGCGTGCCGCGAAAGACCAGTTCTGCGCCGAAGGGTTCGAGCGTCGCGGGTACCTGGTCCCGGTAGCTGGCCCACTTCAGCGCATCCTTGATCGTGATGTGCCCTATGACGTGTGCGCTCATCGACTCGGTCTCCGGGGTTACATGGCGGTCATGGTCGTTGGGGTTCATGCCGGGGCGCGTGCGGGTACGGCGCCGACGGCTGTGTCGGCGCCGCCCTGTGGAACGCCGGGCCTGCGAAACGCCGGGAACCTCCCCCAGCAGATAGAATCTGTCCTCCGTCCCCCGCCCGTCGATGGCCCTCCCTCATGTCCGACTCGATCCGCATCCGTGGTGCGCGCCAGAACAATCTCAAGAATCTCTCGCTCGACATCGCACTGAACGAGCTGACGGTGGTGACCGGCGTGTCGGGGTCGGGCAAGTCCTCGCTGGTGTTCGACACCTTGTATGCGGAAGGCCAGCGCCGCTATGTCGAAACGTTTTCACCCTATGCGCGTCAGTTCCTCGACCGGCAGGATCGTCCGCGCGTCGACCGGATCGAGGGCGTGCCGCCCGCGATTGCCATCGACCAGACCAATACGGTACGCAGTTCCCGCTCCACCGTGGGAACGATGACCGAACTTGCGGATCATTTCAAGCTCCTCTATGCGCGTGCCGCGAAGCTTTACTGCCGCGGGTGCGGCGCCGAGGTGCGGCGCGACGATACCGACGGCATCGTCGCGGAGATCGCCCGACGCGCGACCGTCGAGGACCCACGCCTCGTCCTCACCTTCCCCGTCCCGGTGCCGGCGAACTTCACCGACGACGAGATTGCCGGATTGCTCGATCGCCAAGGCTACACCCGCATCCATTCGCGAGATAGCGTGGCGGGGAGTGCGGTTCTGCACGTGGTGCAGGACCGCTTTCGCCTGAGCAATGCCGAACGCAGCCGCGTCGCCGAGGCGGTCGAGGCTGCGCTTGCGCGCGGCAGGGGGCAGCTTGCGGTGCGTGCCGCGCGCGACGACGGCGAGACCGTGTGGCGCTTCAGTCGTGATCTGCACTGCCCGGATTGCGACATCCACTACGCGGACCCGAGCCCGGGGCTGTTCTCGTTCAACTCGCCGGTGGGTGCGTGCGAGACCTGCCGCGGTTTCGGGCGGGTCATCGGGGTCGATTTCGGCCTTGCGATTCCGGACGAGTCGAAGACGCTCGCCGAAGGTGCGGTCAAACCCTGGCAGACCGCGAGTTATCGTGAATGCCAGGACGACCTCGCGAAGATGGCGAAGAAGTACGACGTTGCGATGGACATCCCGTTTCGCGACCTCCCGGCCGAGCACCGCCACTGGGTGCTGGAGGGGGACGACACCTGGAAGAGCTGGTCGTCGTCATGGCCGCGCAAGTGGTACGGCGTGCGGCGCTTCTTCGAATGGCTGGAAACCAAGGCCTACAAGATGCACATCCGGGTGCTGCTGTCGCGTTATCGCAGCTACACGGAATGTCCTTCGTGTCACGGTGCGCGGCTTAAGCCTGAGGCGTTGCTGTGGCGTTTGGGCGGTCCCGGGGGTCGGGACGTTGTCGGCTGTGCGGCCCCGGGTGCGGGGTCGGTCGCGGATACGAGCACGAACGCTTCCAGCACCACGCCGCCCCCCACAAGCAACAAAGGCCTCGCAATCAATGAACTGATGGCCCTGCCGATCAGCAAGGTCCGCAGCTTCGTGGACAAGCTCGACCTCCCCGCCCCGCTCGACGAAGCCACCGAACTGCTGCTCGGCGAGATTCGCAGCCGCCTGGACTACCTGGCCGATGTCGGGCTGTCCTACCTGACCCTCGACCGCCAGTCGCGCACGCTTTCAGGCGGCGAGGTCCAGCGGATCAACCTGACCACCGCGCTGGGCACGTCGCTGGTAAATACGCTGTTCGTCCTCGACGAACCCTCGATCGGGCTGCATCCGCGCGATATCGACCGTATCCTCGGAGTCATGACCCGGCTGCGCGATGCCGGCAACACCCTGGTCGTGGTCGAGCACGACCCGCAGGTCATGTTCGCTGCCGACCGACTGCTCGACATCGGCCCGGGTCCGGGAGAGCGCGGCGGCGAGATCGTCGCCTTCGCACCCCCGGCGGAGATCGCCGGGAACCCGGCGTCCCTGACGGGTGCGTACCTGGCGGGTCGCAAGCGCGTAGACGCAGGTCGGACGCCCCGGACGCCGGGTGCCGGCACACCCGCGCTGACAGTGAAGGGGGCACGTCTGCACAACCTGCGCGGAATCGACGTGAGCTTTCCGCTGGGGCACTTTGTCTGCGTATCCGGCGTCTCCGGCTCGGGCAAGTCCACGTTGATCCGTGACGTGCTCTATCCTGCCCTGGCGCGTCACTTCGGCCTGCCGGCACAGGCGGAACTCCAGTCCGGCAGTCTCGCCGGGCTGGATGGGGCGGCGCAGATCGGGGGTGTGGTCATGGTCGACCAGTCGCCGATCGGCAAGAGCGCGCGCTCCATGCCGGTGAGCCATGTTGGCGCGTGGGATGCGATCCGCAAGCTTTTCGCGGCCCTCCCCGAGGCAAGGGGTCGCGGCTATACGCCGGGCACGTTCAGCTTCAACGCCGGCACCGGGCGGTGTCCGACCTGCACCGGGTCGGGCTTCGAACACGTCGAGATGCAGTTCCTGTCCGATGTCTATCTGCGTTGCCCTGATTGCGACGGGAAGCGCTACCGACCCGAGGTGCTGGAACTGACCTGGCGTGGGAGGTCGGTGGCCGATGTCCTCGACATGACCGTATCCGAAGCCCTGGCCTTCTTCGCCGAACAGGCCGAAGTGCAGTCCGTGCTTGCGCCGCTGGCCGATGTCGGCCTGGAGTATGTCCGGCTCGGGCAGCCGGTTCCGACCCTGTCCGGCGGCGAGGCGCAGCGCCTGAAGCTCGCCAGTCATCTGGGCGAAGTGGCCCGCAGGAAATCCGCGGGGCGTCGGGCCGGGCGCGACGGCGCGGGCGCGTCGGCGTCATCCCTGCTGTTCCTGTTCGACGAACCGACGACCGGCCTGCACTTCGACGACGTGGCGCGTCTGCTGCGCGCCTTCGATCAACTGCTCGATGCGGGGCACGCCGTCGTCGTCATCGAGCACAATCTGGACGTGCTGCTTGCCGCCGACTGGCTGATCGACCTCGGCCCGGAGGGTGGCGAGGACGGTGGCGACATCCTCGTCGCAGGCGCGCCCCGGACCGTTATGGCCTGCGCCGCATCGCACACCGGGCGGGCGATGCGAAACTACCTGGACGCGCTCGACGCCGCGCTGCGCGGTCCGGCCAGTGCGCGCCTGCTCGCCGAAGCGCCGGCGCAGTATCGGCCTGTGCCGCCGGCGGTGATCGAGATCCGCCATGCACGTGAGCACAACCTCAAGAACATCAGCCTGAAGATCCCGCGCGACAAGTTCACCGTGATCACCGGGCTGTCCGGCTCGGGCAAGTCCACGCTGGCCTTCGACATCGTCTTCGGCGAAGGTCAACGGCGCTATCTCGAGTCGCTCAACGCCTACGCGCGCCAGTTCGTCCAGCCGTCGACCCGGCCCGACGTGGACGCGCTGTTCGGGATCCCGCCCACGGTTGCGATCGAGCAGCGCGTGAGCCGCGGCGGGCGCAAGAGCACGGTCGGCACGCTGACCGAGATCCAGCCCTTCCTGCGCCTGCTCTACGTCAAGCTCGGCACCCAGTACTGCCCGGATTGCGACGTGCCGGTGGTTCCCCAGAGCTTCGACGCGATCGCGGCACAGATCCAGCGGGACTTCACGGGAAAGTCGGTGGAACTGCTCGCGCCCCTGGTGGTGAACCGCAAGGGGCTGTACACCGACCTGGCGAAATGGGCGCGTGCAAAGGGATTCGAGCAGCTCCGGGTGGACGATGCGTACGTGACGACCAGGAAGTGGCCGCGCCTCGACCGCTACAAGGAGCACACCATCGACCTGCCGGTCGGGATGGTTCTGATCGCGGCACGACACGAAGCGACACTGCGCAACCAGCTCCAGGCGGCGCTCGAGCACGGCAAGGGCGTGGTCAAGGTGCTGGAACTGGGCCGGCTCGGCGCAGTGCCGGTGACCTTCTCGGTCAAACGGGCCTGCCCGTGCTGCGGCACCAGCTTTCCCGAGCCGGACCCGCGCCTGTTCTCGTACAACGCCAAGCACGGTTGGTGTCCGAGCTGTTACGGGACCGGTCTGAAGGTCGCGCGGCGCGTTGACGATCCCAACGAACTCGATCTGGGCGAGGTGGATGCCGTGACGGACGAGGTCTGCCCGACGTGTGCGGGCGCGCGACTCAACCCCGTGGCGCGCGCAGTGCGCTTTCGCGGCCGCGGCATCCATGCGCTCTCGGCGGCGTCGGTCGCGCAATGTGCCGTGTTTTTCTCGGAGCTTGCCTTGCTGGGGCGCGAACTCGACATCGGACGCGACCTGGTTGACGAGATCGGTGTTCGGCTGGCGTTTCTGCACAAGGTCGGTCTCGGCTATCTCGCGCTGGACCGCGCGGCGCCGACGCTTTCCGGTGGCGAGGCGCAGCGCATCCGTCTCGCCGCACAGCTCGGTTCGAACCTGCGCGGCGTGTGCTACATCCTCGATGAACCCACCATCGGCCTGCATCCGCGTGACAATCTTTTGCTGCTCGATACCCTCGAGGCGCTGCGCGATCGCGGCAATACCCTGCTCGTCGTCGAGCACGACGAGGACACGATACGGCGCGCCGATCACGTCATCGACCTCGGCCCCGGGGCGGGGGTGCACGGGGGGGAAGTCGTCGCCGAAGGGCAGCTTGCCGATGTCATTGCGGCGCCCCGCTCGGCGACCGGCGCCTGTCTGCGCGCACCGCTCGTTCATCCCCTGCACCCGCCGCGCCCGGTGCCCGACGGCCATCCCGCGATCATCGTCCGAGGCGCGAGCCTGCACAATCTGCACGATGTCGACGTGCAGGTCCCCCTGGGTCGCCTGACGGTGGTGACGGGCGTCTCCGGCTCGGGCAAGTCGACGCTTGCGCGAGACGTGCTGCTGGCGAACCTTGCGCGTCGTCTGTCGGGCAGCGCCCGGCCTGCGGCCGGGAGCAAGACCGCGGCCCGGCCGCGACGCGCTGCTCGCAAACAGGAGACCGACCCCGTGGCTGCACCGCCGGCCAGCGATCTGGTGAGCGGCTGCGCCGCCATAGAAGGGTGGGCGCAGGTCGGGCGTGTACTGGAGGTGGACCAGACTCCGATCGGCAAGACCCCCCGCTCCTGCCCGGCGACCTATGTCGGCTTCTGGGACGCGATCCGCAGACTCTTCGCCGACACCTTCGACGCGCGCACGCGCGGCTGGAGCGCTTCGCGCTTTTCCTTCAACACCGGCGCGGGCCGCTGTCCGGCCTGCGAGGGCCAGGGGCAGGTCACCGTCGAGATGAACTTCCTGCCCGACGTCAAGCTGCCGTGCGACGTGTGTGGCGGGGCGCGCTTCAATCCCGAGACGCTGTCTGTGCAGTGGCGCGGCCATACTGTGGCCGACGTCCTGACCATGCCGGTGGACGTGGCGGTGGAGTGCTTCGCAGCCCATCCGTCGATCGTGCATCCACTGAAACTTTTGCAGGACGTCGGACTCGGTTACCTGACATTGGGCCAGCCCAGCCCCACGCTGTCGGGGGGTGAAGCGCAGCGGATCAAGCTCGTGACGGAACTGGCCAAGGTGCGCGTACGGGCCAGCGATGCCCCGGCAACGGGAGGGCGACCCCTGCCGGCCGAAAAGCACACCTTGTATGTGCTCGACGAACCGACCGTGGGTCTGCACATGGCAGACGTCGAGAAGCTCATCGAGGTCCTGCACCGGCTCGCAGACGCCGGGCACACGGTGCTGGTGATCGAACATGATCTCGACGTCATGGCCGAGGCCGACTGGCTGATCGACCTGGGGCCGGAAGGCGGCGACGGCGGCGGCCGGATCGTCGCGCAGGGCCCGGTGGAGGTGGTGCGCGGTCAGCCCGGATCGCATACCGCTGCGATACTCGGCGCGTTTCTCGACGCGCGTGCGGCCAAACCGGAGAAGACGAAATGAACGAACGGAAGATCAGGGTGTGGGATGTGCCGACGCGGATTTTTCACTGGCTGCTGCTGGCGCTGGTGACCGGCTCCATCGTCAGCGTGAAGATCGGCGGCAACGCCATGATCTGGCACGGGCGTTTCGGCCATCTGATCGTCGGCCTGATCGTCTTTCGCATCGTTTGGGGTTTCGTCGGTTCGACCCATGCGCGCTTCGCCCGCTTCGTGCCGGGCCCGGGCGCGATTCGCGACTATTTGCGCGGGCGTTGGCGCGGCGTCGGCCACAACCCGCTCGGGGCGCTGTCGGTGCTGGCCTTGCTGGGCGTGATCGGATTCCAGGCGGTGAGCGGCCTGTTCGCCAACGACGACATCGCCTTCAACGGTCCGCTCTACCGCGCGGTGTCGAGTGCGACGAGCAATCAGATCAGCGGCTGGCACCGGCAGGGCGAGTGGGTCATATATGCGCTCATCGCGTTGCACGTGGGCGCGGTGCTCTTCTACGCCTTCGTCAGGAAGGAGCGCATCATCCAGCCCATGATCACCGGTCGAAAGACGGTCAGTGATCCCGAAGCGGAGCCGGCCCGCGGTGGCGGCTGGCTCGCCCTGGCGGTGGCGCTCGCGATCGCGGCGAGTGCGATGTGGGTCGCCGGCGGTGGGCTGTTGCCGCCACCACCGCCACCGGCGCCTGACCTGGGCTGGTAATTCGGCGTGAGCCGGGATGCCAATCAGCTACCGCCCACGCTACACTGTGCGAAAGACGCATCGTCACGATGTCCACGGGGAGAGCACATGCAGGATTTCGATTCGCAGGCCCAGGCGTTCCGGGCGCTTGTCGAGCAGGAGCTTGCCGATGGCAGGCTGAGTTTTCCGACTTCGCTGGACGCCTCGATTCGCATCAAGCGGCTTGCGGACGATCCGGACGCCTCGCTGGACGATATCGCGAGGGTGGTGACGACCGAGCCAGTGCTGAGCGCGCGGGTCGTGCGCATGGCCAATTCCGTGGCAGTCAATCCATATGGCACGAAGATCGACAGCGTCGGCGGTGCGGTACGGCGGATCGGATTGTCGGCGTTGCGCGGCGTGGCACTCGCCGTTGCGGCCGAGCAACTTGCACACGATCAGCGCTCGTACAACATGCGTATCGTCGCGTCGGGTCTGTGGCGGCACTCGGTGGATGTCGCCTGCTGGGCGCACGCGATTGCCCGTCAATCCCGCGCGATGGCGCCCGACGCCGCGCTGCTGGCCGGGATGATGATCGACATCGGGCAGTTCTACCTCGTCTCGCGGGCCTCCGCCTTCCCGGCCATGGAGAGTCAGATCGACCGCTTCGCCGCACTCGTCGTTTCCCTCGATGCCCCGATCGGGCGGGCGATTCTCGACGATTTCGGTCTGCCCGAAGAAATCGTGGGCGCGTATGCGCACGATGACGAATACACCGGCGCGTGGCCGCCCGAAAATCTCGCCGATCTCGTGTTCGTTGCCAAGGCGGTGAGCGACGCCCCCAATCCCTTCGATAATCTGCTCGGTCGGTCGCGGCGGAGCCTGGGTGAGTTTCTGCCGGCTAGTCTGTCGGGCGCACTCGTGCGCGATGCGATCGCGTCAGCACGTGCCAGCCGCCAGGAGATGCACGCGGCGATTTGCGGTTGACCCGGGTCAGCGCACCGGTTTCATGAACTCGCCGGGTGTCTGCCCGGAGCGGCATGAGGCGAGGCGGCGCCCCTCCATGTGCATGGTCGAGCTCTTCGGCCCGTTGCGTGGCGATGCGTAGCCGGTCCGGACCTCGCCCTGGAAATTGTAGGCGAAGTCCCCCGAGAACACGCCTTGCAGGCTCGCGTCGGCACCGTCGATGGTGCACTCCGCGTCGAAGTGCAGGTAGTGGCCGTCGCGGCGCCACGTGCTGCGGGTACAGTGCGGTACGGGTTCGCCCGGTTGCAGCAAGATGTCGTCGTGCTCCGCGTCGATGCACATCTGGAAGTTGTGAACCGTCCCGCCTTTTTCGCCCATGATCGTCGTCATCTCCCACAGACCCGCCATGCGTTTCGGTGCATCCGGCGAGGCCTGTGCGTACGCAGCAGTGCTCATCAGGATCGATGCGGTGGCGAGGGCAACTGGGGTGCGCATGGTGTCTTGCTCCGGACGGGTTGAATCTGCAGCATATCCGAGAGATGGTGGCTGCGAAAAGCGGCCTGAAGGGGTAGGCCGAATCCCTTGAAATCCCCCTGTCGCGCATCCATCTCATCAAAAGGAGTCCGGTTTGGCCGCAGGCGGCACGCCCGCGGACCGGCTCACTAGTGAAGGAGTCACGCATGAGCGAATCGATGCATGTGGTCTGCCCGCATTGCCAGGCGATCAATCGAATACCCGCCGCACGCCTCGGCGAGCGGCCCAACTGCGGTCAATGCCATCGCGCACTGTTCGACGGCCATCCGGTGGAATTGACCGGTGCCAGCTTCGATCGCCATGTTGGGCGCAACGACATCCCGATCGTGGTCGATTTCTGGGCGCCGTGGTGTGGTCCGTGCAAGATGATGGCGCCATGGTTTGCCGAAGCGGCCACGCTGCTCGAACCGAACGTGCGTCTGGCCAAGCTCGACACCGAAGCCGAGCAGGCGATCGGTGCCCGTTTCGGGATCCGCAGCATTCCCACTCTTGCGCTTTTCAAGGGTGGTCGGGAGATTGCTCGCCAGTCCGGCGCGATGGGGGCGCAGGACATCGTGCGCTGGGTCCGGCAGTACGTCTGAGTCGGCTGGTACTTGCGGGGATGCGCCATCGGTTACCCCGAACGACGCGCTAAGCCCGTACAATTCATCAACGGCGGTGCGCCAGATGTCGTGTGCGCACTCGCGATCCGCTGATTCCTATTGGAGGTAGAAGTGTCAGGTTTGCTGCCAGATGTCGATCCCGACGGCCTTCTCGAGTACTCGGTGGTCTTCACGGACCGTTCCCTGAACCACATGTCCCGGGCCTTTCAGGAGGTCATGAAGGACATCTCGGCCACGCTCAGAAAGGTCTATCGTGCGAGAGCGGTCGTCGTCGTGCCGGGGGGAGGAACCTACGGCATGGAGGCCGTGGCGCGGCAGTTCGCGACCGGGAAGAAGTGTCTGGTCATCCGCAACGGGTGGTTCAGCTACCGCTGGACGCAGATATTCGAGATGGGGGCGATCCCCGCGGAGTCCGTGGTGATGAAGGCGCGCCCTGTCACCGGGGAACGGCACGCGCCCTACGCGCCGCCGCCGGTCGAGGCGGTCGTCGAGCGGATTCGCGCCGACCGGCCGGATCTGGTCTTTGCGCCGCATGTCGAGACGTCGTCGGGGATGCTGCTGCCCGACGCGTACCTGCGCGCGGTCGCCGATGCCGTGCACGCGGTGGGCGGCATGTTCGTGCTGGACTGCATCGCGTCGGGTGCGATGTGGGTGGACATGGAGGCCAGCGGCGTGGACGTCCTCATCAGTGCTCCACAGAAGGGCTGGACGGCTTCGCCGTGCGCGGCGCTGGTCATGCTTGGGGAGCGGGCACGGGAACGGATCGATTCCACGACCAGCTCCAGCTTCGCCTGCGACCTGCGCAAGTGGCTGCAGATCATGGAGGCCTACGAAAACGGTGGCTACGCCTATCATGCCACGCTCCCGACCGATGCCCTGAGACAGCTGCGTGACACCATGAAGGAGGCCGAGGACTACGGATTCGAACGGCTTCGGGCCGAGCAGGCGGAGCTGGGTGCGAAAGTGAGAGCCTTGCTCGATAGCAAGGGAATCCGCAGTGTCGCGGCGCCCGGATTCGAGGCGCCAGGCGTGGTGGTGAGCTACACGGATGACGACGGATTGCGCAGCGGCACGAAGTTCGCCGAAGCCGGCCTGCAGATTGCTGCGAGTGTGCCTTTGCAGTGCGACGAAGCTGCCGATTTCAAGACGTTCCGACTGGGCCTGTTCGGGCTGGACAAGCTGCACGCGATCGACCGGACCGTCGGGAACCTCGAGCGCGCACTCGACCGTCTGCTCTGATACCGACATCGCGCGGGGGGAGTTGCCGCGAACGCAGAAGAGAAACGGCCACCCTGAGTGGCCGTTTCTCGATTCAGCGCCGGTTTTCCGATTTCACTCTTCTTCCCGGTAATTGTCGTGACAGGCCTTGCAGGCTTTGCCCACTTCACCGAACTGCTGCGCGATCGCGGCCTGGTCACCCCCGGTCGCGATTTCCTGGAGACGGTTGGTTTCCTTGACCCAGTTCATCGCAATCTCGCGCACCTTCTCCGGTTCGTCAAAATAGTTGGACTTCAGGCGGGTCTGTTTCCAGCCCACGCCCATATCCGTACCGGGTGCGAACAGTGCCCCCATGCCCGAGTTGGCCACGGCGGCGATGGCGTTCGCGGCCGCGCTCACCTGATCCTTGTCATAGGGCACGGCGCCATCGACGACCTGGGCCTTGATCTTGCCCATGTTCCACGCCATGAATGTGAAACCTGACTGTCTCGCCTTGATCATGTCTTCGGCGGACATCTGGGCGTGGGCTGCAGCCGCCAGTGAAAGG
Source organism: Rhodocyclaceae bacterium (assembly GCA_035443825.1). Lineage (GTDB taxonomy): Bacteria > Pseudomonadota > Gammaproteobacteria > Burkholderiales > Rhodocyclaceae > DAOMNN01. The sequence goes on along the minus strand of DAOMNN010000012.1, from coordinate 11,949 downwards.
GCGGCGATGCCAAGCACGGCGCGAACGGTATTCTTTTTCATGAAGAGTCCTCTCAACGATAGGGTGTCGAACGAATTCCGACAGTGGCGCGCCGTTCGGGTTCCATCGCGTGTGCGCTTGGTTTGTCCGGCGCGGCACGCCGCTTCGGGTACCGGGCTGTAGTCCTCACTGCAATCGTATCGCGACGAAGATCCGGCTGTTGCCCCGCTGTATGAGCAACGCGAAGCGGTTGCCGGCACGCTCGACGAGTTGGCGGAACTGCTCGACGCTGGTCACCGATTGGTTATTCAGCGCAAGTATGACGTCGCCAGGCCTGAGTCCGGCGCTTGCAGCCGGCCCGGTGGCGTTCTCCACCGCGAGACCGCCGCTTATGCCAAGGCGGTTCGCTTCATCGGCTGTCAGCGCCCGTGCGGTCAGACCCAGCTTGCCGCCGGCATCTTCGCCCGGCTGTACAGGAGGGGCCTCGGCGAGGGCCTCCGCCTGCATCTCGTCGAGCGTCGCGGTGATCATGCGGCTGCGCCCGTCACGCCATATCTCCATCCTGACCGACGTCCCTGGCCGCTTCTCCCCGATCAGGCGCGGCAGGTCGGCGGAGTCGGCGACGCGGACGCCATCGACACCGAGGACCACGTCGCCGGGCTGCAAACCGGCTTTGTCCGCAGCGCTTCCGGGCTCGACACTGGAAACGAGCGCGCCCGTGGGCTCCTTGAGGCCGAAGGTCTGTGCCAGATCCTTGTCCACGGCCTGGATCATGACGCCAAGCTTGCCGCGCTGGACGCGGCCGAACTCGACGAGCTGTTCCTTGACGTTGAGCGCCACGTCGATGGGGATCGCGAAGGAAATTCCCATGAAGCCACCGGAGCGCGAGTAGATCTGTGCGTTGATGCCGATGACTTCGCCGGCGAGATTGAACAAGGGCCCCCCGGAATTGCCCGGATTGATCGCGACGTCGGTCTGGATGAAGGGCACGTAGTTCTCCGCCGGCAGGCGGCGTGCCTTTGCCGAGATGATGCCGGCCGTAACCGTGTGGTCGAAGCCAAAGGGGGAACCCATGGCGACGACCCACTCGCCGACCCGTGACTGCTCGGGATCGCCGGTCTTTACGGTGGGCAGATCGGTCGCATCGATCTTCAACAGCGCGATGTCCGTACGTGGGTCGGTGCCGATCACCTCGGCGCGGAACTCCCGTCGGTCGCTCAGGCGGACGGTCACCTCGGTGTCTGCGCCGCGCTCGGCAACGACATGTGCGTTGGTGAGCACGTAACCGTCGCTGCTGATGATGAAGCCCGACCCGATTCCCCGACTGCTGCGGGGTCCGCGCTCGGGTTGTCCTGGCGCCATTCCTGGAGGCAGCGGGATCCCGAATCGTCGCAGCAGGTCGTAGAACGGGTCGTCGGGCATCGGCATGCCTTCACTTGCGGCCTGACGCCGGACCACACTGATGTTGACGACGGCGGGACCGACACTTTCAACCAGGTCACCGAAGTCCGGCAGGCCGAATCGATTGGGCGTGACGAGCTGGGTTGCGGGTGCCGTGGCGGTGGTAGCGTGTGCCGTCGAGATGGCGAACATGGCGGAAAAGGTGGTGGCGAGCATGAGCGAGAGCGCGCCGGAGATTGAGATTTTGCGCATGTCGGTGTGTTGTTCCACAAGTTGTTCGGATCGAGTCCGGTAGACGTGGATCGGCCCGGCGTGTTCCCGTGACCGCACAATCAGCGCTGCGGGACGACTGCGACAAAGCCGCAAGCGATGCCGACGGCAACCGTTTCGACGTGTTTCGGCAGGCGTTTTAACTGCTGTGCTCGCCGGCGTGGCGCGGTAACATGTCCGTCCGGGGCAAGTCCGCCCCCGTGTCGATGGGGATGTTGCCGATGACGCTTACCGACCTTCGCTACCTCGTTGCCCTTGCCCGCGAACGGCACTTCGGTCGTGCGGCGGAAAAATGTCATGTCAGCCAGCCCACGCTGTCGGTTGCAGTCAAGAAAGTCGAGGATGAGCTGGGCGTCCAGCTTTTCGAGCGCAGTGCGACCGAGGTCAAGATCACCCCGACGGGACAGCGTATCGTCGCGCAGGCAGAGAAAGTGCTGCTCGAGGCCGCGCAGATTCCGGAGATCGCAGCGGCGGGCAAGGATCCGCTGGCCGGGCCCTTGCGCCTTGGGGTGATCCACACGATCGGACCGTACCTGCTCCCGCGCCTCATCCCGTTGATGCATCAGCATGCGCCGCGCATGCCGCTCGTCATCCACGAGAATTTCACCACGCGTCTGGTCGAGGCCCTCAAGCGCGGCGAACTCGACGTGGTCGTCCTGTCGCTGCCCTTCGAGGAGCCGGGAATCGTGGCGCAGCCCATCTATGATGAACCCTTCCGGGTATTGATACCGGCAGACCATCCGTGGTCGGAGCTGGAGCGTATCGACCCGGACCGACTGGCAGACGATCAGTTGCTGCTCCTCAGTACCGGCAACTGTTTCCGCGACCAGGTGCTCGAGGTGTGTCCGCACTGCCGCAATGTGAGCGGCTTGCAGCGAACCCTGGAAGGCAGTTCCCTCGAAACGATCCGTCACATGGTTGCGACCGGACTTGGCGTCACCGTGTTGCCGAGTTCGGCTGCAGACGGCCTGCCCGAGCGCAATCCGCTGGTTGCGGTTCGGCCATTCTCGGACCCCGAGCCCGTTCGCAGGGTGGCCCTGGCCTGGCGCGTGACCTATCCGCGCAGTGGGGCGATCGATGTCCTGCGCGCAGCGATCCTCGAGAGTGATCTGCCCGGCGTCAAGCCGGTCGGGCGGATGCCATCCATCGAGGCCGCGTGACGCACAGGGTGCCGGGTGATTCGCCTCTCGTAATCGTTGGCGCCGGTCTCGCCGGCTACGGTGCGTTGCGAGCCTTGCGGCGTCTCGATCAGGATCTGGAGATCTCGCTGGTTACCGAGGATGGCGGCGCGGCTTGGGCACGGACGCAGCTGCCATCGCATCTTGCCGCCGGTAGCGAGGCAAGCGCGCTGATTCAGGCGACTGCCGAGGTGATGGCTCAACGCCTGAACACGTCGATTCTTGTCGATACGCGCGTTGCACGGATCGATCGTGAACGCGGCGTCCTCGAGACGGCGCGGGGCGACATCCCTTATGCCCGGCTCGTTCTGGCGACAGGCGCGGCGGCGCTTCGCCCGTCAGGCGTGCGTGGCAGTGCGGTGGAGCGGGTTCTGACGCTATCCACCCTGGCCGACTACCGGTATTTTAGGCATCAACTCGCCGGGCGTCATCGTGTCGCAATCCTCGGTGGCACCGTCGCGGGATGCGAATTTGCCGACAATCTCGCCCGGGCAGGCTGCAGGGTCAGCCTGTTCGAGCCTGGCGGGCGCCTGCTGGGCGAGCAATTGCCTCCGCTCTCCGCGGCACGACTGGCGCAAGGCCTTTCCTCCGCAGGGGTGGGCGTGCACATCGAAGACGGGATCGTGCGCATCGACAGGGCGATCGATGAACTCGTATTGACGACTTTGTCGGGAAAGCAGATGGCTGCCGATGTGGTACTGGCTGCGAGCGGAACCCGCCCGCGCGCGTCGATCGCACGCGAGGCCGGGCTGGATGTGGGGCGTGGAGTCCGTGTCGACGCGTCGCTGAGAACATCGGATCCGGCCATCTTCGCCCTCGGCGAATGCGCTGAAATCGCCGGGCGACGATTCGTGCGACACGAGGATATCGAAGCCGCCAGCATCGTTCTTGCTTCGGTCCTGTGCGGGAGGCACGGCGTCATGAGCTGGAGATCGCGTTTGCATCACCTGCAGATCGAGGCATGCCGCGTCGTAATGTGCGAACCGCCTGCGGTGAGCGGGGAATGGCAGGAAACCGCTACGCCGCATGGCGTCACCGCCCTGTTTCACGATCTACGCGGCGACCTGCGCGGATTCATTCTGGTCGGTGATGCGTCACACCAGGCGGTGCACTTCTTCGCACGGCTGGGGCACTGAAGGCGTCCCGATGCAACCTCGGGTCCGGGCATCCGCAACCGGACTCCCTTGCTGCCGCGGCAATCATCGGAAGTCCGCTGCCTCGTGGCGTCAGCGAGTGCCGCTACGCTTGCGCGGGGCTGCCGGCTTGCTTGTACCGGCGGCGGCGTCGGCCTTGCCCGGCCGCGGCTTTCGCGCCTCGAACTCGAAACCGACTTTGCCGTCGGCGCCGCGCACCAGAAAAGCCGAGAATTTCCGCCGCGTACGGGCCGACACGAATCCCTTGAGCAGCTCGGTGCGCCCGTCCGCGAGCAACTTGGCCATCTGGTCCCGTTCGACTGCCTGCTGCAGGATGATCTTTCCGGAGCGGAAGTCGCAGGACTTACCCGGCCCGACGGATTTCTCGCATACATAGGCCATGCCGTGTTCGAAAACGCGAGCACCGCATTTGGGGCATGTGCCGAGGGGCTCCTGTTCCGAAAAATCGACTGGCTCGGCGCTCTCGTCGCCGTCCTTCGGTTGTCCGAAGTCGAACTCCGGCTGCTTGTCCTCGTTGAGCCGGATCTCCGCGTTGAACAGTCGTCCCATGCGGTTGCGGAAACCGATGAGCGGACCGACGCGACCCTCGCGGAGCAGCTGCTCGATCTCGTCGATCTCGAACTGGCGTCCGGCCACGATCTTCCACGTACTCCAGTCGCATGCCTGGCAAGCGAATTTCTTGTAGTTCTCACGGACGACGCCGCCGCAGCGCGGACACGGTGTGGCCAGCGTCACGAAGTCCCCGGGCACGGTGTCCGATTCATAGCGCTTGGCGCATTCGACCATGTCGCGCGCCATGTCGGCGATCTCGTTCATGAATTCGGAGCGCGACAGACCGCCGCGTTCCATCTGCGCGAGCTTGTGCTCCCACTCGCCGGTCAATTCCGGGGACGTCAGGGCCGACACCCCCAGGCCCTTGAGCAGCGTGATCAGGGAGAAGGCCTTTGCCGTCGGAATCAACTCGCGCCCCTCGCGGTGCAGGTATTGTTCGGCGATCAGACCCTCGATGATCTGGGCGCGCGTCGCCGGCGTGCCCAGGCCCCGATCGGCCATGGCGGCACGCAGCTCCTCGTCGTCGACCATCTTGCCGGCGCCTTCCATCGCCGACAGCAGTGTGGCTTCGTTGAAGCGTGCGGGCGGCTTGGTCTGCATGGCCTTGACGATGATCTCGTCGGTACGCACGGTCTCGTCCCGCTCCACCGGTACGAGTTGCACGCCGCCCTCCTTGTCGTCGTCCGTTTTCGCCGCCTCCTTGCCGAAGATCGCAAGCCAGCCGGGATTGATCAGCACCTTGCCCTCGGTCTTGAACGCTTCACCCTCGATGCGGGTGATACGGGTCGTGATACGGTATTCCGCGGCCGGATAGAACACCGACAGGAAGCGCCGGGTTACCAGATCGTAGATCTTGTGTTCCGCGTCGGACAGGCTCTTCGGGGCGGTACCGGTCGGAATGATCGCAAAGTGGTCCGAAATCTTGCTGTTGTCGAAAATGCGCTTGTTGGGTTTGACCCAACCGTTCGCAGCGATCTCTTTCGCGAACGGCGCGTAATCGGCGGGCAACTCGCGCATGACGTCCTTGACCGTCCCGATATAGTCCTCGGGGAGTGCGCGCGCGTCGGTACGCGGATAGGTCAGGACCTTGTGACGTTCATACAGTGCCTGCGCGATCTGCAGGGTTGCGCGGGCGGAAAAGCCGAAGCGGCCATTTGCGTCGCGCTGCAGGCTGGTGAGGTCGAACAGCAGTGGCGACAGCTGCGTCGACGGTTTCGACTCTTCGCTGACCGAGCCAGCCTTGCCTTCGCATCTGGCCCGGAGCTCCTCGGCACGCTCCTTGTCCCACAGGCGGAACGCGGTGGCGTGCTCGTCGCCCTCGCGTTTCCTGAATGACTCGTCGAACCAGCGCCCCGCATAGGTGCCGGCCTTGCAGCCGAAACGCGCTTCGAGTTCCCAGTAATCGCGCGATTTGAACTTGCGGATGCGATCCTCGCGCTCCACCACGATCGCAAGTGTCGGCGTCTGTACCCGGCCCACCGTGGTCAGGTGAAAGCCTCCGGTCTTGGAATTGAAAGCGGTCATCGCCCGGGTGCCGTTGATACCGATGAGCCAGTCGCTTTCGGCACGGCAGACTGCCGCGGAGCGCAATCCCTCGACATCCTCGGCCGATTTGAGTTGGGCGAAGCCGTCACGGATCGCCGCCGACGTCATCGACTGCAGCCACAAGCGCTGAATGGGCTTCTTGGACTTTGCGTGTTCGACGATGAAGTTGAAGATCAGCTCGCCCTCGCGGCCCGCGTCGCATGCGTTGATCAGGCCGGTCACGTCCTTGCGCTTGATGAGGCGGGTCAGCAGCCGGAGCCGGTCATGCGTCTTGTCAATCGGCTTGAGTGCGAAATGCGGCGGAATGACCGGCAGATGGGCAAAAGTCCATTTGCCGCGCTTGACTTCGAACTCGTCGGGCACGACAAGCTCGAGAAGGTGGCCCACCGCCGAGGACAGGACATACTCGTCCGACTCGAAATAGTCCTTCTCCTTGGTGAAGCCACCCAGCGCGCGGGCGATGTCCTGCGCGACAGAGGGTTTTTCCGCGATAATCAGTTGCTTGCTCATGCCAGTGTGGCTGCCTCGGGAAACAGGGGGTCTCCGCCCTGCATGGATGGATGTTCAGCAGCGCATCATAATCAGGCCGACTCGCCGGTTGCAAGCGAGGCGCCTGGCGATGGCCTACTGCAATACGATGTAATCCTCGTCTTCCTCTCCGGTGAGAAGCTCGTCCAGGATCAGGACGTCGAGTGGCTTCTCCTGCTGCCACAGCACCATCAGGACAATGATCTTGAGGCGATGGAGAGTGAGGTTGACGCCATTGAGCGCGAGCGCCCGCTCGATGATGACTTCGCGCATTCCTGCATCAAGGACGCCGGCGCTTTCGAGAAAAGTGACGAATCCCCGGCAGTCGACGTCGAGGCGGACCTCCTCCTCGGGTGCGTAGATGCGCACGGAATCTCCGCTCGGCGCAGAAATCGCCGGCAGCTCTGCCGAAACCTGGCGCAGGCCCGACAGCCATTCCAGGGCGTCGCTGATCTCCTCATCCTCGAAACCGGCGGCCGAGAGCTTGCGCGCGAGCTGCTCCGATTCGGGGCACGCATGTGCATGGACGTAGTTCTCGAAGAGGTAGACAAGGATATCGAACATGGCAGGCCGGGGTCACTCAAAGGCGTTGGAACCGGCCGCCGGGCATGCGACTGATGTGGCCGTCGAGTTCCAATGGCAGCAGGATGGCGTACAGCGCATCGAGCGTCAAGCCGGATCGGGCTGCGAGCGTGTCGATGTCCACGGGGTCGTACCCGATCAGTTCGAGCAGCCGCGCGCCCTCGCCGGTCGGCGATTGCGCCGGCCTCGCTTCGGAAATTCCGGTCCGCCCCTCGTGTCCGGTGCGCATCGACGGCTTTGCCCGCGTGCGGTCGTCGGGTTCCGGCACTGTCGCATTTCCGCCCCAGCGCAGTTCTTCGAGTACGTCCTCGGCCGTCTCGACCAGTTTCGCACCGTCGCGGATCAGCCGGTGACAGCCTCGAGCGAGTGGTGAGTGGATCGAGCCGGGTATTGCAAACACTTCACGTCCGCTATCGGTTGCAAGGCGTGCCGTGATCAGGGAGCCGCTGCCCACCGCCGCCTCGACGACCAGAACTCCGCGCGCGAGTCCGGCGATGATTCGATTGCGACGGGGAAAATTGTGTCGCAGGGGAGCCGTTCCGAGCGGGAACTCGCTGACGATCGCGCCGCGCGTCACGATCTGGTGGGCCAGTGTCTTGTTGCGGGCGGGATAGACGCGGTCGGCACCGGTGCCGATGACCGCGATGGTCGTGCCTGAGGCGCTCTCCAGCGCGCCCTGGTGAGCGGCGGTGTCGATTCCGAGCGCAAGCCCGCTGACGATCGCCAGGCCCGAGTCGGCGAGGCTTCGCGCAAATGCGGAGGCGTTGGCAACCCCCTGCGGCGTGGCCGATCGTGCGCCGACCACTGCGAGTGCCGATCGCCCGAGCACGGACGGGTCGCCCTTCACGTAGATCAGGACCGGCGGGTCGGGAATGTCCAGAAGCGATTGCGGATAGCCCGGGTCGGCCAGGGTGAGGATGTGATTGCCCGGTTCGGCGCACCAGCGCAGCGCGGAGTCGACCAGGTCCGTATCGGGTGGCGCAAGGAGCTGGTCGGCGATCTCCGCGCCGACCACCGACCGAATTGCGCTGCGGCCCGCCTGAAGGACCTGTCCGGGAAGTCCGAAGGCGGCCAGCAGTGCGCGCTGCGCCGTCGGGCCGACGCCGGGACGCAGCGTCAGCCACAACCAGTCGCGCAGATCGTCCATGTCCCAGGCGGGCAGTGCGGCTCCGCGCGTAGCGGCCTCTCGGGCGATTACGGTCTGCGCGTGCTGTCGCCGACCGCGACCGGTCCGTCCGAATCCATGATCAAGGCATAGGCGACACGGTCGAATACCCTGAAGACGAAGGCTACGCCGTAGCGATGTTCCGGGAGGTCGAAGGTCTCGGAGACGGTGCCTTCCTTGTAGACGACGCTGCCGCGATTCCGATAGAGCGCCACCACATGTCCGGGTTCGAGGCCATTGCGGGCGCCGATATTGAGCGTAACGACATTGTGCCGGCCCGTCTCGGCGACGCCCCGGTAGATGCCGATGATGCGACCGTCCAGCTCGAGTTCAGGAGCGCGGGGCACGTAGGCGAACACCTGCGGATGGATGCTGCGCATCATCCTGTCCCCCGTGCCGATCTCCTCGACCGCGGATACGATCTCCAACGTCGCCGGGGTTCCGTGGGCGGTTACTCGCGCGCTGCCCAGGTACTCGGCCTCATAGGCGAGCAACTCGTTGGTCACCGGGTCGATGAGCGGTTTCGCCTGGCGGAAGACCTGCCAGTTGTCGAACCCACCGGCGACGTCCTTGGCGAACACGGTATCGCCCTGGCCCATCAGCACGCGGCTCGTCTCGGTGGCGATGATGGTTGCCGCATTCGCGAGCTGGCTCTCATCCACGATCAGCGGGCGGGTGAGAAACGCCTCGATGTCCTGCAACGGGATGCTGGCGATCGCTGCATCGACCGGCTCGGAATATACCTGCGGTGACAGTCGCTGGTCGCGGCCGACGCGCTGACCCATGGAAAGCCATGGGCCGCTGCGGTCGAGGAAGATCACCTGACCCGGGTAGATAAGGTGCGGGTTGCGGATCTGATCCCGGTTCATGCGCCAGACTTCCGGCCAGCGCCACGGCTGCTGGAGGAAACGCCCGGAGATGTCCCACAGCGTGTCGCCGCGGACCACCGTATAGGTGTCCGGTGCGTTGTCCGCGAGGGCGGGGGGTTGTTGCGCCAGTGCCGTGCTGCTGAACAGGGTCGCAACTGCGAACAGGAGAGGGAATATAATGCGGGTCATCGCTCGCTTCCGATTTGGAGCAGACCGGATCTTACCGCTGCCGGAACACCGATTCCGGCGTGGGGTCGAATCCGAAGCTCGATTCAATTGCCATGGACTACGCAGCGTTGGCATGCCAAAGCACTTGAAATTCTGCACGTAAAGACTTAACCCGGCAAGCATTTATATGGCCCTATTACCAATTCTTCGTTATCCGGACCCGCGTCTGCATATTCGCGCCGCGGCCGTTGCCGTCGTCGACGACACCGTCCGCAAGCTCGTATCCGACATGGCGGAGACCATGTACGAGGCACCAGGCGTCGGTCTTGCAGCTACGCAGGTCAATGTTCACAAACGCATCGTGGTGATCGACGTGTCCGAGGACAAGTCGGCGCTGAGGGTCTTCATCAATCCCGAGATCCTTGCTCGTGACGGCGAGCAGACGTGCGAAGAGGGATGCCTATCGGTACCCGGGATCTATGAGAAGGTCACTCGCGCCGAGCATGTGCGGGTGAAGGCACTTGACGAGAATGGCCAGCCATTCGAACTCGAGGCCGACGGATTGCTCGCGGTGTGCATTCAGCACGAAGTCGATCATCTGGACGGGAAGGTGTTCGTCGAGTACCTGTCCAATCTGAAACTCAACCGCATCAAGAGCAAACTCGCCAAGAAGGCGCGGATCACTGCGTGAACACCGGTCGGTTCAGGCTTGCGTTTGCCGGGACTCCTGCGTTCGCGGCAACGGCGCTCGAGTCGCTCCTTGCGGCCGGTTTCGAAGTTCCTTTGGTGCTTACCCAGCCCGACCGGCCGGGCGGGCGGGGAATGAAACTGCTCGCAAGCCCGGTGAAGCAGGTCGCCCAGGCCCACGGGATCAGCGTCGACCAGCCGGAACGTCTGCGCACACATGCGCAGCGCGAGCGGCTGCGCATGTGTGCGCCCGACGTGCTCGTGGTTGCCGCCTATGGACTCATTCTGCCGCGTGAAGTGCTCGAGGTCCCTCGCCTCGGCTGTCTGAACATCCATGCCTCGCTGCTACCCCGCTGGCGCGGGGCGGCGCCGATCCACCGGGCCATCGAAGCCGGTGACCGCCAAAGCGGCATCACGATCATGCAAATGGATGAAGGTCTGGACACCGGACCGATGCTGATGCAGCGCGCCATCGCGCTTGCCCCGGACGAGACCACCGGCACGCTCCACGACCGCCTCGCCGTGCTCGGGGCGGAGATGATCGTCGACGCCGTTCGGGCACTGCTGGAAGGCACGCTGGTGGCGATACCGCAACCGGCCGAGGGGGTTACCTATGCCGCCAAGGTCGGCAGGGCCGAGGCGGCGATCGACTGGCACTGCGCCGCAGCGGACATCGAGCGCCGGATCCGCGCGTTCGACCCCTTTCCCGGGGCCGTCGGCCACCTGCGCGGAACGCCACTCAAGGTCTGGCGGGCCAAAGTGGGGGACAGCGCGGGCGAACCGCCAGGGACGGTGCTCGCTGCCGACGCGGACGGGATCGTGGTGGCCTGCGGCGCACAGGCCCTTACGCTTGTCGAGCTTCAGAAACCGGGTGGCCGACGGCTTGACGTCGGGGAATTTCTGAGGGGTTTCCCGGTCACTCGGGGGGAATGCTTCGAGGACCGGGCGCAGCAGGCGTCTGCTACGAAGTAATTGAAATTCGGGGCGAAAGCCCCATATTGTCTTTATTCTCTGAACAGTCCTTGAGGAAACCGGCAAATGTTTGGCAACTGGGTCAAGACATCGATTCTGATGGCGGGCATCATCGCGCTGTTTGGCGCGGTGGGTGCGATGATCGGTGGTCGCGACGGGATGGTCCTCGCACTCGTTCTTGGCGGCGCGATGAATCTGTGGGCCTACTGGTTCTCGGACAAGATGGTGCTGAAGATGTACAAGGCACGCCAGGTCGACGAGACCTCGTCGCCCTATCTGTACAACATCGTGCGTGAGCTGGCGCAGCGCGGCGGCCTGCCGATGCCCAAGGTGTATCTCATCGACGAGGCGCAGCCGAACGCGTTTGCGACCGGGCGCAACCCGGACAATGCGGCGGTGGCGGCGACCACCGGAATCGTGCGCATGCTGACCGAGCGCGAACTGCGGGGCGTCATGGCGCATGAGCTCGCGCACGTCAAGAATCGCGATATCCTGATTTCGACGATCTCGGCCATTGTCGCCGGTGCGGTTTCGATGCTGGCGCACTTCGGCATGTTCTTCGGCGGACGCAGCGACAATCGCCTGCATCCGGCCCTGGCGCTGTTGGTGATGATTCTCGCGCCGATGGCGGCAATGGTCATCCAGATGGCCATCTCCCGCACCCGCGAGTTTGGTGCCGATCGTGGCGGGGCCGAGATTTCCGGAGATCCTGAAGCGCTCGCCAGTGCGCTCGCCAAGATGGAAGCGCACGCCAAGGGGATCCCGATGCATGTCGCCGACGAGCACCCCGAGACTGCACAGATGATGATCGTGAATCCACTTTCGGGCGGGGGGCTGCGCGGCCTGTTCTCGACGCACCCCGCGACGCAGGAGCGCATTGCGCGGTTGCGTGCGATGGT
>DAOMNN010000011.1:0-62759 GCA_035443825.1 Rhodocyclaceae bacterium | reverse complement strand
GCCAGGGCCTCGACCGCTTACCGACCCGCTGCTGCCGTTGGTTGGGACACCCCCCAATGGCCGGTCAGGCCGAGCAATTGTCATTGAGTTCGACGGGCGAGGAGTGGGATTGTCCCGATCGGGTTACGACGAACGATCGGGTGTGCTTCCACCATTGCGCGAATTATCGACGGCCGTGCCGATTCTCGGCATGGCCTTCTCACGGAGTGGCCTGCTCCCCTCAAGTGCGCACATGGGACGTCGTCGCCGGCGGCTCGCGCCACTTCAGAACGAGCGCGCGCAGGCCTTGCAGGGCAAGCGACTCGATGCCCGGATGCCATAGCAGATGCGTGCGGTTGCGCGAGATCGACGGGGGTAGGGGGTGCTGGCGGATCTCGGCCGAGGCGTTGAGGGCGGCCAGCACCGAGCGCGGCACGATGGCCAGGCCGGTGCCGGCGGCCACGCATGCGACGATCGCGGGGTACGAACCGAATTCGAGCACGCGTTCGGGCAAGATGTTCGAATCGCCCAGCCAATCCTCCAGCCGCTTGCGGTACGAACAGCCGTTCGCGAACGCGATCAGCGTCGCGCGGCCCACCTCCGACGCGCTCCGGATCGCCGGCACGCCCATGCCGCTGATCAGGACCAGTTCCTCATCGAACACCGGCTCGAAGAGCAATCCGGGGGCGGTGAACGGCTCGGACACGAAGGCGGCCTCGATGTCATGGCGCATCAGCCGCGTGATCAATGCGCCGGTCGTGCCCGTGACGAGCTCGACGCGCACGTCGGGATAGGTGCGATTATAGGCGGACAGGATGGGCGGCAGACGGCTTCCGGCCGTGCTCTCGAGCGAACCGAGCCGGAAGACGCCCAGCGGTTGCCCGGAACGGACTGCAGACTCGGCTTCACCCGCGAGCCGTAGCAACCGCTCGGCATAGCCGAGAAGTAGCCGGCCTTCCATGGTCAGAACGAGACGGCGGCCGTGACGGCTGAACAATGCAACGCCGAGCCGTTCCTCAAGCTGTTTGATCCGTGTGGTCACGTTCGAAGGCACGCGATTGAGCGCCTGCGCGGCGCGGGCGACGCCGCCTTGCGTGACCACGGCATGGAAGATCTCGAGTTCATCGAGCTCAATTGTTCTCATTTTCTGAAACGATGTTCTGAACAATTCAATGGATGGGAACTAGTCTAGCGCATTACAGTGCGATCCATGCATACCAAATCCGACCGTTCCGACGTTCATCTTGCCCTGGCCGGCATGATTGCGCTCGCCGTAGCGATGGGAATCGGTCGCTTTTCCTTCACGCCGCTCCTTCCGCTGATGCAGGCAGATATGGGGCTCACACTCGCGCAAGGCGGGTGGCTGGCAAGCGCGAACTATCTGGGCTATCTCGTTGGTGCGGTGGTTGCGATCCGATCCGGCCCAAGCCCTTCCGCGCTGATGCGCGGGGGGCTGATGCTCGTGGTCGCCACGACCGCGTTGATGGCATTCGTATCGTCGCCGATGCTGTGGTCCGCGGCACGCTTCGTCGCGGGAGTGGCCAGCGCCTGGGTACTGGTTGGGACGGCCGCACTGAGTCTTGGACGTCTTGCACAAACCGCCCGATCGAAGCTTTCGGGCGTCGTATTCGCAGGCGTCGGGTTTGGCATGACGGTTGCGGGGCTGCTTTGTCACGGATTGTCCGTCGCGGGCTGGGACTCCCGTTCGGGGTGGTGGGCACTCGCCCTCGTTGCTGGCGTCGGGGCTGTGTTCGCATGGCACGGGGCGACCGAGCGCCCGCGGGCCGAAACGGGGCAGTCCGCACGGGCGGCAGCAGGTGGCGCCCGATCGCTAAAGTCCCCGACTAGTGCAGCGGTGGTCGAAGCCGATAGGGTCGATCCGACGAGATCGGGCAAGAGTGGTGGGTTGCTGGTGTTTTGCTACGGGCTATTCGGTTTCGGCTACATCCTGCCGGCTACTTTCCTGCCCGCCCAGGCACGGGCCCTGATGCCGGACCCGGCGGTGTTCGGCTGGGTCTGGCCCGTGTTCGGTTTCGCCGCGATGGCTTCGACCCTGGTTGCGGCCAGTCGCGGTAGCGCATACTCGCGCCGCACTTGGTGGGCAGTGGCACAGGTCGTGATGGCGGTGGGAGTCATCCTGCCGGTGGTCTGGGGGGCGCTCGCAGCCCTGGTGCTTGCAGCGATCTGCGTTGGAGGCACGTTCATGGTCATCACGATGCTCGGGATGCAGGAAGCACGCGCCGTCGCCGGTGTGGATGCCCAGCGGCTAATGGCGGCAATGACCGCGGCGTTCGCCACCGGTCAGTTGTTCGGTCCGCTGGTCGTCAGCGCAATCGGTGGGGTCGGGTGGCCGATCGATGTTGCACTGACGCTGGCTGCGGCTGGCCTTGTCACCAGCACGCTGCTGCTTGGATTTTTCTCGCGATCCACACTTGATGCACAGGAGGAAGGAGTATGAGCGATACCGAAAGCACGGTTCCCCAGGGCTTTGGCCGTGACTGCAGCGAGCGCCTGCCACTGCCACCGCACGAGCGGATGGACGAGGCACAGCGTACGGCTGCAGACGGGTTGATCAATGGTCCGCGCAAAGGGGTGAAGGGACCCTTCATCCCCCTTCTCAGAAGCCCCGTCCTGCTCGAGCGCCTCGCGAAGGTCGGTGAGTATCTACGTTTCGAGGCAGTCCTGCCGACGCGTGTGAATGAGTTTGTGACCCTCGTCGTTGCGCGGTACACATCCAACCAGTTCGAGTGGGCAATTCACTATCCGCTTGCGATCGCTGCAGGCACGGGCAGCGAGACGCTGGACGATCTCGCGCACGGCAGCTGGCCTCGCGACATGTCGTATGACGAATCGGCTGCCTATGACTTTGCTCACGAGTTGCTTGATCGGCACGGCGTCACGAATGTGACCTACGAGCGTGCGCTTCTGAGGTGGGGCGAACAGGGCGTGGTCGAACTGACGGCACTGATCGGATACTTTGCGTGCGTGTGCTGGGTGATGAATGTTGCCCGGACACCGGCACCGGGTGCACCGGATGTCCGTCCGCTGGACGCATTTCCCGGCTGATCGGTATCGAGAAGTGCGGGGTAAGGAACCCTTCTCAACGAGTGCGCCGCTTGGCACCGAAGCGGGTCTGGCTAGCGGCGTGCATCGCCGGGGTGGACAGCCGGGGGTCGCCATCGACGTACGCTCTGGCCATGGGCAGCGCGTCAAGACCCCAGAACAGGCGCTTGCCCACCATCAGGGTGGGTACGCCGAAGATCCCGAGGCTTACTGCCTTGTCGGTATTTTCGCGCAACTGTAGTTTGACCTGAGGGTCGGCGATGCGCTCGTCGGCATCCGGCACCGTCAACCGTTCGAGCACTGAGCGCCAGGTTGCAGGATCCTCAGGGTCGCAGCCGGTGGTCCACAAGGCGTCCAGAACCGTCGATGTCGCACGGCTCGTGCTCCCCAACGCAATGATCAGTCTCAGATAGGGCAGCGGATTGAACGGGTGCAAGGAGGGCATCATGAACGGGATGCCACGCAACTGGCCGGTCCAGGTGCAAAGCTGATAAGTGAACTCACGCTTCGCATCGATCTCGGCAGGCCCCTTGTTGCCATGGGCCTCGAGGAGGCCTGCAAAGAGCACTGGATGGAGCCTGATCGCAAGTGGAAACCCTTCCTTGCGAAGAACTGCATCGAGCAGATACGCGTACGGAGACACGACGTCGAAGTAAAGGTCGGCGTGCGTCGGGGCACGATTCTGTTCGAAGCTGCTCATGAAGGGACTCC
Organism: Rhodocyclaceae bacterium; assembly: GCA_035443825.1. Taxonomy (GTDB): domain Bacteria; phylum Pseudomonadota; class Gammaproteobacteria; order Burkholderiales; family Rhodocyclaceae; genus DAOMNN01. The sequence goes on along the minus strand of DAOMNN010000011.1, from coordinate 59,006 downwards.
TCGGTAGAGTATGAATCTGGAGCAATGGGGGTACTCATCGGTTCTCGGGTTCTACGGATCAAGCCATCTCAACACCCTGAAGGGGCAGGAAGTGAGACGACCATCGCGACAAGCCGTTGCCCGCCCGCGCACGATCCGCAGGGCGGGACTTCTGCACCTTTGTCCCTCTGAACGTCCAGTCAGCTGCAAAACGACCACGCGGACAGCAGGAATGGCCCGATCTGTGGCAATCCGTAAAGACGAATACCTCCCCAAAGGACCACGATGGCCAGCGCGCCCTTCCACAGCCAATGCTGGATCGACTGCCTGCTCACGGTACGACGCCCGTTATCGGAAATGTATGCCGTTTCGCATCATCTATGGGAATGTGGACCGCTGCCGCGAGCACACCGACCAACACGGCCAGGATCCAGATCGGCTGATACGAGCCTGTGGCATCGAAGACCATGCCGCCCAACCAGGCTCCGGCAAAGGCTCCCAACTGGTGGCCGAAGAAAACGAATCCGAACAGCGTGGAGATGTAGCGGACACCAAAGACCTGCGACACCAGACCGTTTGTGAGGGGTACCGTGCCAAGCCACATCAGGCCCATCGCGGCGCAGAATGCATAGACGCTGGCGTTCGACAGCGGCAGGAAGGCGAACAGGGCGATGGCGGCTGAGCGGATCAGATACAGCCATGCAAGCAGAAACTTCCGTCGCCACATGCCACCCAGGATCCCGCACCAGTAGGTACCGATCACGTTCGTGAAGGCAATGATGGCCAGCCCGTTTACGGCGGTCGTGGCTGGCAGTCCCTTGTCCAGGAGATATGCGGGCAAGTGAACTCCGATGAAAGCCAACTGGAAACCGCACGCAAAAAAGCCTGCGTTCAGTAGGAGGAAGCCGCGGTGGGTGAAGGCTTCGTGCACCGCAAGTCTGATCGATCCGGCACCGATCACTGCTATGTGCTGTGCGGCATGGCGGTCGTTCAGGCTTGCAGCCGCAGGTGTTGCAAGTGCGACCAGGAGGGCCAGGACGACAAGCGCCGATATCCATCCGACGGAGTGGATCAGCGCCTGTGCGGTGGGAACCATGATGAACTGACCGGCGCCACCGACGGCTCCCGCCATGCCCAATGCCCACGGGCGTCGGTTTTCCGGGACGATGCGGCTGAGGGCACCGTAAATCGCACCGAACGAGGTGCAGGAGAGGGCGATGCCGATCACGAAACCCGCGCCGAGCGTAAGGCCGAATGGTGTGGTGGCCGAGGCCATGGAGACGAGCCCCAGCGCGTAGAGGACCGTCCCTGCTGCGATGACCCGAACCGAGCCGAACCGATCGGCAATCATGCCGCTGATCGGCTGGGCAAAGCCCCACACCAGATTCTGAATGGCAATGGCGAAACCGAAGCCCTCGCGGGTCCAGTCGCGGTCGACGGTCATGGGGACCAGGAACAGACCCTGCACATGCCGTGCGCCGAGGGCGAGACCCATGAGGATTCCACCGAGAATGACCGCGGCGAGGATGCGTCTTGCCTGTCGACGGTCGTGTTCGAGCGCAGTACTGACTTGTGTTGCACGCATGCGTGGAACCTGCCTAGTATGAAACACTGCCTTGCATGCGGTGACGTTAGTGGTCTCCGGACGGGGCGCTCAAGCAATATTTGTGCATGTCACGCATGAGAGAGGAACATGTCAGTACCACTCCTTCGATTGGCTTCGCTTGACCAGTTGCGTGGTTTTGTTGCGACGGGCCGGAGAATGAGCATTACCGAGGCGGCCCGGGATCTGTGCCTGAGCCAGTCGGCCGTCAGCCGTCAGATCAGTACTCTTGAGGAAGCGCTGGGAACCGCGTTGCTGGTACGTAAGTACCGTGCCATCGCGTTCACTCCGGAGGGTGAGCGGCTTTTCCGTGTCGCCGACAGCGCGTTGCAGCAAATTCAGGATGTGTTCGCTACGCTGGACTCGGCGCGTGAGGGAATGCCCTTGACCATCACCGCAAGCATCGGTGTTACGACCCTGTGGCTGCTGCCGCGCCTGGTCCGATTCCAGCGCCAGCATCCGACCGTTGATGTCCGGTTTTCAACCAACAACAAGCTGCTTGACATGCGTATGGACAATATCGACCTTGCCATCCGCTACTGCAGTGTCTCCGATGCCCCGGAGGGTTCCAGGAAACTCTTCTCGGAATCGGTCGTGCCAGTGGCCCACCCGAGCCTCGGGCTGGATTGCCTTGACACTGCGGAGAAGATCGAAGCGCAGGTGCTCATCGAGTTCGATGATGCGATCCATCCCTGGCTTCGGTGGTCGTCCTTCCTCGATGCGACGGGCTGCGGTCAAGTGCGCCCAAAGGCCGTGCTGCGCTTCAATCAGTACGACCAGGTGATCCAGGCTGCCGTCGCAGGGCACGGTATTGCGCTCGGACGTATGCCACTTGTGCAATGCATGCTCGCTGACAGCCGCCTGATCGCACTGGGCAAGGATGTCGATCTCTCGCCGGACTACGGGTATTGGCTCATTCGAGCGGAGGCGAACCCTCGTAAGGACGTGCTGAACCTGGCCGAATGGGTCGAGGCTGAGGCCTCGGCAAGAAAGGAATCTTGAAATCGGCACTCTACGCCGGACCATCAGCTCATAACATGCGTCATGCGCATGTGAGTCGCGCAAGAATCACGGTTGAACAAAGCCCTCGAGCGGAATCAAATACGACCCTGAAGCCCGTGCAATGAGGCACCGGTTTGAACGCAGGCGTGCCTGCGCAGGAGCGCAACCTTGACTACGACGCAAGAGGCTTTCGATTCGAAGCCGTTCGAGTGTGGCGATCGCAGTTTCACTCGACAACTGCTTGATCCGGCCGGTAGCCACGGGATCTCCGCAGAGATCGGCTATCTGAAGCCCCAGGACGAACGACCCTTCAATTACATGTTCGAGCCTCCGTCGGGCATCCCTTGGCAGAACTGCGAGTACGAACAGCCATGCATGCCGATCCTGGATGCACGGCGATTCGAGGTTCCGCCTTCACTCAGCTGCGACGGTTTCGAGCTTCGGGATGCACCAACCCGTGACGTGGATTTTTCGGATGAGGCATCCATCGTCAGGAACTACTATCCCGATGCGGCAGAACTTGCGCTAAGCGCCACCTGTGGTACGAAGGCCTATGTGTTCGACCACCTTGTGCGCCGTCGCGAGCCGGGTCGCCCGGCGCTATCGTTTGGACGCAGCGGGGACGGCTCGAGGCCAGCCGGTGTAGGTCGTGCGCACAACGACTACACCGAGGCGTCGGGACGGCGGCGGTTTGCTGTCGTTCTGCACGATACCGCTCCGCTGGCAAGCGTCGGGCGCTTCTGCATTGTCAATATCTGGCGGCCATTGAACGGCCCGGTCCTGGATACGCCTCTGGCCCTTTGTGACGCTCGTACCATTGCCGTGCACGACCTGGTTGCGAGTGACGTGTACTACCCGAACAGGGCTGGAGAGATCTACCTGGTTCACTATTCGGTGCGTCATGCGTGGCGATATTTTTCCGCGATGAACAACGACGAAGCACTCGTGTTCAAGCAGTATGACTCGCAATTGAACGGCACCTCGCGTTTCACGCCCCATGCAGCCTTCGATCACCCTCACACGCCGCCTGATGCGTCGCTTCGCCGAAGCATCGAAGTGCGCTGCCTTGTGACATTCGATTGAAACTCTCGATCCCATGAACAACGAAATCGAGTTCTGGTATGAGTTCGGGAGTAACTACAGCTATCTGAGTGCAATGCGGATCGAGTCCCTGACACAATGCAACGGGCTCGCCGTGCGTTGGATGCCGTTCTTGCTTGGGCCGATCTTCAAGTCGTTTGGCTGGGAAACGTCCCCCTTCGTGCTGCAACGACGCAAAGGGGCATACATGTGGGAAGACATGGTTCGCCAATGCCGGAAGTACGACGTTCCATGGAGACGGCCCAGCGAGTTCCCGCGGCTGGCGTTGTTGCCGATGCGCCTGGCGATACTCGGCCGAAATGAACCCTGGATTGGGGCCTTCACGAGGAAAGTGATGCTCATGAACTTTGCGGAAGATCGCGACATCAACTCGCCCGATGCCATGTGTGACGTTCTCAACGAACTGGGGCTCGACGCCGAAAGGCTTATCGTCGAGGCACAGGCCGAAGAGAACAAGGCGCGACTTCGCGCACAGACCGAGGCCGCAGAAAGGCGGGGCATCTTCGGGGCCCCCACCTTCTTCGTGCGAGGCCAGATGTACTGGGGGAACGATCGCCTCGAGGACGCGATTGGTGACGCCCTGAGCATGCATGGAATTTCGATCCGTTGAACAGGTCCCTGTTCGAAGATCGATGGATCGAGGCGGGGTTCTCGGCATGGCCCATGCGCGGTCTGTTCGTGCCGTCCTTTGCCACGATCTGGGCCCGGTTCGAGGGCTCTCGGATCCGTTTTCGCGTCGCCGTGCGCGATGCACACCTGAATGGCTTCAATCTTGTGCATGGGGGATTTCTTTCCACGATGGCCGACATCTGGCTCGGTTACAACGTCGCGCATCGATTACCCACGGATGCCAGGATCGTCACCTCCAGTCTGACAGTTGATTACCTGAGGCCCGCGCATGCCGGCATGTGCCTCGAAAGCGAGATTGACCGAATCCGTATCGGGCGGAATGTCTGTCATGCCTCCGGAGCCATCCTTTCGGAAGGCAAACTGACCGCAACAATGCGGGGAAGCTTCCATGTACTCGATCCGGGGGGCCGACCTCGGTCTGATTCGGGGCGGATGTCGGCCTCGGGCCTTCAGGCCGAATCAGAATGATCGGGGCTCTTCCCGGCCCGCAGCAGGCCATTCGTCCAGCGCCCTTTAGGGGCGCTTGAATGCCTCTTCCTCCACCCAGCGAGCGAATTGCGCCACCTCGGGTCGTTGCGTACCCCCGGACACCACGAGCCAGAAGCTGCGTCCCTCGATAGTGTGGTGAGCTGCTCCGACGATGCCCAGACGTTCATCGGCGATCAGATCCGACACCAGTTCCGTGCGTCCGATCGCAATGCCCTGTCCGGCGACTGCCGCCTGAATGAGCTGATCGTAATGGCTGAAGGTGAGGACTGCGCGCGGACGAATCCTGTCGAGTCCCATCGCCGCGAGCCAGCCATCCCAGCGTAACCACGGGTAGTGTGGATCGTCGTAGTCGAGCAGCACCGACCCGGGCAACGTGTTCCGGTCCAGCGGCGCGGAGGCAAGTGCCGGGCTTGCAACGGGCACGACCGTTTCGCCAAACAGCCGCCGCGCCCCGACAGGCGCGTCGCGGTCAGCGCAGTAGCGGATCGCAAGATCGATCCCGTCCTGACCCAGATCGACGATGCGGTTGGTTGCGTCAAGTCTCACGTCGATCCCGGGATATTGGTCGTGAAAACGTGTCAGCCGCGGCACAAGCCACAACGCCGCGATTCCGATCGACGCGGTCACGGTCACCGGACGTGATCCCGGTTGGCGCAGCGAGGCCGACAGGTTTGCGTAGTCGAGCAGCCAGATCTGCGCGGCCGCAGCCAGGCGCGCACCCTCAGGCGTCAGGGTGAGGCTGCGCACCCTGCGCACGAACAACGTGACGCCCAACGCCGATTCGAGCGTCTGCACTTGTCGGCTGATAGCCGACTGGGTGAGGCAAAGTTCGTCGGCTGCGCGCGTGAAGCTCAAGTGTCGTGCGGCCGCGACGAAGCCACGGAGTGGATCGAGCGGGGGCAGATTCAGCAGTGTTCTATCCATGTCTATTACGCATGCATTACATGCAAAACGACCGTTTGATGTCGCCACATGTTATGGCAATACTCTGATCCACACAACTCGTATAGATGCATTCTGAGCATTCATAAGGGGATTGACGGAGAGCGCCATGGACATGAATACGACTCTGAAGGAGCTTCGCCTGGCACCTGGCGAATCGTTGGTCCTGGAACACGCTGCAGGGATCGAGATCCAGTGCCGCCGGGGCGCCCTGTGGATCACTCAGTACGGAGACGCACGCGACATCGTACTCACCGCAGGGCGCACCTTCGAACTGTCACTGGCAACGAGCACCGTACTGTCGTCGCGAGACGGGGCTGAGTTCCTGTTGCGGCGTCGGAAGCATCGCGGGCTCGGAATGCAGGAAGGGCACTGGGGGCAGCGACTGCTACGAGCATTGAGTCCACGATCGGCCGGACTCGTTCAGCGCGGGCTGGAAGGGCGGGTTCGGGTAGAGCGCGCCTGATTGATCGGGCGGATGTCGGCGATAGCGTTTTTTAACGCTTGCGCCAGCTGCCGACCGAGACGGTCTATAGAGACGACGACTCCATGTCGGTAAGCGGTCGCCGCCTCGCGGGGGGAATGCGGGTTTGCCGCCGCGAACAGTTGTCAGGCACGGCCGGGTCAATGCGTGTTCGAGGCCGGTTGCCGAGCCTCTTGGTACAGTAGCTGCCGCTCGTGTCAAACGTGTGCTGGCAAGAAGTCTCCCGCAAAGGTGAAGCATTCATCGCATCGGCAGGCGCTGACGAGGTGATCGTCGCCAGCGCTATCTTCGATCCGGTCGCACGACTGAGATCCTGCGAACTGCTGGCCGGCGCGTGCCTGTAGTGCGCAGGCGAGAATGCCGATGCGGTGCGTGCGCAAGCGAACGGACAGGCTGGGCGCCTACACCGAGTATCGCCCATATAACATGGGCGCCACATGAATCTGCATAGACTGTCGAACGTTCTCGTGATCATCGTTGCAGCGGCGCTGCTGCTCGGCGTGCCGGTGATCCTGCTGGTGGGTGGCTTCTCGCTGTTCGGGTTCCTGCGCGTGAGCCTGCTGCAGGCGTACGGCTTTGTCATCGCCGCCACGGCATCGCTGTTCTTCTTCCTGCGCCTGGTGCATAGCATCGACTCCGGACCGATGCGGGCGGCGATTGTCGTATTCATCGTCGGTGTCGCGATCTTTGCTTCGGTGTCTGTCGGCAAGGGGTATCTGTTCCAGTACCCGATGTACGTCCAGTCCTTCGGCCCGGGCGCGGGTCCGGGCTTGCCGCTGCAGAGCGTACTGACGTTTTTCCGTCAAATGGACCAGTTCGAGTGGGTCGAAGACATTGCCCATGATCCCAATCATGTGCCGCCGGCGATCACAATCGCAAGGACGGATGAACCGCTGTCGAATGCAGCAGGGCGGCGCGAACCGGCCCTCATCCGCCTCACGCTGGAGACGCAGGAGGTTCTCGCCGAAATTGCGCCAGGGATCGTCTTCAATTACTGGACGTTCAATGGCACGGTGCCCGGCCCGATGCTCCGCGTGCGGGTGGGCGATACCGTCGAGCTCACCTTGCACAACAACGCATCGAGCCTGCACCACCACAATATCGACCTGCATGCGGCCACGGCCCCTGGCGGCGGTGGAGAGGCAACCGTGGTTGCCCCGGGCGAGAGCAAGAGCATTCGTTTTCGCACCATGAACCCGGGCCTGTATGTGTACCACTGCGCCGTACCAAATATGTCGGTGCACATGGCACACGGCATGTACGGCCTGATCCTGGTGGAGCCCGAACAGGGCCTGCCGCCGGTGGACAAGGAGTTCTATGTCATGCAGGGCGAGCTGTACACCACCGGCGCTCTGGGACGGAAAGGGCTGCAGGCATTCGATGCGAAGAAGATGCTCCACAGCCAGCCGGAGTACGTCGTGTTCAATGGCCGCACCGGCGCCATCGTCGACAACATGCACGCCGAGGTGGGTGACAGGATCCGCATGTACGTGGGCAACGGCGGTGTGTCAATGAGTTCGTCACTGCACCTGGTGGGGGAGATTTTCGACACGGTCTACCCCGAAGCCAACATTGGCGGCGCGCTACTCCACAACGTGCAAACGACCAATGTTCCTGCGGGTGGCGCCACGATCGTCGAGTTCACGCTCGATTACCCCGGAAATTACGTGTTGGTGGACCATGCATTGATGCGCACGGATCGAGGAGCCTGGGGTGTGCTGCAAGTCAGCGGCACGGCGGATCCTTCCGTTTTCGATCACGACTAGCGAGCCGCGATCGAGCCGCGCTGCACGCTTGCCGATACCTGCTCGTATTGCCCTTCATGTGACCTGAACCCCGGTCGGGCACTTCGCTGCGTATCCAGACTGAGTGCGCCCGGACCGACGCTCGCGAGCACCAGCAATCCTCCGAGCAACGCATACTAGTTGTCGCCCAGCGATTCCAGCATGGGAGGGCCTCCTGAAACGCCTGATCTTGTTGATCCCGGGATGTCTGCGATTCCGCTACTCGCCGTCGGTGCCGCGAGGGACGCGCCGCTGAACTTGCGAAGGCTCCCTTGATGCTGGTTCTCAGCGCTCCCGCAATCTGTGGCCTACCGAACCGAGATCACGCAGGACAAGTAGTACGGTCAATCGGGCGTGGCCAATGAGGGGTTGCCAGGCAGTGGGAATACAAGGAGGCAGACATGAGCATTGACGGAAGAGTCGCTCTCGTAACGGGCGCGGCACAGGGAATCGGACGCGCGATTGCGGTGCGCCTGGCAAGCGATGGTGCCGATATCGCGATTGTGGATATCAACGACGACACAATGCAGGCAGTCGCCGATGAAGTGCGCGCGCTCGGTCGAAAGGCCACGACCTTCAAGGCCGATGTCACACAACGTGAGCAGGTTTACGCCGCCGTCAACCACGCCGAAAAGGAGCTTGGTGGGTTCGATGTGATGGTCAACAACGCAGGCATCGCCAACATTCAAGCGCTCGCCGATGTCACACCCGAGGAAGTTGAAAAGATACTCAAGGTCAACGTCGAGGGCGTACTGTGGGGCATTCAAGCCGCCGCCGCGAAGTTCAAGGAGCGCGGACAGAAGGGCAAGATCATCAGTGCGTCGTCTATCGCGGGGCACGAAGGATTTCCTTTGCTAGGGGTGTATTCGGCAACCAAATTCGCCGTGCGCGCGCTGACGCAGGCGGCGGCAAAGGAGCTTGCGGGCGACGGCATTACGATCAACGCATACTGCCCCGGCGTTGTCGGCACTGATATGTGGGTCGAGATCGACCGGCGCATGGCCGAAATCACGGGTGCGAAAATCGGCGAAAGCTACGAAAAGTTCGTCGGCGGCATCGCATTGGGCCGTGCGCAGACCCCCGAAGATGTGGCGGCCTTTGTTTCCTTTCTGGCAGGCCCCGATTCAGACTACATGACCGGGCAGTCTCCACTGATTGATGGGGGTCTCGTCTATCGTTGAGCCTGGGCGATGCGGTCTGCACAGCGACGACGATCGCCGTGATTGTGATGAGAATAGTGAAGGAGAAAGCGATGCTCAGAGTTGCAGTTATCATTGGCAGCACCCGTCCGGGGCGCGTTGGCGAAGCAGTCGCGCGCTGGGTTCATGACATCACCAAGCAGCGCAATGATGCCGAGTTCGAGTTGGTGGACATTGTGGATTTCAACCTGCCGCTGCTCGATGAGCCGGTACCGCCATCAAAGGGGCGGTACGCGCAGCCGCACACTATCGCATGGGCCGAAAAGGTCGCTTCCTTCGACGCTTATGTATTCGTGACGCCTGAATATAATCACGGCACTTCGGGCGCACTCAAGAACGCACTCGATTTTGTGTACGGCGAATGGAATAACAAAGCGGCGGGTTTCGTCAGTTACGGCAGCGCGGGTGGAGCGCGGGCGGTAGAGCAACTGCGGTTAGTGGCCAGCGAGTTGCAAATTGCCCACGTGCGGAACCAGGTGATGCTATCGCTTTTCACCGATTTCGAGAACTTCAGCGTGTTCAAGCCGCATCCCCGTAACGAGGACTCGGTTAACGCCATGCTTGACCAGCTTATTGCATGGGGCGGTGCGTTAAAGACGATGCGTGAGAAGAAGTGATGGTTATAGTCTCGTCATCGTCGCATAGGACGCAGAGGAAGATCGCACGCGTGATCTGCGAGCGTGGTGCCCATCTACGTGCTGCGCGTGACGGACAACCTTCCTACGATTGACGCGTTCCGGGCAGAGGTGCTCGGAGTTTTGACATAACGGTGCGATTGTCCTGCACTCACGGACCGGTCCGACTTCGAACCTGCTGCTCAGGCGCCGACATCGCCCGGGCGTAACGAACGGCAGCTATCGCCGCGGCAAGTGTTGCGGCGAATGGCCGCTTCGAAAGAGCTCGACCGGCAGGTCTGGGTCTTTTCCTGACGTTCAGTCGAGCAAGTCGAGCGGAAGGTGATGGCCGCGAGCACGAGTTCAACGTCGATCGCGATAACCTGCCGGTGACGATGCTCGGTCTGCGCCGAGCGCCGCTTTGCGGCGGCATGCCTCATTGATGAAATACGGCCAGCGGCAGCCCCTCGTTCTCTCCACAATGCGGTCATCCATATGGCCGGTTAACGTCGAAACCTGTCATAGAACACATTCAAACGACTTGGCCAGCACGGGTCGTGGTCAAGATGCACTGGGTTTGAAGCAAAGTCAGTTAGCGATCATTAGGATTCGGGCCCATTGCGTAGTCGTTTCCGTACAAACGAACTCGGCGGAGTCTCGCTTTTCTTGCAGTCATGGATGTAAAAAGGGCCGCGCACCGCGGCGACGGGCAAGGGGGCCAGCCCTTCGCCGCGGGGCGGCCGGAAAGTCAGCGACGGACCGGTTCGAAACCCGGGTCGTCGAAGTACATCGCATATTTCTCGATCGCGGCGAGGATCATCACCGCCCCTTCGCGCCGGGTACCGATCTCGTGCTGGCCCTCCATGGCAGCCACGCCGTCCATCATCTGGGCGAGGATGACATGGAACCGGGCATCGGCCTCGACCGGCAAACTGCAGTTGGCGACCATGTCGGCGATGACTCCGTTGATGGACTTCGCGAATCGGCGGTACTGGCGCTTGTCAAGGCGATCGGCGAGGATCGTCTCGGCATCGGGCTGCAGGACATCGCGGATGCGCTGCATGGCGTGGCCCAGCGATGCGTCGCTTGCCCACTTGTGGCCGTCCGGGGACAGGTCGAGGGTCGTTGCCGTGGCGCGATGATCGTGCGAGCGCACCGGTTGCGTTGCCGCCCATGCGCTGCTGGCGGCGAGCACCAGAGTGAGACCGAGGGCGGGTGCGATGCGCGGGATACGAGTGAGGATGTGCATGGGTCTCTCCTGACGAGTGGGCCGTCGTGTGACGGCATGGGGGTTGCTCGGGGTGCCCGTCGACCGGGCCAAGTACGGCGACCCGACCGTGGGCGGGTTCTCTGCACGGAAGTGCTGTCGATTCATCGGGCCGATTTCCTGTCAGCGCATTTCGAACGCTTCCTGATGGAAGCGCAGACGGCCGCGCCACGTGCGCTGCAGCCCGTCACGCAATTGCTCGGCGAATCCACGGGGGCCGCAGAACCAGACCTCCGCAGGGCGCGTTTCGTCATGGAGCCTGGCCAGCCGTCCGGCACTCAGGGCTTCGTCCCGGCTGCTGTCATGCACATGCAGCGTGATGGCGGGGATCTCTGCGCACAGGGCCTCGAGCCGGTCGACAAAGGGATCGCGAGCGGTGTCGCGGGTGCAGTAATGCAGATCGGCCGCCGGTGCCGATGCGGGATCGGTGCGCAGGGCGTCCAGCCAGGCCAGGAACGGCGTGATACCGATGCCACCCGCAATCCAGATCTGCTCGGCACGTGGGTCGCAGCGCTGGAGCTCGAAGCGACCGTAGGGTCCTTCGACGCGTACCGACTGTCCTGGGGCGATGCGTCGCGCAAGCCCCCGGGTGTAGTCGCCCAGTGCCTTGATCTGGAAGGTGACGGTCCGATCGCCGCGGTCGGCGCAGGCGATCGTGAACGGGTGCGCCCCTTCGAGCCGGTCGAAACAGACGAAGGCGAACTGCCCGGCACGATGACCATGCCACTGCCTGTCCAGACGGCAGGTGACCTCGGTGACGTCAGGCGTGGGGGACGACACTGTGGTGATCGTCCCGTGCGCGAGCCGTTCGCGCCCGATACGTCCGGTGAGCGACTGCACGGCAGCGACCGACCCGGCCCCGAGCAGTACGGCGAGCAGCCAGCCGATGGGTTGCGACCAGTAATCGAGCGGGGTGAGCACGGCAGCATGGAAAGCCAGCAACAGGTACAGCGCCGGCATGACCCGATGCAGCGGACGCCAGAATTTGTAGGGGAAACGCCGCACAAGCGTCAGGACGACCATCGCCAGCAGCACGTAGATCGCGAACTCGCCAATTTCCTCGCCGGCATCACGCAGCGTGTCGAGCAGGCCATCGAATTCAACCTTCGGCGGTCGGCCGGCACGCCCGGCCAGCGACTTGATCAAGTCGTCGGACATCTCGATCAGCCAGTGTCCCAGCGCAAAGATGGCTGCCAGGATTCCGCTCCACTTGTGCACGCGGTAGATCCGATCCATGCCGCCCAGCGGGCGTTCGAGCGCGACAGGCCGGGTGGCCAGCACCATCGCGAGCGACATGGCCGCGATCGAGAGCAGGCCGCTCAGGTAGAGCCCCTGTTCGCGGACGACCCACGGCAGGCTGCCGGCCCCCGTTCCGGAGGTCGTGATGTCCCAGCCCCAGGCCAGGAGAAGCAGTCCGATGATTCCAGCCAGTAGCGTCATGGTCGTTGCCTGTTTCGGATGTCGGAGTGAAGATCGTCGGAGGCGGGCGGGCCGTGGTCGTCCCGACCGCCTCTAAAGAAGGACAGTCAGGAACGCTTGTCGCGCTTGATTTCGGTCTTGAGAACTTCGGCGGTAACCGGGTTTACGTAGATTTCGACGCGCCGCCCCTCCGAATCGGTGGCCTTCACCTCGTAGCTGTCGGATTCGCGCTCGACCTCTTCGAAGTCGCGATAGCCGGACGACTCCAGGCGCTGGATTATCTGAGGGATGGTCAGCCACTCTGCGCTCGACGAAGCGCTTGCGCCGGCGCTCATGGAGCTGGCATTCTGGGCGAACGCCGGCGTGAGCAATGCGCCGCCCGTAACGATGCCGGCGCTTATCAAGAGGATGGAAAGAAGGTGTGTGGTTCGCATGGTGGGTTCTCCTCGGTGCGGGTTGGTTTCGGTCCTTTTCCTGACCGTGAGCGCATTCTCGGCGTGCGTGCCTGAACGGTCCCTGAACCTCCTGTTCACCTGGCGTTCACCTTCGCTGGACTACAAACACTCCAGGACAACGAGGCGTCGGCAAGGCCGGCGACACGAGGAAAAGACGATGCGAAGGTATTTTCCGATCCGTACAGTGCTTTTCGCCGGGCTGTGCGCCGGCATGGTCGCGTTCGGCACGGCGCTGGCCGACGACGATCACGAACTGGCACGCCGGGCGCTGGAGGCGGGCGAAGTCCTGTCGCTGCGTAGCGTGCTGGAGAAGGTCGAACGCGACTTCCCCGGCGAGGTCATCGAGGTGGAACTCGAACGTGAGGACGGCCACTGGATCTACGAAATCAAGCTGCTGCGACGCGGCGGCGGACTGCTCAAGCTCAAGGTCGATGCACGTGATGCCACGGTGCTCGGTGCGAAGGGGAGCGACATCCGGACCGGCGAGGATGGAGGACGGCGCTGATGCGCATACTGGTCGTTGAGGACGAACCGATGCTGGCCGAGCAGTTGCGGGAAGCCCTGTCCGCCGCGGGCTACGCGGTGGACCTCGCCGATAACGGTCACGACGCGCATTTCGCCGGCGACATCGAGTCCTACGACGCGGTGGTGCTGGACCTCGGCCTGCCCAAGATGGACGGTCTCACCGTTCTCAAGCACTGGCGCACGGCCGGCCGCACCATGCCGGTGCTGATCCTCACTGCCAGGGATGCGTGGCACGAGAAGGTCGCGGGCATCGACGCCGGGGCCGACGACTACCTGACCAAACCCTTTCACATGGAAGAGCTGCTCGCTCGGGTGCGTGCGCTGATCCGCCGCGCCGCTGGCCAGGCCAGCGCAGAACTGGTCTGCGGGCCGCTCGTGCTCGATACCCGTCGCAGCCGCGCGACAGTCGACGGGCGGGCGCTCGCGCTTACCAGCCACGAGTTCCGCCTGCTCGCCTATCTGATGCACCGTCCCGGGCAGGTCGTCTCGCGCAGCGAACTGGTGGAGCACATTTACGCGCAGGATTTCGACCGCGATTCGAACACGATCGAGGTCTTCGTCGCACGTCTGCGCAAGAAGCTGCCGCCCGAACTGATCGAGACCGTGCGCGGACTCGGGTATCGGCTTGCATGCCCGTCGGGGTGAACGGAATGTACGGCGGCTTGGAACGCTGGCGTGGCTCCCTGCGCCTTCGATTGCTCGCGGGCACACTGGTCTGGATCGTGCTGACCGTACTGGCGGCCGGGTGGGGATTGTCATCCCTGTTCAACCAGCACGTCTCGCGCCAGTTCGATGCCGAACTGGGCACCCATCTCGACCAACTGGCCGCGAACCTCGTTTTCGACGAAGCGCAGGCGCCACAGCTGCGCGCACCGCTCAGCGACCCACGCCTGACCCGGCCCTTGTCCGGCCTGTACTGGCAGGTCGACCGGATGGAGCCGGGTGGCACGCCCGAGACCGTCGCGTTGTTGCGCTCGCGTTCACTGTGGGATGCCGTGCTGGCCGTTCCGCCGGATGCGCTGGTCGACGGCGAGATGCACGTCCATCATGTGCGCGGGCCGAACGACGAACCGCTGCGGATGATCGAACAGGTTTTGCGACCGGCGGAGTACCCGGATCAGGCGCTGCGCCTCATCGTCGCAGCCAGCGAGGAACTTATCAACGAACCGGTAGCGCGCTTCAACGACCTTCTCGTTTTCGCACTCGGTGCACTGTCACTGGGGCTGGTGGGCGCGGTCGTCGTGCAGGTGCGCACCGCGTGGAAGCCGCTGGAACGGCTCCGTGATGGGCTGGCGCAGGTGCACGATGGCCGCAGCGCCGCAATCGAAGGGCGTTTCCCATCGGAGATCCAGCCACTGGTCGACGAGTTCAACGGCGTGCTGACGCGCAACGCAGAAGTCGTGGCGCGTGCGCGCACCCAGGCCGGCAATCTCGCCCATGCCATCAAGACGCCGCTGGCGGTGCTCGCGAACGCTGCGGCTCGCGACGACAGCGCGCTGGCGCGCATGGTGGCCGAGCAGGTCGCCCTCGCCCAGGTTCAGGTCGATCATCACCTCGCGCGTGCGCGTGCCGCGGCTGCCGTGCAGATCCCGGGGCAACGAACCGCGGTCCGACCGGTGCTGGAAGCCCTGGTCCGCGTCATGGAGCGGGTCCATGTCGTACGCGGCCTGCAAATTGCGCTCGGCGATGTTCCCGGGACGCTGGCTTTCCGGGGAGAGGAGCAGGACCTGCAGGAAATGCTCGGCAATCTGCTCGACAACGCGTGCAAGTGGGCGGCGAGTCGTGTCGACGTGCGCGTGGCGGCGCAGGACGGGCAGTTGCTGGTGACGGTCGAGGACGACGGCCCGGGGCTCGAGGCGTCGGTGCGGGAGGCCGTGCTCGAGCGAGGCGTGCGCGCCGACGAACAGCGACCGGGATCGGGCCTGGGGCTGGCCATCGTACGCGACCTCGCGCTACTTTACGGCGGTGACATCGACCTTGATGCCGCACCCGCGGGGGGATTGCGTGTGCGCCTGCGCTTGCCGCAGGCGTGATCGTGGTTCGGGCAGCGATACAGTTTTTCGGATGAACATGAATGGATCCGATGAGTTCGGCATGCGACCAGATCCTGATCGTCGATGACGACCGTGATCTTCGGGATCTTCTGGAACAATACCTCGCACAACAGGGCTACAAGACGGCCTCGGTCGGCGACGGGGTTGAGATGGAAGCCTGGTTGCGCAGTCATGACCCTGATCTGATCATCCTCGATCTTATGCTGCCTGGCGAGGACGGCCTGACGCTGGCCCATCGGCTGCGGGCGCGGGGGGGCTGCCCGGTGATCATGCTGTCCGCGCGCGGCGAGGAGATCGATCGTGTGGTCGGCCTCGAGGTCGGTGCCGACGACTATCTGGCCAAGCCATGCAGCCCGCGCGAACTGCTCGCACGCATTCGCGCCGTGCTGCGCCGATCGCATCGGGGCCGGAGGCCTACTGGCGAAGGTCCGGGGCGGATCTGCCGTTTCGGCCCGTTCCGCCTGGATCTGCAGACCCATCATCTCGCGCGCGATGGTAACGAGATCGGCCTGACCGCCGGCGACTATGCCCTGCTGCGCGTCTTTGTCGAGCATCCGAATCGCGTGCTGACCCGAGACCAGCTGCTTGAACTGCTCAGCGGCTACGACCGCACGCCCTTCGATCGCAGCATCGACGTGCGCATTGCACGCCTGCGCCGCAAAATCGAAGCCGATCCGGCTGCACCGGCATATATCCGCACTGTGTGGGGAGAGGGCTACATATTTCTGCCAGACCCGCCGGGAGGAGAGCCCCGATGAGACTGTTCCGAAGCCTCTTCGCCCGCACGGCCGCGGCGATCGGGGTCGCCATTCTGGTCTACGATCTGTTGACCCACGCCTTCCTCGGCTACTACCTGTTCATGCCGATGGTCAGGCGTTCGGCTGACGATCTCGCAGCAATGATGGTGCTCACGGCGGAGTCCTGGAGCAATCGCTGGGTGCCTGACCGACCCGAGTTTGTGGACCGCCTCGCGCACGAGCATGGGTTGCGGCTCGACCCCCCGGTCACGGGCCTCGTGCCGCTCGACAACGCGTCCTCTCCGTACGTCGTCGCGTTGGCGGAGGCTATGGAGCGCCGTACCGGGACGTCGTCCGAGGTGCTCACTGATCGGCACGGGACCTGGTACTGGGTGGACGTACCGGTCGAGAGCGAGTCGGTACGCGTTGGCTTCAGTGCAGATCGGATCGGTGCCGATCCGATGGTGACGCTGTATCTCATGCTCGCGCTCGGATCGGTGCTCGCGTTCGGTACGGCGATGGTGTTCGTTCGGCGCATCAACCAGCCGCTGCGCCGACTCGTCGACGTGGCACGGCGCATCGGGCATGGCGAGTTTCCCGACGCCCTGCCGGCCACCGGACCGGACGAGATCGCGCAGCTGACCTTGACTTTCAACCACATGAACACGCAGGTGCGGGAGTTGCTGGCCGGGCGAACGACGCTGCTCGTTGGCGTTTCGCACGACCTGCGCACGCCGCTCGCCCGCATGCAGTTTGCGGTCGAAATGCTCTCGCCCGACACCAACCCCAAGCTCGCGGCCGGCCTGCGCCGAGATATCGAGGAGATGGACCGCCTCATCGCCCGCTTCCTGGAGATCGGCAAGGGATTTTCCGGGGAGTCCGTGGAAGAACTCGAGATCAGCGCCGTGATCGAGGAGTTGATCGACGGCGTGACCCGGATCGGTGGACGCTGCGAGTGGGTGGGGCGCCATGCGTGCATCGTTCTCGCGCAGCCGCTCGCGCTGCGGCGCATTCTCGCCAACCTTCTGGACAATGCCGTGCGCTATGGTGGAGGGCACCCGGTGACGGTGACACAGCGGTGCGAGCGCGACCGATGCGTGGTGTGTATCGCGGATCGCGGGCTGGGTATTCCGGACGGCGATCGGGAGGCCATCTTCCGGCCGTTCCATCGGCTCGAGCAGTCACGCAATGTTGCGACTGGAGGGTCGGGTCTGGGGCTGGCCATCGCGCGGCAACTGGCTGACGCCAATGGTTGGGAGATATCCCTGCGTGCAAGGGAAGGAGGGGGCTCGGAAGCGGTGCTGGCGATTCCCTCCGGAAGCCGGCTGCATGTTTCGGAGGCGCCCCCGCCGCGCGCCGTCGCAGCGGTGCGGGCGCAGGGGGCTTGATCACACCAGGGCACGTGTACGGGTTTTTCAGAACTCCCACGCGATGCCGGCGTTGGCGAAACGGCGCTTGTTGCCGCGCCCGGCGGCGACGCTCAGTTTCAGGCCGTCGGCGACTTCCCAGCGCAGTCCGACCTGCTTGTCCGGGCGGCTGTGTTCGGCGCCGAAGATCTCCAACGTGAGCTGGACGGATTCGGCCAGCGGCTGTTCGAAGCCCAACCCCCAGACGTTGACGGCCTCGGTGTCACCGTCGATGCGCTCCCACTCGCGGCCCAGGTTGAGATGGATGATCTGCCCGGACTCGAACGCCCAGCTTGCCAGGCCCAGCAGGCCTCGGGTGCGGGCCGTTTCCTTGTTGCCGACCCGATCGTCCGCCCGAGCGCGTCCGAACTCGAGCTTGAGACCGGCGGACAGGCCGGATTCGGCCTGCAGGGGCACCCACTTGGCCGCGAATCCGACGCCCGAGAGCCGTGTGCGAGGGCTGGTATCGTGGTCGCGTGCACGTTCGAATGCGATCTCGAGCTCCAGATTGTCGATCGGTGCGAAGCCGGCTGCTGCATCCCACCCGCGCGCCCGGTCGTCCCTGCTCCATCCGAATTCCAGCTTGGCGCCGCCGCGATCGAGCGTGCCGGCATCGTCCACGGCCATCGGGCGCTCGGCCCACACCGGCTGGACGAGCAGCACGGACAGAAACGCGGCGACGGTCATGGTGCGGATCGCCGACTTTCGTCTTGAAGTGAACTTGCTCATTCGATTTCCCCCTTTGATTGAAATGGGTGCTGCGTGGCGGGCATCGGTGCGCCCTGCGTCCGATGCCTCGGTTTCCCTTGAATGGAATGCAGGTTGCCCGGGGACTTATGCGGCGGGCCTGCTGCGTGCCCCGAACAGGCCGACGGCCACGCCCGCAGCGCCGACGGCCACGAGTACGAGCAGGACCCAGTCCGGTGCGTAGTAGGTGTGATACACCTCCCAGCCGATCTCCCGGAACAGTCCGGTGAGGCGCGAGGGCGAACCGAGCAGGTGCCCACCCAGCGTGCCTGTGGTGGCGAGCAGAATCATGCCCATCGTGCCGAAGCCGAGCATGAGGGCACGGCCCGGTCCGTTCCACAGGTCCTGACCCCCGCGCCAGCGAAGTGCCAGAACGACGCCCCAGCAGGCGATCATCCAGACCGAGATCAGGATCTTGTTGCGCCCCATCGGGGAGGTTGTCGTCGCCTCGCTAGGCCAGATGATGAGGCCGGTAGCGAGCGTCACGAGCCCTACGGCGAGCCCCAGCAGCAGGAGGTGGGGCAGGACCGCGTCGAATCGCCGCGCCAGTTCGCTCGAAGAGAAACCGCGCATCAGGATGATAAAGAAGGCCAGGCTCAGAAGCGCGATCGGAAAGTGCGCCAGCAGGTGGTGATACGGTGCCATCGTGGTGATCTCCTCAGTTCTTGCGCTGAAGCCGGGTCAGGCCGAAGCCCACACCGACGAACATGAACAGCCCGGCGAGCAGGGTCAGGCGCCACTGACTACGAATCGGCTCGTCGAACTCGATCTCGATGCCGTAGCGCGCGAGTTGCTCCTCGTTGTGGTAGTGCTTGACCGGCACGCCGCGCTCGATCATCGGCTTGCCTGCGTGGCGCTGGCTGATCAGCAAAGGCCAGTTGACCTGTCCCGGATAGAACAGCTTGACCGTGTGCCAGGGCTGGTTCCACGCCGGGGCAGCGCCGGTGAAACGTTCGGCGACCACGGTCGCTTCGCGCCCGAGACCGACGGTCAGCGGCAAAGAAACGTAATGCCAGCGCAGGCCGGTGGCGTGGCGGTGGACGGCCATCGCGATGTCGTAGACGCCGCCTTCGCGGAAGATCTTGTCCTCGAGCGGATTGCCCGTGTCCATCAGGCGCTCCAGGGTCACCTCCCAGAAGCCATTCTCCCAGCGGCCGCGTCCGGAGGTGAGGATGTCGGCGCGCGATCCTTCGTAGTTGCGCACGAGGCGCCGGGGCAGCGTATCGCCCTCTTGCCAAGCGTGATCGGGGTCGAACTCGATCATCGTGTCGGGACTCAGGTAATAGACATCGTCCTGGCCGACCCGTCCGCTGACCAGGTCGTCCCACTTGTTCGCGCGACGACCGGTACTGGCCGGGTCGTACATGAACTTCGGACGCTTGGCCTCGGCATCCCAGTTGGTGGACCAACCGCTACGGCCGGCATCGCCGCCCCGGATGTCGGCAACGTACTGGTCATCGGCGAATCCCAATGCGTTGCCACGGTGCCCGCGCCAGTGCCAGAAGTCGAGGAAGTAGCCGGCTTCGCGCTGCGCCTTGAGCCGCTCCTCGGCGACGACCGACCCCCACTCGCCGGGATGCTTTCGCGTCTGCGGGAGGTACTTGGTGACGACGTCCTGCTTGCGTGCGGCGCCCAGCCATGGGTGCGCTTCGACCTCGTCCTCGTCGGCCGCGTCGGTCATGCCGTCGAGACCGTCGCCGATCGTGATGTAGCCGCCGTAGCGGGAGAACTCGGGTACGCTGCCGTCATCGACCATCATCGCGACGCGATCTTCCAGGAACGGGTGCTCCTGCGGGCCGGGGATGTCCTCACCGTACTTGATCCACTGCCCCCCTTCGTAGCGATAGACGTCCATGTGGATGCCCGGACGTTCCGCTGGCCAGCGGTACTGGAACAGGATGCGTTCGCCGTCATACGCCGCCCGCACCTGAAGCGGCATCATGAGTTCGTCGGGAATTGCGATGTGCCGGTCGTGATCGTCGCCGACGATCCCCTGGCCGTTGTTGATCCATACCAGGCCGAGAGCCCCCAACGCGGCCCCCAACAGCCCCAGCGATACGACTGATCTGTCCATGTCCCCCCCCGGTGCAGAAATATGTCGGCCCGGGATGGGCCGCGGTGCCCGGACGGGTTCCGGGCGTAGGGAAACGTATCAGTCAGATCTTTCCCGATTGTTTCAAAAGTATTTCCGGTGCGGAGACCTGGGGTATCGGGGGAAACGGCGGAATGCTGCTACGCGGCTTGAGGATGAGTTGGGCTATCGGTGGAGGATTTCCGCTAGAATCCGGTCGCAATGCACTGTACCGAACGCGAACGTCCCGTCTGGCCGTGTTTTCAGCCCGTAATCGATCCATCCATTGAGGGTTTGCGCCGAATGGAATGCAGGGTACGGTGCAGCGCGGTGCTGCGTTGCGTCCTGTTCCGTTCACGAACCAATCGGACCGTGGCATGTATCTGAGCATCGCCGATGTCCTGCTCCTCACGAGCATCATCCAGTCCCTGGCGCTTGCGGCCTTCCTGCTGTTTCCGTCCAATTTCAGTCTGGTCAGCAACCGGCTGCTGTTCGTAACAGTGGTCTGCTTCGCTGGCTGGCTGTTCGAGATTTTCCTATATGGCACAGGCCTGGCTCTCAAGCATCCGAGCCTCGCCTACCTCGGTACTTTGGTGGCGCTCCTGCAGGCAGGCACGCTTTTTCTCTACGCGAAATCGCTGATGTACCGTGACTTCCGGCTCCGGCCGGAACACGTAGTCCATAGCCTGTTGTTCTGGGTAGTCTCCGCAATTTTTCTGGTGGAATACTACGTCCAGCCCACAGAGGTGAAGCTACAGATCCTGATGCAACGGGACCATCCCGGGGTGCTTACTTCGCCGTTGCTTGCCGTTGCGATCCACCTGGTGTTTCTCGGGTATCTCTACGCGACGATTCGTGCGATCAATCGCTTCGGGCGCGATGTCCGACAAATCTTCTCCAACATCGAAAGCAAGCAACTTGCCTGGCTGCGTGCGTTGCTGATCGGATATTCGTTCGTCTGGACGGTCAGCATGATCTACTGCCTGTCCGCACACGTGTTCATCGGCGCTGCAGGTAACGAGTGGGTCGTCGCCACCGGTGCGGTGACCGGCTTCCTGTTCATCAACTACCTGCTTCTCAACGCACTGCGACAACCCGTCGTTTTCTCGGGCTTGAGCGCTGAAGAGGCGGATCTGCTCGCGACCGACCGTCAGGCCGGTACGCCTCACGTACCCGACGCCGCGCTGATCGAGCGCGTCAGCCGTCACATGGAGGAGAGCCGTCCCCACCTCAACCCCAACCTCACCGTCGAACAGCTTGCGCGCCAATTGGGAGTGGCTCCCCGCGAGCTATCACGGGCGATCAACCAAGGGTTCGGACAGAACTTCTTCGAGTTCGTGAGCGGCTATCGCGTAGCGCAAGCCAGGCGCTTGCTCGAGGATGCGGGTAGCACGACCAGCATCCTCGACGTCATGTACGACGCGGGCTTCAATTCGAAATCGGTGTTCAACACCGCCTTCAAGAAGGCGACGGGGACGACGCCGAGCCAGTATCGGTCGCAGCGGCGCTAGAAGCGCCGTCTCCGGATGCCGTTCCCTGAGTTTCTGCGGTTCGACTTTTCGCACGGCAAAGAACGAACCTCTATGTCACTGAACTAAAGGATATTTCTTGCTTTCCTCGTGTCGTACGAGATCAGTTTCCAGAACGATCATATCGGTCCTTTTCCATAAGATTGACCTCGGCAAGTGCGCAACGGGAAGCGGTCCAACGGCTCCCTTTGCGAACGCCTTCTAGTGAAACGACAACTCCCTTCGATACAAGGAATACTCTGATGAAACTCGTACTTAGCAAGACCCTGTATGCCTTTGCCACCGCCGCCGCGTTGAACTTTGCCCTGATGGGTACCGCTGCGGCACATTGCGATGCCCTGGATGGGCCGGTCATTACCGAGGCGCAGGCGGCCTTGTCGGCCGGTGACGTGACGCCACTGCTGAAGTGGGTTCCGGAAGCCGATGAAGGCCGGATCAAGGCAGTATTCGACAAGGCCGTCCGCGTCCGCAAGCTTGGAGGCGATGCGCAGGAACTGGCCGACGGGCAACTGTTCGCAACCCTCGTCGAGGTGCACCGGGCCTCCGAAGGTGCGCCGTTCACCGGGATCAAGCCGGCGGGGTCCATCGATCCGGCCGTGAGGGCGGCCGATGCGGCCCTCGAAGGCGGCGAGATCGAAGCGCTGCTCGACAAGTTCGCCCACAAGTTCAAGGAAAGTGCCCGGGAGCGCTTTGCCACCGTCTCCAGTGCGCGCGCGCAAGCGGCCGATAGCGTCGCCGAAGGCCGGGCATTCGTAGATGCCTACGTAAACTACGTGCACTATCTGGAGGAGGTACACAACGCCATCTCGGCGGACGGCGCGGCGCACGCCCACTAAGAGAGGCGTGAAGTCACCCCCGAGCCTGCCTGCGGGCCCATCGGGGGTGTATCCTTGGTTTCTGGAGTCCTTCGGCGACCCATACGATCATGACTGTTCTGGATCGGCAGGGATTTGCACCGCCGTGTCGCGTCTTCAGTGACTGCCGCACGCCGAAGCATGACGTTGAACCGCCGAAACGGCGAATGACCGGACCGGGTCGGACGTGAGAACGTGTTTGCGTGGTGCGTCGATGCACCTCCCCAATACCCGTCCCGGATCGCTCGGGACTCCATCTCCCAGATGGACGTCGGCGCCGCAGATCGGGGCAGACCGCCTGATATCGAACCAGGCGTAAAACGTCTCCCCGCCCCGTGCGTTTACGTTCGAGCCGGGATGGAAGCTCGTCATCCTTCAACCACTCTTCAGGCAGCGCCGTGATCCTGTCAAGGCGTGCATGGTGAAAGGGTCGCCATTCCTGCCGCCATGACTTTCTGTTTCTTCGGTGATCTGGCTTTCCGGTAGTCATGAATGGCGACTCCGGGTTCGAATTGCACAGCGTCGGTCTCAGAGTGGATAGTCTCAAACCCCTGGCGCTCGTGGAGATATCAGCGGTCACGGTCCCCTCGGCCCAATCGGACGTGCCACCGGCCCTGGACAATGCCACCGGCCCTGGACAATGCCAGTGCGCATACACGAAGAGAGATCGCTACCCTACCATTCCCATGGTGACGCCCGTTACCACGAGGCAATGGCCCGCCTTGCCGATGCGGTCAAGCGCCGAAACCCCGCAGCAGCTCCGCGGGCGACAGGCGCAACTGGCGCATCAGGTAGTGCGCTCCCAGGCTCAGGGCGCCCCCGCTCACCAGCGCTGCCACCATGCCGCCGGCCATCCAGCCCATGCTTACATCCAGTTCCAGCCGGTAGTGCAGCAGCATTGCGGCCAGCGCGCTGCCCGCCGCGGTGGCGAAGGCGGTAGTCAGCAGCGCGAGCAGCAGGTATTCCAGGTGAAGGGCCAGGCCGATGGCGCCGACGCGTGCGCCCAGCGTATGCAGCAGGGTGGCGAGATAGATCTGCCGGGCGCGACTGGCGGCGATGACGCTCACCAGCACCAGCAGACTGGCCACAAGCGTCACCGCGGCGATGGCGCTCAGGCCGCCGGCCGCGCGCGCGAGGATGGCGCGTGCCTCGTCGAGCAGCAGGTCGGTGCGCACCGTGACCACGTTGGGTTGGATCGCCGCGATGCGGTTCTGGGTGGCGATGGCATCCCTGCCGCTCATGTAGGCCAGGCCGACATGGCGCGTGATGAATCGGTCGAGCACGCCGTCGGAGAAGATGGCTTCCAGCCACAGGCGCGACTGGAAACGCTTCTGCGCGTAGATGGCGACCAGTTCGGCACTGACTCGCTCGCCGAGGATCTCGAAGGTGACCGAGTCGCCCACCTGCAGGCCGAGCTGGTCGGCTTCGCGGTCTTCCATCGCCGTCCGCGCGGGGCCGCGGTAGTTCTCGGGCCACCAGGCGCCGCGGGTAACGACCACCTGGTCGAAGTTGTTCTGCAGCGTGCTCATCTTGTGCTCGTCGCGCGCCTCCAGTCGGCGGCGCGGGTCGGCGCTGTCGCGCAGCTCTTCTCCTTCGACGGCGACCAGGCGCCCCAGCACCAGCGGGGCAAGATCGAGCTGGCTTAGCGAGGGGGCTTCACGTACCAGGGCCTCGAAGTCGTCCTTCTGCGCGGCGCCGATGTCGTAGAAGACGAGCGATGGTGCGCGCTCGGGCACGGTTTCCTCGATGGTGTCGAGCAGTGCGAGCACCGTCAGCGCGGAAGCCACCAGCAGGGTCAGCGCGGAGCCGAGCGACAGCAGCGTCGGGCGCAGTGGAGAGTCGGGCCGGTAGAGCCCGGAGAGCGCCATGCGCAAGGCAAAGCGCCCGACCACCCAGCGGTGGCCGGCCAGGCGCCGGGCCACCGCGCGCAGCAGGCGGACCACGCCTTCGAGCAGCGCCAGCACCAGCAGCAGCGCCGCCACGAAGGCGAGGCCGAACAGCGGGTCGGGCATGGCCGTAAGCAGCAGGCCGGTGGCCACCGCGGCGCAGGCCGCAGTCAGCCACCAGGCGCGGGCCGGCGTCCGGGTGGTCGCCCCCAAAACGCCGCGAAACAGCGCCGCGGGGTTGACCGTGAGCGCGCGACCGAGGGCCGGCAGCGCAAAGAGCAGCGCGACCAGCACGCCGAAGAGCCAGGCGGTGGCGAGGGGTGCGGCCAGCACCGTCCATTCGTCCGTGAGCGGCAGACGCTTGGCCACCATGCTGCCGCCGATCAGGGCCAGCAGTCCGCCAAGCACGACTCCCGCGAAGGCGGACGCCCCGGCCAGGATCAGGATCTGCATCAGATACACCGCGGCGAGCCGTGCATCGCGCAGGCCGATGGCGCGCAAGGTGGCCAGCGTGCCGAGCTTGCCCTGCAGGTAGGCCTCGACGCTGTTGAACACCCCAAGCCCGCCGATGAACAGCGCGCTGAAGCCGATCAGCAGTACGCCGGAGCCGATCTGGCCGAGCACCTCGCCGAGACGGGCATTGCGCTCGATGAAGGTGCGCACTTCCGCCTCGCTGTCCGGGAAGGCGGCCATGAAGTCCGCGCGCCAGTTGTCCGGCACCAGTTCGCTGCGCACCCGGTAGCGGTACTCGGGGCGGCTACCCGGCTGAAGCAGTTCCGTCCGCGCCAGGGCTTCCGCGGAGATCAGCACCGGCGGGCCGCTCCAGTCGGCGCGCAGGCTGCGGTCCGGCTGGCGTGCGATGATGGCACGTACCTCGAGCGCCGCAACGCCCAGCTCGATGCGGTCGCCCGCCTGCAAGGCCATGCGTTCTGCGAGGACGCGGTCGATCGCCGCGCCGTGCACGCCGTCGCGCACTGCCAACGCCTCGGCTAGCGGCTGCGCGGGCAGCAGCTCCACCGTGCCGTAGAGCGGATAGGCGTCGTCGGTGCTCTGCAGCTCGACCAGGTGCGCATCGCCCGCCTCGGTCATCAGCATGGTGCGGAATTCGACCAGGCGCGACACGGTGCCGCGTTCACCCATCCAGGCGAGCATTTCCCCGGCCAGCGGCACGCGCGTGCGCACCTCCAGGTCGCCGCCGAGTAGCGCCCGGGTGTCGGCCAGCAGGCTGGCGCCGACCTGGCGGTACAGCCCGCCGCTGGCGGCGATCAGCGCCACCCCCAGCGCCAGGCAGGCGCAGAAGACCCACAGCGTGCGCCCGCTGCCGCGCAGGTCGCGCCAGGCGAGCCTAAGCAGGCTGGACATGGTGCGTCTCCGCTGCGGGACCTCGCTCGGTGAGCCGTCCTTCCGCGAGGTACAGCACGCGGTCGCAGCGTGCGGCGAAGGCGATGTCGTGGGTCACCAGCACCAGGGTGGTGTTGGTCTCCGCGTTCAGGTGCAGCAGCAGTTCGCCAATGGCCGCACCGGTGCGGTCGTCCAGGTTGCCGGTGGGCTCGTCGGCGAGCACCAGCTTGGGCTCGTGCACCAGCGCACGGGCAATCGCCACGCGCTGCTGCTCGCCGCCGGAGAGCTGTCCGGGGTAGTGATCCAGGCGTCCGCCGAGCCCGACCCGTTCGAGCATCGCACGCGCGCGATCGCGCGCATCGCGCCGGCCGGCGATTTCCAGCGGCAATGCGGCATTGTCCAGCGCGTTCAGACTGGGCACCAGATGGAAGGACTGGAACACGATGCCCATATGGTCGCGGCGCAGGTCGGCGAGCTGATCGCGGTCCATGGATTCGAGCGGACGCCCGTCGAACACCACCGAGCCGGCCGCTGGCCGCTCCAGCCCGGCGAGCAGCAGCAGCAGCGAGGTCTTGCCGGTGCCCGAGGGGCCGGCGATCGCCACCCGTTCGCCGGCGGCGATGGAGAGGTCCACGTCGCGCAGGATGTCGATGCGTGCCGGACCCAGGGTGTAGTGCATGCTGAGGTGGTCGAGTCGGATCATGAAAGCGGCTGTCTGGTTGGGAGGCACGCCGGAGCATACCCGCGGATGTCGAAGCTTGGTGGTTCGGACTACGGGCAGGACGTGTGCCGTACGACGTTTGTCCCCTGTGCGCCGCGGCCGTCCGGTTCTGCATTCGTCGCGCAAATGCAGCTTTCGTTCCAATATGCCAAATCCGCCTGGCCCCGGGAGGGTCTTGCCTCGCCGGAAGATGCCGCACATTTTCTGTTAATCTCGTCCTTCCGCAACTTCAGCGCCCGGTATCCGGGCGCGCCTTTCATGAACGACCCAGAGCCTCGACCTTACCTTTTCCCCCGCTATCTTGCCGGCGCCTGCCTGCTTTTTCTCAGCCCGGCGCTCATGGCAGCCACCGGAACCGAACTGGTTGCCGACCCGTCGAGCAGCGATGTCATCCTGCTCCTCACCTACGTGTTGCTCGCACTCCTGTTTTCCTTCATGTGCTCTGTTGCGGAGGCGGTCCTGCTCAGCATCACGCCGTCTTTCATCGGCGGACTCGAGACGACCGACCCGAAGCGAGCGGCCCTGCTGAAGAAGCTCAAGGGCGAAAACATCGACCGTTCGCTCGCCGCCATCCTTACGCTGAACACCATTGCTCACACCGTCGGGGCGATCGGCGCCGGCGCCAAGGCCACGGTGGTTTTCGGCAGCGCATGGTTCGGCGTTTTTTCGGCGGTGATGACGCTGCTGATCCTGTTCCTGTCGGAGATCCTGCCCAAGACGCTGGGCGCGGTGTATTGGCGCAGCCTGACCGGGATCACCGCGGTGTACGTGAATGTTCTGATCAAGAGCATGTACCCGCTCATTCTGGTGTCCGAAAAGCTCACCAAGCTGATCGCGCGCGGCCAGACGGTACACGTCTTCAGTCGGGACGAGTTCATCGCGATGGCCAGCATCGGTCAGGAGGCGGGGCACATCAACGACCGCGAATCGCGCATCATCCGCAACCTGTTCCGCTTCGGGTCGCTGCGCGCCCAGGACATCATGACGCCGCGCACCGTGGTCGTGGCGCTGCCGGAGAGCATGAGTATCTCGGATGCCCTGCAGGCGAGGATGAGCACGCCCTTTTCCCGCATCCCGATCTACGCCGCCGACCTGGATTCGGTAACCGGCTTTGTCCTGCGCGAGGATCTGCTGATGGCGCAGACCCAAGGCACCGGCAACCGGCCGCTGACCGCCCTGCGCCGGGACATCCTGACCGTTGCGGGGGCGACGCCCTTGTCGACCCTGCTCGAACTCCTGCTCGACAAGCGCCACCACATTGCGATGGTGATCGGCGAGTATGGGGAAACCAAGGGCGTGGTCACACTGGAAGACGTGGTCGAAACCCTGCTCGGAATCGAGATCGTCGATGAGGGTGACAAGGTCGACGACATGCAGCATCTTGCCAGGCAACTCTGGGCCAAGCGGGCACGTGCGTTGGGGCTGGAGGTCGAATCGGAAAACGGCTCCCCGACCCCCGCTGCGCCTACCGGGGCCGATTCTCGCGGGCATTGAGGACCGGCCCCCGTGCAGGCGGGCGTCACCTCCCCAGCGATCATCGCTTCACCCGCAAAGCTCGGGAGCGCGGGAACCATGCGAGAATCGGCGCATGTCCGGCATTTTCATCAGCTACCGTCGAGACGACACTCAGGGGTTCGCGGGTCGTTTGGCCCATGACCTTAGCGGCACGCTCGGACCGGACCGGGTTTTCAGCGATATCGAGATTCCGTTCGGTAGCGATTTCGGTGACGTGCTTGGTCGCGCGATCGCTGCGAGCGATGCGTTACTGGTCGTGATCGGCCGTCGCTGGGCGGCCGATGCCGGCGACGGCAGCCCCTCGCGCCTGTTCGACGCGGATGATTGGGTCCGCACCGAGATCGAGGCCGCGTTGAGCCGGGACAAGGTGATCATTCCGGTGCTCGTCGGCGGGGCCTCCATGCCACCGGCTACGGCACTTCCCGACAGCATTCGGCAACTGACACGCATTCAGGCTGCCAGCTTCGAGGATCGGCACTGGGATGCCGACCTTGCGTTATTGGTTGAACGCTTGCGGGCCATGGTGCCGGCCCTGGGCGAAGCGGTGGATCCAGCCGGCAGCCAGGCGTCCGCCGACAGCGCGAACGAGAGCCTTCCGCAAGTCTTGCGCGAGATCGCACAGCGGGTTCTTGACGAATCCCGGGCGCGCCGCAGCGAGCGCATGCCGTCCCGATCCGACGGCCCGCTCATGATCGCAGCTCGGGCCGTGCTGCAACCGCTGTTGCGGGCTGTGGGTACGGTAACGAAGATCTTGCTGTTTCTGGCGCTTATCTATGTCGGTGCAAGGTTGTTTGGCGACGACAGCGTGCTCAGGCTACTGGACACACTGGAATCGCGGCTGACGATCGCCTGGCAACGGCTGCTGGCGTACGCCGGTGTGCATTGATCGCCAGATGGACAAGCTTCAGGCCGGGCGCGGCGGCTCGCCCTGGCTGCGTATCGCCAGCACGAACACCGCGTCAATCCCGGGGACATGGCGATAAAGGGCCGCATACCCATGTGAACGACGGCCGATCACCAGTTCGCGCCTGTTGATTGCCACCGGACGACCGCTCAAAGGTTCTGCACCAGAATTTCAACGGCAGCGATGATTTCGCCAATCCGCGCATTTCCGGCCACGGGATGGTTTTGTCGGTGGCAGCAATGCGGGCATAGCGTGCTTCGCCGCTGTTGCGCTGCAATATTTACGACATCTTTACGCCTCCCTCGTTAGGATCCCCTGATTCAAGGTCTGTCGACTGGCACCCAGAAAGGCGGTAGGTGCGGCGTTGCTCTGCGTCGTGGAGTGGGCGAACCAGTCGCCAGGATCGATCGTTGGGAGTCTCGCGGTGAAGATCATCATCCTGGGGGCCGGGCAGGTCGGCGCTTCCGTCGCCGAGAATCTCGTGTCCGAAGCGAACGACATCACGCTGGTCGACGTCGACGCCGAGCGCCTCGAGCTGCTTCGGGAGCGGCTGGAGTTGCGTACGGTACAGGGGAACGCGGCTTCGCCTTCGGTGCTTCGGGAGGCGGGCGCCGAAGACGCCGACCTGCTGATTGCGGTCACGCAGTCCGATCAGACCAACCTGTGCGCATGCAAGGTTGCCCGAACGATGTTCAACCTGCCGACCCGGATCGCACGCCTTCGATCGGGGGAGTTCGTTGATTTTCCGCAACTTCTCGCGAACGACAATTTCGCGGTCGACTTCTCGATCTGTCCGGAGCAGATCGTGACCGATCACATCAGGCACCTGATCGCGTTTCCCGAAGCGTTGCAGGTGCTCGACTTTGCCGACGGGGTGGTCAGCATGGTGGGCGTGCGTGCCGTCGAGGGAAGTCCGTTCGTCGGTCATCCGCTCAATGCGCTGCCGTACGGCCTGCGCGGGACCGAAGTGCGCGTCGCTGCGGTGTATCGCAACGGCGAACCGATCATTCCCACGGGTGACACGGTCATTGCCGCGGGGGATGAGGTCTTTTGCCTTGCCGATTCCCGACATATCCGGAAGGTGATGCGCGAACTGCGCGGATCCGACCGCCCGGCACGCCGGATCATGATCGCGGGGGGCGGCAACATCGGGCTCAGGCTCGCACGCTCTCTCGAACAGGACTACAACGTCAAGTTGCTCGAGCTCGATCCGCGTCGCGCCGAAATGCTGGCGACGCACCTCCATGGCACGCTGGTTCTGCTTGGCGATGCCACGGACGAAAAGCTGCTCGAGAACGAGGGCATCGACGAAACGGATCTGTTCGTCGGACTCACCAACGACGACGAAGACAACATCATGTCGGCCTCCCTCGCCAAACGGATGGGAGCGCGCCGGACGCTCGCCCTGATCAACCGCAAGTCCTATGCGGATCTGGTGCAGGGCGGTCCGATCGACATCGCGATATCGCCTGCCCAGGTGTCGATCGGCACGCTGCTCGCCCATGTACGCCGGGGTGATGTCGTAGCGGTACACAGCCTGCGCAGGGGCGCGGCCGAAGCGCTTGAAATCGTCGCGCATGGCAACGCCGACGAGTCGAGGGTGGTGGGGCGTCGCATCGACCAGATCGAGTTGCCCAGGGGCGCGACCATTGCCGCCATCGTGCGCGCCGATACGCGCATGGATCGGCAGGTCGTGGGGTCGAAAGTGGTCATGCCGCATCACGACACGGTGATCGAGAAGGACGATCACGTGGTCGTGTTCTGCACGCACAAGCGTCTGGTACGTCCGGTGGAAAAGCTGTTTCAGGTCGGTCTGACCTTTCTCTGATTTCCGGACACCACATGCACCCGTTTCATCCGACGCTCAACGCCCTCGGCCTGGTGCTGATGATCTTCGGCCTGGTGATGAGCTTTCCGCTTGCGGTGTCGGCCTGGCTGGACGACGGCGCCACGCATGCCTACGACTTCGCAATCCTGGCCACCTTTGTCAGCGGTTTTTTGGTCTGGGTGCTGACGCGGCACGGGCGGCGCGACCTGCGCACCCGCGACGGCTTCCTGCTGGTTGCCGGCACCTGGGTCATCGTACCCATTTTCGGCAGCCTTCCGCTGCTCTTCTATATTCCCGAACTGTCGATCACCGACGCGTACTTCGAGGCGGCCTCCGGGCTGACCACCACCGGTGCGACCGTCCTCACGGGTCTCGATGATCTGCCCATATCGATCAACCTGTGGCGGACCTTCATGCACTGGCTCGGAGGCATGGGCGTCATCGTGCTGATGGTTGCGGTCCTGCCCCTGCTGGGCATCGGCGGGCGGCAGATCTTCCGGGCCGAAAGTCCGGGGCCGCTGAAGGAAACCAGCCTGACGCCGCGAATCGCCGAAACGGCAAAAGGCCTCTGGTCAGTGTATGTGCTGCTCACCGTTGCGTGCGGCACGAGCCTGTGGGCGGTCGGAATGGCGCCGTGGGATGCGCTGATTCATGCCTTCACGGTGACCGGCCTCGGCGGCTTTTCGAGCAGGGATGCCTCGTTGGGCCACTTCGACAGCGTGTCGATCGAGATCGTGGTCATGGTGTTCGCACTGTTGGCCGGGTTCAACTATGCCACCCACTTTCTGGCCTTCCTGCGGCGCAGTCTGGCGCCTTATGGCGCAGACCCGGAGATTCCGTGGTTCCTGATGGTGGTGGTCGGCAGCACCGTGATGCTGACGATGTTCCTCACGCTGCTCGGAGCCGGTCATGGTGACATCGCGCAGACCTTGCGCTACGTCTCCTTTCACGTCGTCTCGATCGCAACGTCGCTTGGCCTGGCGACCTACGACTACACACTGTGGCCAATGTTCGCACAGATGTGGATTCTGTTTCTCGGCAGCTTCGCCCCCTGCTCGGGGTCGACCGGTGGCGGCATCAAGATGATCCGCGCCATCATGCTCTACAAGCAGGTGTTCAGGGAGGTTACCCGTTCGCTGCATCCGCAGGCCGTCGCACCGATACGCGTGGGCGGAACGACGATTTCCGAGCATGTGCTGCATGCCGTGCTGGGATTCAGCTTTCTGTACATGGTCACGATCGTGTCGTTGACCCTGCTGTTGCTGGCGACCGGCCTGGATGTACTCACAGCCTTCTCGGCGGTGGTCGCATGCATCAACAACACCGGCCCTGGCCTGGGCGCTGTCGGGCCGGCTTCGAACTATCAGGCGATGAACGATCTGCAGACGTGGATTCTTTCGTTCACGATGATCCTCGGACGACTGGAGATCTTCACCCTGCTGGTGGTCCTCACTCCTTCGTTCTGGCGCCGCTGATTCGCAGGATTGCGGCCGCGCCCGGTTCAGGTCACGAGCCGATAGCCGATGCCCGTCTCGGTGAGAATGTGGACCGGAAAAGCGGGTGTGGCTTCGAGCTTGCGCCGCAGGCTCGCCATATGTACGCGCAAGTAGTGGCTATGCTCGACAAAATTCGGCCCCCACACTTCGGCCAGCAGGCGCCGGTGGGTCAGCACCCGCCCGCTGTTGGCGACGAGGAGCGCAAGCAGCTTGTATTCGATCGGCGTGAGATGCACGATCTCGCCACGCCGCGTCACGTTGCGCTGGGCAAGATCGACTTCGATCTCGCCGAAACGCGTGACGGGCGGCTCGCCGGCACGCGCGAGGGCGGTGCGTCTGAGCAGTGCCCGCACCCTGGCCATGAGTTCCGCGACACCGAACGGCTTGGTGAGATAGTCGTCCGCACCGGCGTCCAGTGCCGCAACCTTGTCGGACTCGGCCGAGCGTGCCGAGAGGATCAGGATCGGCACCGTGGACCAGTGGCGCACGGCGCGGATGAGATCCATGCCCTCGATGTCGGGCAAGCCGAGATCGACGATCACCAGATCCGGCTTTCGCGACTGTGTCTCGATCAGGCCGCGCTCCCCGTCGCCTGCCTCGAAAACCTGGCAGTGGCTGGCAAGCAACGCGGTGCGCACGAACTGACGTATGCGGTGCTCGTCCTCGACCAGGACCACAACCGGTGCAGGTGCCTCGACATGATTCATGCCGACTCCAGAGGCAGTTCCGGCGGCTCTCCGAGCGGCAGTGCCAGCGCAAAACAGGCACCGCCTCCTGCCCGGTCGAAGGCGCGAACCGTCCCGCCGTGCGCGTGCATCACGGACCGCACGATCGCAAGGCCCAGGCCGACCCCCGATACGTTCGATTCGGCCCTGCCGCGCATGAATTTCTCGAACAGCTCCTCGTGTCTGCCGGCCGGCAGTCCCGGCCCATCATCGCAAACCTGAAGCTCGAGCCATGCACCCTTCGTCGCCGCGTTGACCTCGATCCGGGAGCCTTCCGGCGTGTACTTGGCGGCATTTTCCAAAAGGTTGCACAGCACCCTTTCCATCAGCACACTGTCGATCTCCACCAGCGGGAGATCAGCCGGCAGGTCGAGCACGAGCCGATGGCCGGACAGCAGCGAGGCACGCGCCTGCAGGGCCGCTCCGACGACTTCCTCGAGTGGCTGCCACTCCCGCCGCAGCTGGATGCCACCGGACTCGAAGCGCGCCAGATCGAGCAGGTTCACGACGAGTGCGGTTGTGCGAAGTGCCTCGGCGCGGATCGCTCCCACCAGTTCGGTGTGCTCCGCCCCAAGGGGGGGCGGCGTAAGTTCGATCGTTTCGGCCAGACCCACGATGGCCGTCAGCGGCGTGCGCAGATCGTGCGAAAGTGCTGCCAGCAATGCGTTGCGCAGACGCTCCGACTCCATCGCAACCTCGGTTCGCTGGGCAACCGCGACGTAATGCACCCGCTCGACCGCGATCGCGAGAAGGCTCGAGAATGTCTCAAGCAGGCGTTCCTGCTCTTCGGACAGTCCGATTGCGCCGTGAGCTGGCACCAGCTCGAGCACTCCGCGCAGGCTCATCGGTGCCTTGAGCGGCACATGACGCCTTTCGGTTCCGGTCGTGGGGTCGATCGCGACACAAGGCCTGCCCGTCTGATATACGGTCATCAATGTGGCGCTGGCCGTCTCGCCAGGTGGCTGATCCGTCTCCGGAGAGACGGCGACGAGCGAACCGTCGGCGTCCGGTAACCACAGGCTCATCCGTGCATCGAAAGCCTCACGTGCAAACCGGGCACCCATCTTCGCGATCTGCGGCTCGGTCAGCGCGGCGGAAAGCTCGCGCGCCATGCCATAAAGGGCGTGAGCTTCCTGCTCCCGCAGTTCGGCCATGTCTCGCTGCGCCCGGAGTTTCGCCGCAAGCTGCGCAGTCGTCACGGCGACCAGCAGCAACACCGCGAAGGTGAGCAGATACTGCACGTCGCTGACCACCAACGTGAAGTGGGGTGGGACAAAAAATACGTCGAACAACACGACGGACAGCACCGCAGCGAGAACGGCCGGCCCCCTTCCCAGTATGACGGCCGAAAAAAGCACCGCAAGCGGAAACAGCATGACGATGTTGGCCAGATCGAGATGGCCGAGCAGAGGGGCGCCGATCGCGGCGATCGCACCGACTGCTGCTGCAGCGCAGACATAGCTGTACCAGCGGGGACAAGCCGGATCGAACACGGTTCGAAGGCGTGAGGCATGCATTGGGACCGCCGTAGAAAGGAGCGCAACCGACGAAGTTCGGCATAGGTGGACATGTTAGCAAGCGGCCACCTGCACGTCGCGAATGCATCCCGTGCGCCCTGTCGGGGCGACTCCGGACGACGCTCGGCTTGTGTGCTCGACAGCCATTACGGGCAGGGAATACGCTCCTGCCCGCGGCGCATCTGATACCCACTACACGCCTCGAATTGAAGCGCGTCGGCATCCGTCTGCCAGGCGTCGAATCAGCTCCGCCTGAGGCACTTGATTTTCCCTTGCGAAGGTGTAGATTGCGCGACATCGCATAGCCTTCGTGCAGGCCATCTTCGAAGCACCCGTCTCAGCCTTCGTTCTGCGCATTCCGCCGTTCTCCCGCGACCGTGTCGATCGCCCGATGCCCGGGCGAGTCGAGCGAATCCCCTTGACGAACAGCCTCGTCGCCCCGTTCCCGCAGTTGGCGATTCCAGCCGATGCCTGCCTGGAGTTTGGTCGGACGGAGGCCAGCCATCCTGCGACCTCGGACTTCCCTTCCGCCCTGTAACCCACCTCAGCGATCAGACAATGCATTCCCTTCGCCTCGTATTTCGAAGCTACGGCTTCGGCCTCCTCATTCTCGTGCAGTGCTCGCTGGCACATGCGTTCGGTTTCGACGAAGTGGTCGAACGTGCCCGAGCGCTCGCCGCGCAGCCGTATGCCCCTCCGGCACAGGTCCCGCGCTTCATGCGGGAGCTCAGCTACGACCAGTATCAGGGCATCCGTTTCGATCCGGATCAGAGCCTGTGGCGGGATTCCAATTCACGCTTTCAGGTGATGCTCTTTGCGGCCGGGTTGTTCTACACGCATCCGGTGAGGATCAATGTGGTGGAGGCGGATGGCGTCAAGCCGCTCGCGTTTCGCAAGGGTCTGTTCGATTTCGCGGATCCGGAGGTCGAGCGGCGGGTTCCGGCGGATCTGGGCTATGCCGGCTTTCGGCTGAGTTTTCCGATGGACGGCTCAGGCGAGCACAACCAGTTTCTGGTGTTCGCCGGGGCGAGCTACTTTCGGGGTGTCGGCCGCGACAATGCATGGGGAATCTCGGGGAGAGGGGTCGCGGTGGACACCGGTCTGCCCCGGGGCGAGGAGTTTCCTTCCTTTGTCGAATTCTGGCTCGAGCGGCCTTCGCCCGGCGCCGATGCGATCCGTTTCTACGGCCTGCTCGACGGGGCGTCGCTGAGTGGTGCTTACGAGTTCGTTGCTTATCCGGGGGCGGTGATGCGCCTGGAGGTCAAGGCGGTGTTGTTCCCGCGCGAGGCGATCGAGCTGCTCGGCATCGCACCACTGACGAGCATGTTCTACTACGGTGAGAACACCGCCCGGCCGGTGGGCGAATGGCGCAGCGAGGTGCACGATTCCGATGGCCTGCTGCTCCAGGATGCTGCGAGCGGCGAGTGGTTGTGGCGGCCGTTGCTCAACCCTGTAAACCTGGAAATGGATTGGTTCGCGATCGATCGGCTGGCCGGCTTCGGCCTGCTTCAGCGTGACACGGCCTTCACCAGCTATCAGGATCTCGGCGCACGCTACGAGCGGCGCCCCGGTGCCTGGGTCGAACCGCGGGGCGACTGGGGGCCCGGCCATGTCGTGCTGGTGCAGCTACCGACTACCGTGGAGACCAATGACAATATCGTGGCCTTCTGGGCGCCTGCGGCCAAGGCCGAGGCGCGCGGCGCGATGCCGTTCGAATGGACGGTGCGCTTCGGAGGTCCCGATCCGGTCCGCACCGGGATGGCGCGGGTGAGCAATACCTTCGTTGGCGACGGCAGCATCATCGGCGGCGGCAATGTGGCGGGCGCCTACCGTGTCATCGTCGATTTCAGCGGCGGTCCCCTCGACCGACGCAAGGCTTCGTCGCCAGTGATTGCGCGAGTCACCGGGCTGGATGGCAGCGAAGTGCTGGAGCACTTCGTCGAGTACAACGAAGCCTCGAAAGCCTGGCGACTGTCGATTCTGGCGCGCCCGGCCAAGGGTCGCTCGCTCGACCTGCGTGCCTATCTTGCCGACGACAGTGCCGCGCTGAGCGAAACCTGGACCTACCGGCTGCCACCGGCGAACGATATCGGTATCAAGGAAAGGTGAAGATGGCGCGTTCCGCATGTGAGCACGCCCTTTCGCGTGTGCTTGGCTACCTGCGCCTATGCGGCGTTCCGGATACACGCGAGATTCGTCTCGCGGCACTCAAACTGGTCGAGGAAGTGACTGCCGAATCGGCCGAAGGGGCCAGCCCGGAGGTGGATTCGGCAGTCCTCGAACAAGTCATGATGCGCTTTCGGCACCGCTTTGCACTGCCCGCAACCATACTGCCGCCGGTGTTTCCACCGCTCGAGCGCGGCAGCATTCACTATGATGACGCTCGATAGGCGGAGTCGATGAACGTATGAGCACCTATCGTCGCTTCGATGGGGCTGCCCGGCGACCGGCCTGGCAAGCGGCGGCGAGATGGCGGCGTGCGCTGCTCACCACGCTGGTGCTGGCGCAGACAGCCGCGGGCGTTGCGGCGATGCAGACGGTGTTGCCCTATCGCGCCGGCAACCTTGTCGAGATCGCCATCCTGGTATCGTTCGCGATCCTGTTCTGCTGGCTCTCGGTGGGTTTCTGGGTCGGGGTCTCCGGTTTCCTGATCCGGCGCTTCGGTGGCGATCCGCACGCGCTGCTCAATCGCCACGGCCGCGAGGAACTGGACCGCACGCCGCTCGCCCGCACTGCAATCGTGATGCCGATCTACCACGAAGCGGTCGAACGGACCCTGGCCGGCCTGCGCGCGGTCTATCGCTCGCTGGAGGCCACCGGCGAGATCGCCGAATTCGACTTCTACATTCTGTCGGACAGTCGCGATCCGGATTACTGGTTGTCCGAAACGACGGTGTGGTATCAGCTCTGTCATGAGCTCGGTGCGTTCGGGCGATTGTTCTATCGTCGTCGTCCGATCAACATGAATTACAAGAGCGGCAACGTCGCCGACTTCCTGCGCCGTTGGGGCCGGCGCTACGAGTACGTGATCGTGCTCGATGCGGACAGTCTGATGGAGGGCAGCACCCTCGTCGACATGGTACGTCTGATGCAGCTCGAACCCAGGGTAGGGATCCTGCAGACCAGTCCGGCGATCGTGAATGCGCAATCCCTGTTTGCCCGGGTGCAGCAGTTCTCGAGCCAGCTCTATGGGCCGCTATTCACAGCGGGGCTGGCGGCGTACCAGTTGGGTGAGGCGGCATACTGGGGTCACAACGCCATCATTCGGGTGCGCCCTTTCATGGCCCATTGCGGCTTGAGAAAGCTGAGTGGTTTCGGTCTCTTTCGTGGCCCGATATCGAGTCATGATTTCGTCGAGGCCGCCTACATGGCCCGGGCCGGGCATGAAGTGTGGCTCGAACCCGATATCGGGGGCAGTTACGAGGAGTCGCCCCCCAGCCTGGTGGATGAACTTGCACGAGACAAGCGCTGGGCAAAGGGCAATCTTCAGCATCTGTGGTTACTGCTGTTCGGCCGGCGACTGCGTCTGGCCCATCGGATGGCCTTCGCCAACGGCATCATGTCGTATCTTGCCTCGCCGCTCTGGCTGGGCTTTCTCGTTCTGGCAACCATCGCCACGGCCCGAATGGTGCTGCAACCGATCGATTACTTCCCAGCCGAGCACAGCCTCTTCCCGCTGTGGCCGCGATGGCGTCCGGAGTGGGCGATCGGGCTGGCCGGGGCGACATTGGTCCTCTTGTTCGCACCCAAATGGCTGGCGGTGCTCGACGCCGTCCTGACCCGAAGGACGGCTGCGCATGGCGGTATCGGACGGCTGACTGCAAGCGTGTTGATCGAGACACTCATCTCGGCCTTGCTGGCACCCATTCGGATGCTGGCGCACAGTCGATACGTGATCGAGGCGCTATTCAACGTGACGCTGCGCTGGGCGGGACAGAACCGAAGCGCGGAAACCGGCTGGCGGGCAGCAGTGATCGACCAGGCGCCGGGTTCGATTCTCGCTGCAGGCTGGGCAGCGTTCGCGTGGTGGCTTGATCCGGTGTTCTTCTACTGGTCGTTGCCGGTGGCAGTGCCGCTGCTTCTGGCTGCGCCGACCTCGGTGCTGTTCGCGCGGGTCGCCGCTGGTGCGGCCATGCGCCGCCGCGGCTTGCTGCTGGTCGGGCCGGAGCGTGCGCCGGGCCCGTTGCTGACTGAACTTGCGGCCGGGATCAAGGAGGTTAGCGAGCATGGTGACCGTTCCGCCTTCGTGAACGTCATCGTCGATCCGGTGTTGAACCGGATCCATGTGGCGAGCACCCGCGTGGGCAATCGCGGAATCAAACGAGAAGTGCTCGTGCGGCTTGCCGGACAGTGCCTTCAAGATGGGCCGGAAGGCTTGTCGGTACGGGAGCTTTCGTTGCTCGCGAAGGACGCCGCGATGCTCGAGTGGTTGCATCGCCGCGTCTGGCAGGCTGCGCCGACGTCCTACTGGGGCCGCGCCGTCGCCGCCCGGATCGACGGATAAAGTGCCCTATTTGACCTGCTTGCGGCTGTCGTTGATTAAATTCGGGACCGCATCAATCGCATCGGTGTCGTGCAGCGCCGCCTTCGTCCCGATGTCGCACCCGAACACGAACGAATCCATCGACAATACGCCATGGCGAATGCCACCCTCGATCACGCTTGCCGGCAAGGCTTGTCCGGCGGCACCGGCCGCCACCAGCAATGGCAGGTAGTGTTCGGCGGTGGGGTGGGCTCGCGCCGCGTGGGGTGCAATGGACAGTGCCTCCCTGAGCCGTGCGTGGTCGCCCGCCAGCACCGCATCCCGGATCCAGTGCGCGAACTCGAGCACGTAGGCGTGTGCATCGGTGGGCGCCATTTGGAACTCGCTCAGGTTGTGGGTGAGACTTCCCGAGCCCACGATCAATACCCCTTCATCGGCCAGGGGCTCCAGCGCGCGGCCGAAATCGTAGGCCGCGTGCGGGTCGAAGTGCGTCGGCAGCGATACCTGGAACGCCGGGACATCCCCCGCTGGATAAAGGTGCAGCAGCGGCACCCAGGCACCGTGATCCAGCCCGCGGTCGGTGTCGGGTGCAGCCGGCCAACCCGCTTCGCGCAACATATCCAGCGCACGCCGGGCGAGCCGGGGCGCGCCTTCGACCGGGTAGGTGATGTCATAGAGCGCCGGATCGAAGCCGCCGAAATCGTGAATCGTTCGGGGATGCAATGACATCGTCACCTGTGGCTCGGCTGTCATCCAGTGCGGGGATACGACGAGCACGCCCTGCGGGCGTGGCAGCAGGCACCCGAGCGCGGCCAGACGCGCCCCGGCGGCACCCGGTTCCAACGCATAGGTTGGGGCACCATGCGAGATGAACAGACTGGGCAGGCGTTCCATGCGCGTTCTCCGCCAATCGATGCAATTGCTTGCGTGTTGCAGCGAGGTCTCGAACCGGACGGCGAGGCGATCCGGTTCCATGCGTCAGGCGTGCGTGACCGATCGGGTCAGTGCGGCGTCGATCGATGCACGTCCCGCACCGCTGAACACCAGTGACACCGACACCGCGAGCAAGGCCAGGGCGAATTCGTAGCCGTTGTTGCTGATGAACAGGCCGTGCGCGATATGTACGCTGAAGATGGCCACCAGCATCGCGAAGGCCAGCACCGCGGCGGCCGGTCGCACCAGCAGGCCGAGCAGCAGCGCCACGCCGCCGAAGAACTCCGCGCCGCCGGCCAGCAAGGCCATCAGGTAGCCGGGCGCGAGTCCGATCGAGGCCATCCATTGACCCGTGCCTTCCAGCCCGTGGCCACCGAACCAGCCGAAGAGCTTCTGGGCGCCATGCGCGGCGAAGATGATGCCGACCGGTATGCGAAGGGCCAGCGGGGCCCAGCCGGCGTTGGTGAAAAGAAGATGGGTAAAGAGGGGTGGGAACATGATTTTTCTCCGGGGGATGAGGTTTGGATCGCCTCGGCGAGCTTTGCCGCCGTTCGTCGACCATGGCTTGCACTTTACTAGGTGCTTCAGGTGAGATAAACATGCCCTCATGGTACGAACTGTTCCTTGGAGTGAGACAATGGATCGATTTATCGAGATGCAAACCTTCTGCGCAGTGGTCGACGCCGGCAGTTTCGTGGGTGCGTCGGATGCGCTGAGCCTGTCCAAGGCGGCGGTCTCGCGCCATGTGGGCGAACTGGAGTCGCGACTTGGGGTGCGGCTCTTGCACCGGACCACGCGACGGCTGTCGCTCACCGAGGAGGGCGAGATGTTCTACGCCCGTAGCCGGGAGTTGCTCAGCGGTGTCGAGGAGGCGGAGGCCGAACTGGGCATGCGTAGTGGCGCTGCGCGGGGATTGCTGCGGGTGAATGCCCCGGTTACCTTCGGCATTCGACACCTCGCGCCGCTATGGGGTGCCTTTCGCGACCTTCATCCGCAGGTCCGGATCGACGTGACGCTGTCGGACCGGATCGTCGATCTGGTGGAAGAGGGCTACGACCTGGCGATCCGCATCGCCAGGCTACCGAGTTCTTCCCTGATCTCCCGACGACTCGCCAGCACCCGGATGGTATTGTGCGCCTCGCCACATTATCTGGCGGTGCACGGCGTGCCGGAGGAGCCGGCCGAGCTGGCCCGTCACGCGGTGATCGCTTACAGCCATTGGTCCGGCGGGGACGAGTGGCAGTTCGACGGGCCCAACGGCTCCGTTAGCGTTCGGACCAACCCCTGCATGCATACGAACAGCGGCGACACGTGCTGCGCGATGGCGCTCGCGCATCAGGGCGTGGTTCTGCAGCCCGGTTTCCTGGTTGCAGAAGATCTGGCTGCCGGCACCCTCGTGGAATTGATGCCCGGGTTTCACTCGATCGAGCTGGGCATCTATGCGGTCTATCCCACCCGCAAGCACGTCGCACCCAAGGTCCGCGCGCTGATCGATTTTCTCGCGCAGCAGTTTGCCGGGCTGCGTCTCGGGTGGTGAGGCGCCAGCGCGATGCGCGCATGGAGCGGTTCCTTGACCCTGGGCGCCTACACACATGTCATTTTCAGGCTATCATGCGCGGTCTGTGCAGGCCCCTTGGTCCGCGTCGCGCCGGCAGCGCCATGCGGCGTGCCCGGTTCGGTTACATTGCCTTAACAACATGTTGCAATCCGCATACGAGTTAGGGCCAACATCTTGCTAGACTCCGATTGCAGTGCATCCTTGCTTTAGCCGTTCCACGAGACGGGCTTGTCGTAGCGTGGAAGGGCATGGGTGCCTCCTGCCGTAGACCCCCCGTCAGGCAACCGAAGGTCGAAGGGCCAGGGTGCCTGACACGTTACTTGAACCTCCGATCGAGGCGCATGATGAAGGTCGACTACGATTCCCTGAGCCCGGATATGAGTTGTCATCGAACCATTGAGGCGCTAGGTGGTCCCGAGTTATTGGGGGGTGCGATGATGGACGCCGACCTGCGAAAGGCGGTTCACGAGCTTCAGGTGCATCAGATCGAACTCGCGTTGCAGAACGAGGAACTGCGCAGCGCTCAGGCGGCACTCAAGGCTTCGCGTGAGCTTTATGTGGAACTCTACGACTTGGCGCCGGTGGGCTACTGCACGTTCACCGGGCAAGGACTGATTCGGCAGGCCAACCTGACGATGGGCGACTTGCTCGGGGTAGCCCGTGAAGAATTGTCCGGGCAGCCGATCCACGGCTT
The DNA here is from genome assembly GCA_035443825.1 of Rhodocyclaceae bacterium. Taxonomy (GTDB): domain Bacteria; phylum Pseudomonadota; class Gammaproteobacteria; order Burkholderiales; family Rhodocyclaceae; genus DAOMNN01. The sequence continues at coordinate 16,514 of DAOMNN010000011.1, read as the reverse complement.
CGTCCTCGAGGAAGACCGTGATACGTTCAGTCGGCACACCGGGCAGGTGATTGCGACCGGCAAACCGCAATCCTGCGATGTGCGCATGGTGAGGAAGGACGGAACGACATTCTGGGCGCACCTGGGCTCGGTCATCGCCCGGGAGGAGGACGGCAAGCACTCTTGCCGAACGGCGTTCAGCGATATCACCGAGAGCCGGCTGGTGGAAGAGGCCCTGCGCAACCAGAAGGAGCTTTATCTTCAGATCGCGGAGAATCTCTCGGATTTCATTGCGGTACTCGATCTGGAGGGGCGGCGACTATACAACAGCCCCTCGTACGAGCGCTTCTTCGGTGCGCCGGGCGGTTTGCGCGACACCGATTCCTTTGCGGAGGTCCACCCGGACGACAAGGAACGGGTCAAGCAGGTTTTCAGTGAAACGGTCCGCACCGGTATCGGAAAGCAGATCGAGTATCGCTTCGTCCTCGCCGACGGCAGTATCCGCAACATGGAATCGCGCGGCAGCGTGATCAGGGACAAGGATGGGCGGGCGGCGCGCGTACTGGTCGTCGCGCGCGATGTGACCGAGCGCAACGAGCTTCAGGAACGGGTGCGCAGGATGGCATTCCACGACGACCTCACCGGACTTCCCAACCGTCGTCTGTTCAGTGATCGCTTCAACCAGGCCCTGGCCACGCGGATGCGAAGCGCCGGTTATGGCGCGCTGATGTTCATCGACCTGGATGGCTTCAAGCCACTCAACGACGCGCATGGTCATGATGTCGGCGATCTGTTGCTGATCGAGGCGGCCAGTCGGCTGAAGCGTTGCGTGCGCGAGATGGATACGGTGGCGCGATTCGGCGGCGACGAGTTCGTGGTAATGCTCAGCCAGCTCGATCTGAACGAGGCCGACTCCCTCTCGTACGCCAGAAGGGTGGCCGAGAAGCTGCGTGCGACGGTTTCCGAGCCATACGTCCTGCGCGCCGGACATGAAGGGAGTGCGGAAACCGCGGTCACTCATCGTTGCACTGCGAGCATCGGCGTGACCTTGTTCGGCGATCGTGACGCAAACTCGAGCGAGATCCTCAAGCGGGCCGATTCGGCGATGTACCTGGCCAAGCAGGCCGGCGGCAATCAATTGCGTTTCTGGGACGCAGCTGGAAGGTCGGTTGCGGAACGCTAGGGCCGCTTTCCGGTTTGCCGTCGGCAAGCGCGGTCTGCGGATGGATCAGGGCGATCACATGAACTTTGTTGCGGCCGACGCTGCTCCTGCGAACCAGCATCGTTGATCGCGGCTGCGGCCGCAACGAAGGCCCTTCGTGCGATTGTTTTGGGAGGCGGATCTGTCGGCCGTCACGCGGGAGCGGAATGGTGTACATTCGCGCATTCCGAATGCTGCGCATACGTTCCCGCGATGAAGAAGAATCTCTGGCTGCTGGCTGTCGCACAAGGCCTCTTTCTCACCAACAACGTCGTCTTCATCGCGATCAATGGCCTGGTAGGCCTGAGCCTTGCGCCGTTGACGTGGATGGCGACGCTGCCGGTGATGGGTTACGTCGTCGGCGGCGCGATGTCGACGGGACTCGTCGCCCGCAGCCAGCAGCGCTGGGGCCGCAAGGTGTCGTTCCAACTGGGTCTGCTGGTGGCCTTCCTGAGCGTGCTGGTATGCGCGTTCGCCCTCGTCATCCAGAGTTTCTGGTTGCTCGTGGCCGGGACGGTCGTGGCGGGCTACTACAGTGCGAATGGCCAACTCTACCGCTTCGCCGCAGGCGAACTTGCACCGCCATCGTTTCGCGAAAAGGCGGTATCCCTGGTGCTGGCAGGCGGGCTGATCGGCGCGGTCATCGGTCCCAACCTGGCCAACTACACCCGCGATACGCTGGGAACGCCCTTCCTCGCATCCTATCTCGCCCTCGCCGTGGTCGCGCTGATCTCGATGGCGGTCATGGCCGGAGTTCGCTTTCCGGTTGAACCGGCCAGGGAAAGCGGCGGCGGCAGCCGCGGTCGGCCGCTCGCGGAGATCGTACGGCAGCCCGTATTCATCGTCGCCACGATCGGCGCCGCCCTCGGCTACGGCGTGATGAACCTGTTGATGGCGGCCACGCCGCTGGCGATGGACATCTGCGGGATGCCGTTTTCCGATGCGGCGTTGGTGCTCGAGTGGCACGTCATCGGCATGTTCGCTCCGGGTTTCTTCACCGGGCATCTGATCAAGCGCTTCGGCGTCCTGAGCGTGATGGGCGTCGGTGTAGTGCTCAATGCGGCATGCATTCTGATCGCACTGTCGGGCCAGGATCTGCATCAGTTTCTGGTGGGCTTGTTCCTGCTCGGGGTGGGATGGAATTTCCTCTTCACGGGGAGCACCACCCTGGCCATGCAGGCCTATCGGCCCGAGGAGAAGGACAAGGCACAGGCGGCGATCAATTTCGCGTTGTTTGCCACGATGGCGCTGACTTCGTTTGCATCCGGCGCCCTCGTGACCACGCAGGGCTGGGCACTGCTCAATCTCGGCTCCCTTGTTCCGGTGGCTCTCACCGGGCTGGCATTGCTCTGGCTGTCCCTCAGGCAGCGCAAGGAACTGGAACGGCAAGCCCCATGATGGCGCTAACCACCGTCTGACCGCGGCCCGATTGCCGCACGCGAGCGTCTGACCGATTCGGCGAAGGCGAGCGCGTCGGGCAGGAAGTCGAAGAAGTCGGCCTCGAAACCGGCATAGTCGTGCAGCAATTCCCGTCCCGATCCGGCGAGCGCGTTGGGCCGACGCAGGCGAAATTCGGCCATCCGGTCCAGCGCCAGCGTGACGTTATCGGCGTCGCGGTAACTGGCCAGCCAGTCGTGCGACGACATGCGCTCGAATACCAGCATGAAAGCGGGCGGCAGCGGGTCTGGATGCGCTCCGATCAGTCGGTAGGTGTGCGCGGCGAAGGCGACGAGCGACCGTTCAACCGGCAGCGAGGCACTGACGCGTTCCCAGTGCAGGGCAAGAAAGTGATCGTAGAACAGGTCGATCATGATGCCGCTCACGCGTCGCCGCTGCGCGCTGACCCGGGCGCGACTGCGGCGGAATGCCGGGTGCGAGTCGGCATAGCTGTCGATACGCCGGTGCAGCGCGACGCCGGCGGCGAGATCGGGCCCGAGCCCAGCCGGGAGCGGGTCCAGTGGCCCCTTGACGAAGTCGCCTATGACTCCGCCGATGCGGTCGGTGGCGATCGGTCCGGCCAGAAAGGCGTGCGCAAGATAGTTCATGACGACCTATGATCCTTCTTGGTCCGGGGGCGCTGGATGCTTCGATTCTTCAGCTATTGCGAGCTCGGTGCCGCAATTCATGGCGTTGACCGGGATCATGCTTCAAAATTGCCGCGTCGCTGTGCGCCGCGCCGTGACGGGTCAATTCAGCGCATCGTGAAGGAGAGTATCGTGATGGCCGGTCGTCCTGTTGCATCCGCCCGTGCGGCCGCGCTTGCACTGGTGTTGCTTGCATATGGTGCTGGCGTCGGCGCCCAACCCTTCGTCCGGGACGATATCATCACGGACCCGGTGCCGTCGCGCTTCAGCGTCTGCCATGGCAATGGCTGTGTAAACCTCGATTTTCTGTCGCTGGATGGCGCGCAGTGGAACAGCATCCGCGATCTGTTCGATCCGCCGCCCGAGAGTGCTCAGGATGAGCGTGAGCGTCTCAGGAACTATCTTGCACGAATGGAGACGATCGTCGGGGCGCGAACCGGCACGCAGACCGATCTCGGCGGCACGTTTCCGGGCCTTGGCAAGTCGGGACAGATGGACTGCATCGACGAGTCGATCAACACGACGCTCTATCTGCGGATGCTTGCCGGGGAAGGGCTGCTGAACCACCATACGGTCGGCAAGCCGGCGACTCGGGGGTACTTCCTGTTCGGCTGGCCACATACCACTGCGGTGATCGCCGAGCGCGACGGCGGCGAGGCATATGCAGTGGATTCATGGTTCGAGGACAACGGGCGCGCGCCTCACATCGTCCTGCTTCGCGAGTGGCGGCGTGGGTGGGAACCCCGCCAGGAGTGACCCCGGGGACAGGACATCGGTGCGGTTCCGGGCATGCTCCCGATGCCGGCCGCTGCGGGGTCATCCGCCGCTCAGGGCCTGGACGATGGCGACGTCATCGGTGTCGTGCAGCGGTTGTGCAAGCTCGTACACGGCAGCGCCGTTGACGAAGATGCGCATGTGCGGCCGGGTTCGGCCCTGTTCGTCGACCATGCGGAAGCGAAATCCCGGAAACTGCCGGTCAAGGTCTGCGAGAAGCTCGGCCAAGGTGGCGCCATTCGCATGCACCTCGCGTCGATCACCGGTGTACGAGCGTAGCGACGTCGGGATCAGCACTTTCATCGTGGCAGTGCCCTAGGCAAGCACCGCGGCTTCCACCGCGTAGATTTCGGGAAGATGGCGCGCGATGCACGTCCACTGCGCTCCCTCGTCGCCGCTCATCCACAGTTCGCCGCTCGTCGTGCCGAAGTACAGGCCGACCGGTTCGAGCGTATCCGCGGTCATCGCCTGGCGTTTGACGGTCCACCACGCTTGCGTGGCGGGCAGGCCGGCATCGAGCCGCTCCCAGCTCCTGCCGCCGTTGCGTGTCGCATGCACGGCAGGGCTGCCATCGGGGCTGGTGCGTGGCCAGACGTCCCGTCCGTCCATCGGGAATACCCACGCGGTATCCGCGTCGCGCGGGTGCACGACCATCGGAAATCCGATGTCGCCGGTCCGTGCAGGCATGCTGTTGCCGATGCGCTCCCACCTGTCGCCGGGGCGATCGAGGCGATAGATGCCGCAGTGGTTCTGTTGATAAAGGCGGTCGGGATTGCCCGGGCACAGGCGCACGCAGTGCGGATCGTGGAAGGTCGGATCGGCTACGTCGAAACCTTCGACGACTTCGAGGCCTTTCAATAGCGGTGCGAAACTCCGACCGCCGTCGATCGATTCGTGCACCCCGCCGCCCGACATGGCGAAGTACAGATGTGCGGGATCGCGCGGGTCGACGATGATCGAATGCAGTTTCGGCCCGTCCGGGGTGCCGTCCTGAACGGTGCCCATCCATTTGCGGTAGTGGGGATCGTCGTTGATGCAGGAGAACGGCGACCACGTCGCTCCGCCGTCCTCGGAACGGAACAGACCTTGCGGCGAGGTTCCCGCATACCACGCATCCGGTTCGTTGGCATGGCAGGGCGTCAGCCAGAAGGTGTGATCGACGGTGCGTCCACCGTCCGGCCCGCTCCTGAATGCAGGCGGTTGCAACGCTTCCCTCCAGCTGCGACCGAGATCGGTCGAGCGAAAGATTGTCGGCCCGAGGTGACCGGTCCTGGCTGCGGCCAGCAGCGTCCGGCCGTCGCGCGGATCGAGTACGAGATGACTGACGATGTGTCCGAGAAAGTGCGGGCCATCGGTCCGCCACTGTTTGCGTTTCGTGTCGCCGTGGTAAAGCCATGCGCCCTTGCGCGTAGCGACGAGAATCACCACACGTGGTGCCGAATGTCGGCCCGACGCACCTCCCCTGCGGGCGCCGGTTGCCGGCATTGCCGGGTCGGGCCTGTTTGTCGTGCTTGCCATGGTCACACCTCCTTCCGGGCCAGATTTTCGTCATGAAGCGACCGTCCTACTCCCATGACGAGCGGGGAAGCCGGAAATCGACATGCTTTGGCGGCGGTGCTCCCGGGTGCGCCTGATTACGACTTGCCGTCGGACAGCAATGCCTTGAGGTTCGCAAACGGTGAATGCGTTGCCACGGTGCTGCTGCCCCCACGGGACGCAAGTCCGCTTTGCGCCTCGAGCTGGCGCTGATGTTCGTTGTCATGACAATAGATGCACAGCAGCTCCCAGTTGCTGCCGTCCGGCGGATTGTTGTCGTGATTGTGATCGCGGTGATGAACGGTGAGTTCGCGCAAGTTGCTGTGGGTGAACTCGCGCGCGCAACGGCCGCAGATCCACGGATAGATCTTCAACGCCCGCTCACGGTAGCCCTGGCTGCGGCTGTCGGCCGCACTGCGCGCATCTGCGACGATGCGATCGAGTTTGTCGGTGTCGATCTTCTTCATGCTTCGAACTCCGTCAGTTCGATCTCGCGATGGTAGAAGGACAGGTCCCTTCACAGGCGAGGCTTCGACGGATTGCCGGCGTGCGTGCGTCGCCCACGATCAGGGTTTGCCCGGATCCCGGGTCTGGACTTCGCGGATCACCTCGCCCTCGATGACGAGTCCGCCTGGAGGGTGTTCGCGCAGTTCTTTTCGCAGGGCACGTGTTTTCCACCACAAGTAACCCCACGCGGCCACGCCTGCCGTTGTGATCAGCGCAACAAGCAGCACCGAGAACATCAATGCCACGATGATCAAGGCGACGGTCACGACGAATGCGACCATCTTGCCCAACAACCCGGGAGGTTCAGCCGTCGTGCGGGGGATCTGCTGGAAGAATCTCATTCGCTTCTCGTTCGCTATACAAAAACCTGCTGCCACCGATCACTTCGGCGGGATCAACGGCACCACGTCAGACGCGTGCTTCTTCTGTTGTTTTGCGGCCTTTTTTTCCTTCGCTGTCTTGGCCGGTGCCTTCTTTGCTTCCTTGCTGCTCTCTCTTGCCTTGCCCATGATCCTCTCCTCGTGCGTACCGGCGGTTGCCGTCGCCCTGGAAGTATAGGCCCGATGGGGGGCTCGGCAATCGCATGCCGACAAATTCGGCTCAGCGGCTATCGTCCGCAGCGCGCCGCACGCGCCATCAGCAGCCCACGTTCGCGCGCATTGTGCGCCATCCGGGATGCGCGTTCGAATTCGACACGTGCTTCGCCGAAGCGTTCGAGGCGGGCCAGGAGATCGCCGCGTACGCTGGGCAGCAGGTGGTAGTTCTGCAAGTCGGACTCGTCGAGCAGGGTGTCTACGATCTCGAGGGCGGCGGCGGGGCCGAAGGCCATCGAGACAGCGACGGCGCGGTTCAGCGTCACCACTGGCGAGGGTGTGATCCGGGCCAGGGCGTCGTAGAGTGCGGCGATGTGCACCCAGTCGGTCTGGTCCGCGCGCGTCGCACGAGCATGACAGGCTGCGATGGCGGCCTGGATGGCGTACGGGCCGGGCGGGCCCGGCAGGGCCTCGGCGCGCGCCAGTGCATCGAGGCCACGGCGAATCAGCAGGTGATCCCAGCGACTGCGGTCCTGGTCGAGCAGCAGGACGGGTTCGCCATCGGACGAGATGCGTGCGGCGAAGCGCGATGCCTGGATTTCCATCAGCGCGACGAGGCCGTGCACCTCGCTTTCCTCTGGCATCAGTCCGGCCAGGATCCGCCCCAGTCGCACTGCTTCGTCGCACAGCGCCGGGCGCATCCAGTCCTCGCCCGAAGTGGCCGCATAGCCCTCGTTGAAGATCAGGTAGAGGACTTCGAGCACTGGGGGCAGACGTGCGAGCAGGTCGGGGCCGATCGGCACCTCGAAGGGCACCCGTGCCGCGGCCAGGGTGCGCTTGGCGCGGACGATGCGCTGTGCGATGGTCGGCTCGGGCTTGAGGTAGGCGCGTGCGATCTCCTCGGTGGTGAGTCCGCCCATGAGCCGTAGGGTCAGTGCGCAGCGGGCCTGCGACGACAGCACCGGGTGGCATGCGGTGAACATGAGGCGCAACAGGTCGTCGCCAATCGTGTCGTCGAGTGCGGCATCGACCCGTGCGCTCAGTTCATCGCCGGCCGATTCGTGGCGGAAGTCGGACTCGAAGGCAAGCGCGCCGGTCTTGTCGGCGATCACCTGCTCATGGCGCAAGTAATCCAGTGCGCGGCGCTTGGCGGCCGTCGTCAGCCACGCGGCGGGGCTGTCCGGCACGCCGGAGCGCGGCCAGTGCTCCAGTGCCGCGACCAGCGCGTCCTGGGCGGACTCCTCGGCCAGACCGACGTCGCGCACCATGTGCGCGACCCGGCCGATCACGCGGGCGCCCTCGATTCGCCAGATTGCCTCGATTGCGCGCTGTGCCGACGCGTGGTCCGGGTCGTTCATTGAACGTAGCAGGGCGCGCATTCGCGCACTTCCACGGTCGCCCAGCCGGCTGCCGGGCAGCGGCCGGCGATCGCGATCGCTTCGTCGCGGGTCGCGACGTCGATGAGGAAGAAGCCGCCGATCATCTCCCTGGCTTCGGCAAACGGTCCATCGAGCAGCCGGGGTGTGCCTTCGGGCGCACTGATGCGCACCGCATGCTCGTCGGGGCGCAGCGATTCGCTGGCCACCAACTGACCGCTGTTCTGGAGTTCCTGGCCGAAGTCGAGCATCTGCCGGTACAGCTCGCGCCCCTCGTCCTCGGTGCGCGTCGTCCTCTGGCCGCGCGGCTCGGCGATCAACAACAGATATTTCATAAGACTTTCTCCTGCCTCGCGCGGCGGGGCTTCAGGCGAACTCGCGTGCGAACGCGGCAGCCATCTCGTCCGGGCTCACGTCGCGGATGTGGGTCGCGACCGACCACTGGTGGCCGAAGGGATCTTCGAGGCGGGCGTAGCGGTCGCCCCAGAACATGTCGGCGACCGGCATGGTGACGCGGGCGCCGGCAGCAACAGCCCGTGCGACGGTCGCATCCACGTCCGCGACGTACAGATGGATCGTCACCGGCGAGCCCTTCAACGAAAGCGGGCCGACCGATCCGCATTCGGACATTTCGTCCGCGATCATCAGTGTCGAATCACCAATCCTGATCTGGGCGTGATACAGCCGGCCGTCGGGACCTGGCATGCGAAACAGTTCGACGGCGCCGAATGCCCGGGCGTAGAAATCGATCGCATCCGCGGCTCCGGCACAGACGAGGTGCGGCGTTATCGACCGCATGTCGGCGGGAATGGGTGAAACAGAAGTCATGGTGGTCTCCTTCGCATGTTGGCGATGCGCACCTGGAGGGCATCGCACCAAGTACGACGCACGGGCTGTGCCGAAATCGACATTCTGGAACGAAGCCTCGCCGTTCAGGGCGCGCGGCCCCGCTTCCGGGAGCGCTTCAAGCCATGTCATGGCGGAATCTCGTCGGGTTCGTGCAACTGCCGCACCTCGATCTCCGCGCTCAGGCCTTCGCCCCGAGGGTTCGGGAAGCGGCGTGCCCATTCGAGCGCTTCCTCGCGCGACCTGGCCTGGATCAGCGTGTATCCCGCGATCAGGTCCTCATGCCCGTCGAACGGACCCTGGATCACCGTTCGACGGTTCCCGTCATGGCGTACTCGCCATCCGGCCGCACTCGGGCGCAAGCCCGCGGCGTCGAGCAGTGCGCCGGCGCAGGCCAGTTCCTCGTGATACGCCGCCATGCTTGCGATGAGACCCTCGTCGGGCAGCGCACCTGCTTCCGATTCGGCCGTGGCCTTCACGATGATCAGGAATCTCATGGTGTCCTCCGATGAGTGTAGTCAATGGTCGCGGAATCCTCCACGCCACTGAAAGTACGACGGGTCGGCGCTGGAGGGATCGACATCGGAGCGGAAAAAAAAGGCGGTGGCGCATGCCGCTGCCGCGTCGCGGCAGGGCGGTGCGCCGCGCCGGTTCGTTGGCTTGCGCCCGAGGGTGCGGGTGTGCGACCTATTTCAGGTGCTCGTGCATGAACCGGGCAGCGCGCTGGATGGCGTCGCGGGCCGCCAGGTCGTCGGCGAAGGTCCGGACCGCGGGGGGGCGGAAATCGAAGCCGCGGCCCACGCCGGGGTAGACCACCAGTTGCGCGGGGCGCTCGAGTTTGCGTAGGGCGTCGACCGCCATGTGGATGCCCCGTGCGCGCTGGTATTGCTCGTTCTCGCCAACGAAGATCAGCGTGGGAATCGCCAGTTGCTCGACCTCCTGGGCGTATTGGTAAACCTGCATTGCTTCGGGGGCATTGGGATCCTGCAGGTGCGGATAATACGAAACGTAGCACGCCAGCTCCGCCTCCTGACGGGCGAGACTGACTGCCATCTTCAGGGCGTAGTATCCGCCGCGGGTATGCGAGTACACGCACGCCTTGCGCCCGCGGATATCGTCTCGCGCAAGGAGGACGTCCAGCGCGGCGTTGAAGTCGCCCTCCGTCTCGTAATCGTGCTGGATCGGATGCGTGGTGATGAATCGCCCGATATACAGGTCCGGCGCCACCACGACGAATCCGCGAGCGGCGAGGCGTTTGACATGCAACTGGATCAGGTCGTCCAGGCCACGCCGGCCGTGCCCGAACAGCACGGCCGGGTGCCGTTCTCCGTCGGCGGGACGGGCAACCATGACCGGGAAGGAGTAACCGTCGCGCTCATACTCGCTCCAGCTCACTTCGACGGGATGATTGGCCGGTTCGTCCAGGGTGCCCTGCTTCCACCAGGCGTCGTCGTGCCAGTCGTGCGCGTCGTCCCGGTAGCCGAAGTCCTGGGCCGAGGCATTGATGAAGCAAAATGCCAGGGTAGCGGCAAGCAGTCGCATGAGCCGTGCGGGCATGGTCGAACTCCGGTCGTGTTGGGTGAGGTCGATTATATTCTCACCGTCGGGTCAGTCAGCCCGGCGGAATATCCGCGCTGCGGAAGGCATTCGCCACGGCCTGCATGACCCCGTGTTCGATGCCCCGCCTGGGGAGCGTCGTTTCCTGATTGCACCCGGGACAACGGTAGAGCGGCAATGCCACCTCGACCGCGATCGGCTCCGCTTCGGCCAGTTCGAGATCGGTGCGCGCACTGGCGGTCGAACTCGGCGCGTCCGGGAGTTCCTTCCCGCAGTCCGGGCAGTGCGGGCGCTTGCGGAAGAAGCCCTTCTCGACTGCGGGCGGAGCGGACACGAGATCATCGGATTTGAGCAGGGTTTCGACGAACTTCAGCGGAAAGTCAGGGGTCAGGAATCGCTTGTGCCCGTTGGCACAATCGAGCGCGGTCAGGCCCTGGATCGACACGTGCACATCACCATCTTCGCCGTCAAGGCGGTCGAAGTGTGTCAGCGAGGTGTCTGCACTGCATTGTCGGCATACTGTCGTGTTCATGCGCTGTTGTCCTCCTGTTGGTTGAGTTCCGGTTGCTATCCCTCCCCCTCTCAGCATAGTCGAGTCGCAGAGGTGCGCTCGCTCGCGGGAATGCACCCGCCTCGCGGACAGGCTCGACCGCCGACCGGCGGTAACAAATCCCGCTGCAGGCGTCTATCATGGGCGGCACCCAAGATCTCACCCCAAGGCCCGATTCATGGCATCTTCCCTCGTCGACCTCCTTGCTGCCGCCCTCGGTGCCCGTGCCGCCCTGATCGAGGGGCTCGAAGCGGAGGGCACCGATGCCTACCGGCTCTTTCACGGCAGTGTCGAGGGATTCCCCGGGCTGACGATCGACCGGTATGGCGGTCTCGTACTGGTACAGACATTTCATCGCCCCCTGACGAGCGGCGAATTGTCCGATCTCGAAGCGTTCTACGCCACCGTTCATCCCGGTTTCCCGGTGATCTGGAACGATCGCAGTCAGTCGAACTCCCGCGTTTCCAATCAGCTCACGCCCGAGCACAGCGTGATTGCGCACGAAGCACGCGAGTTTCGCGAGATGGGGGTTCGTTACCGATTCCAGGCGCGTCATGCCGGTCAGGATCCATGGCTCTTCCTCGACCTGCGCGCGACCCGCCGCCGGGTGATGCGGGAGGCGTCTGGCAAGGCGCTGCTGAATGTGTTCGCCTACACGTGTGGCGTCGGCATCGTTGCCGCCCGGGCGGGCGCACGGCATGTGGTGAATGTGGATTTCTCCGAGTCCGGTCTTGCGGTGGGCAAGGAGAACGCACGACTGAACGCGCTGCCGATTCGGGTGCGCTTCGTCAAGAGCGATGCATTCGCCGCCCTGCGCCAGCTGTCCGGCATCGGCCAGCCGCAGGTGGTGCGCGGCAAGCGCCTGCCGCCTTTCCCCATGCTCGCAGCGAGACAGTTCGACCTGGTCTGCGTCGATCCGCCGCGCTATGCCAGGAGTCCGTTCGGTGTCGTTGATCTCGTCAACGACTACCCGGCATTGTTCAAGCCTGCGCTGCTTTGCACCGCCGAAGGGGGGACGCTGATCTGCACCAACAACGTTGCACAGGTGGCGCGTGAGACATGGATCGACCAGCTCGAGCGCAGCGCGAGGAAGGCTGGCCGGTCGCTGCACGCGATCGAGTGGATCGAGCCGGAGGCAGACTTTCCGAGTCCGGACGGCAAGGCGCCGCTGAAGGTGGCACTGCTGCGCGTGTAATGTGTACATGGCACGCATCGCGCGATAGGGTATCGAGATGGAACCCGCTGGTGCATTGTCCTTCGCCCCTACCACCGGTCTGCCCGGACTCGATGCGGTTCTTTGCGGGGTGGAACGCGGGGACAATATCGTCTGGCAGATACAGACCCTGGACGAGTATCTGGCCCTCGTCACGCCCTACGCGGAGGCGGCGCGCCGACAACAACGCAGGCTGATCTACTTCCGCTTTGCCTCGCATCTGCCGCTGCTCTCCGACGATAGCGGCGCCGAGATCCACCATCCCCAGCCGGGTGACGGCTTCGACGCCTTCGTTGACCAGGTGCACACCGTCATCGAGGCGGCGGGCCCCGAGACCATGTACGTGTTCGACTGCCTGTCCTCGCTTGCAGACGCCTGGCAGTCGGACCGGATGATGGGCAACTTCTTCCGGCTGACCTGTCCCCGCCTGTTCGATCTCGACACCGTCACCTACTTCGGCGTGTACCGCAATACGCACGCGCGCGCCGCGATGGAGATGATCACCGATACCACGCAGTTTCTGCTCGATGTGTTCCACTGTCGCGGACGCATGTACATCAGGCCGATCAAGGTGCAGCACCGCTCGGCTGCGGCGATGAATCTGATCCACGCGTGGGAGGGAGACGCCTTTCGCCCGGTCGTCGACAGCGGGACGGTTTCCGAGATTCTTGCCGGCTCGGAATGGCCAGGACTGGAGAGCAACGTCTTCACAGGGCACTGGCAGCGACATTTCGCCAGGGCACGCCGGGTCGTCGCGCTGCGCCGTGCGGGGCGCCCGGATCCTGCCGCGGAAGCGGACTGGTTCGGGCGCCTGGCGCAGCTGGTCTTCCCCGACGACCCGGAGATGGCAAGACTGATCGACCAGTATCTGAACCTCGACGATCTCCTCGCGGTTCGCGACCGCATGATCGGGATCGGCTCGATCGGTGGCAAGGCCCTGGGCATGTTGATGGCACGGGCCATTCTGCGCAGCGACGCACCGGAACTGCACGCGAGGCTGGAGGCGCATGACTCGTTCTACGTCGGTACGGTCGTGTTCGACACCTTCCTGGTGCACAACGGCGTTTGGTGGATCCGCCGCCGGCAACGGGACCCGGCGACCTTTCTGAAGGAACTCGACGAGGCGCACGAGCGCATCATGGGCGGGAGTTTCCCGTCCGCGACGATCAAGCAGTTCGAGGGCATGCTGGATTACTTCGGCGAGTGGCCGTTCATCGTGCGTTCCAGCTCGCGACTCGAGGACCGCTATGGCAACGCCTTCGCCGGGCAGTACGACAGCGTCTTCTGTGTGAACCAGGGTCCCCGCGAGAAGCGGCTTGCCGATCTGCTCGATGCGGTGCGTCAGGTCTATGCGAGCACGCTCAGCGAGCAGGCGCTGCGCTACCGTGAACGCCGTGGGCTGCTGGCCGAGCATGAGCAGATGGCCCTTCTGATCATGCGGGTGTCGGGCACTGCCGGCGCGCGCTACTTTCACCCGCATGCCGCGGGCGTGGGCCTTTCGTTCAATCCGTATCCATGGAATCCGAAAATCGACATGCGCGCGGGAGTGGTGCGTCTCGTGGCCGGTCTGGGCACTCGCGCAGTAGACCGTGCCGACGACGACTACACGCGATTGATCGCACTCAATGCTCCTGATCTGCGTCCGGAAACCAGCTTTGGATCAATCGCACGCTACGCCCAGCGCCGCATGGATGCACTCGACCTGCGGGAGAATCGGCTCGTTTCGGGTGCTTTCGCGGAGTTCGTGGCGGGGCAGCCGGACTTTCCGCTTGAGTTGTTCACGTCGACGAAAAAGCCCGGGGCGCCGCCGTTCCTGACCTTCGACGGGCTGATCGAGCGGACGCCTTTCGTGACCGACCTGCGCCTCATACTGGCGAGGCTTCACGCCGCCTACCGGCACCCCGTCGAGATCGAGTTCGCGCTCAACGTGCTTGCCGATGGTGCCTATCGCATCAACGTACTCCAGTGCCGGCCCATGCAGGTTCGCGATGTGGAGGGCGGCGCGACCGTGGATCCGCCCGAAGATGTCCCGCGCCTGGTTGCATCTCAGGGTGCGGTGATCGGTCCGAGCCGGGTGATCCGGCCCGATCGCATCGTATATGTCACACCTGCCGCATACGGGCACCTGAACCAGGCCGATCGACTTGCCGTCACGCGGCTCATCGGCAGGATCAACCGCGTCAGCGACAATCGGACGTTGCTGGTGCTCGGCCCCGGCCGCTGGGGCTCACGTGACCCGTGGCTCGGCATTCCTGTCGCGTTTGCCGAGATCAACCACGTTGCAGCATTGTGCGAGATCGTCGCGATGCACGAGAATCTGATTCCCGACGTCTCGCTCGGCACGCATTTCATCAACGAGTTGATCGAAGCGGACATGCTTTACTTCGCGCTGTTCCCGAACAAGGCTGGCAACGCGATCGACGAGGTTGCTATTCACCGCCTGCCCAATCGCCTGAAGGAACTTGTGCAGGATGCCGAACGGTGGGCGGATGTCGTGCACGTCGCCGACGTCGATCCGGGAGCGGTTGTCCTCTATGCCGATGCGGAACGGCAGCGCGTCATCGTCACGGCGGTATGATGTGGCGCACAACGGGGCATTTCGACGGTCCAACTAGCTAGTGCAGTGTTGCACGCTGTGTGGTACTTGAGTTGGCACAACGAAGCTCCCTCCCCTTCAAGGGGAGGGTTGGGGTGGGGATGGGTGGACTCCGTAGCGTCTGCAAAAAACCCATCCCCATCCTGCCCTGGAGGGCAGGCTTTGCACAGCCTGCCCGCTTCGGCGGCGCGAAGCAGCGCTTCGCGAAACCCCGCCTACGCCCCGTTGAAGGGGAAGGAACCTGCTAGTCACGCCTCGAAACCCCAACCACCACAAGGCTGTTGCGCCGGGCATTGCTTATGTCTCATCAAGAACGCACCATTACACTAGCGAAACCGCCTGACACGCCGCATGCGTCGACTTGTTGTGACTAGAGCTTGATCGGCGCCATCTATTCTTTGATACTGATACAGGGGTGGCTTCACGTATCTGGCGACATGTATCGCCTGTGGACCCGTCATCATGGGCGCAGCGTGTTGGCGCACGCGCGAGGGATTCGTCCCCGATGCAACGACTCGAATGGGAATGGAAATGGGGGTGACACGCAATGTACGTTGAACAGATTATGTCCAAGGAAGTGCTGACGGTGACCCAGGACGCCCGCCTGGCTCAGATTGCCCAGCTCATGCGGGACAAGAAGGTACGCCATCTTCCCGTCGTGGACGACGGTGGCGCGCTGGTGGGCATCGTCTCGAACCGTGACGTGCAGCGGGCGCAACCCTCGCTGATCACCACGCTCGACCGGGGCGAGGTGAACTATCTGCTGGACAAGGTCAGCGCCGGTGACATCATGCACAAGAAGGTCGTCACCTGCTCACCCCGGACCCTCGTCGAGGAGGCGGGCCGACTGATGCGCCCGAGCAAGATCGGCTGCCTTCCGGTGGTCGACGGCGGCAAGGTCGTTGGAATCGTGACCAGCGTCGATCTGCTCGATTTCTTCCTGGACATCACAGGGTGCTGGATCGAGGGGGCCACGCGCATCACGGTGCACCTTCAGGATCAGGCCGGTCAGCTGGCGGCGCTGCTGGCGGCCGTGAACAGTCACGGAGGCTACATCGTTTCGGTAGTGTCTCCGCGCACGCCCGATGGAGCCGGGGGGCGCACCGCAATGATCCGCTTCGAGGCATCTGACCGGGATGCCGTGATTGCCGGATTGCGCCAGGCCGGCTACGAGGTGACGGTAGAGGCATTGACGGGCGTATCGTCAAGCTGAGAGGCTGCAATAAGATTCCGCACCTACTGCGAGCGCCCCTGCGCCTTGCCGGGAACGCCCGGGCGCATTCTCGCTGCGGTACGGAATTTTTCGCGGCCTCTGATGCCGTGATACGGATGGGCTGCCCGGCGGAGCGGGGGTGAGATCTCCCTGGCCGTAGCCCGAACGACCGCCCCGGGGGGCAGCCCTATGCCTTGGCGGAAATCGGTCGAACGCCTTCTTTCCTGATCCGCATCCGCTGCATGAACCACACCAGGGCGAGCAGGGCGAGCGCCGGAATGTAGATCCATTCCTTGGCAGGGCGGTCGACTGCGGGCAGTTCGATCGTGGCGATCCTGAAGCCCTGCTCCAGCCCGAGGCGTTCGGCACGACTGCCGAAGCGCACCGCGGCGACCTGGACGTCGTCACCGAGCGTCATCAGCGTCAGACCGATCGCACCTAGCCGCTCGCGGGCAGTCGGTGCCGGCTGGCCGAGCGGGAGGAGGACACCCTTCTCGATGTCGCGCCCTTCGAGGCTCATGCCCTCGACCCACACCCGCAGGTTCGCAT
>DAOMNN010000010.1:18162-68445 GCA_035443825.1 Rhodocyclaceae bacterium | reverse complement strand
TTGGTGGTGATGGGCGGAATCGAACCGCCGACCTATGGGTTATGAATCCATCGCTCTAACCGTCTGAGCTACATCACCAACAAGCCTGCTAATATAACGGCTTGGGAAAGATAGCGTCAACAAGAGAGCTGTAGCTGATGAAGAAACTCTACATCCGCACGTTCGGATGCCAGATGAACGAGTACGATTCCGACAAGATGGCGGACGTGCTTGGCGCCTGCGAGACGGTGGTCAGGACGGACAATCCGGATGAGGCCGACGTCATTCTCTTCAACACCTGCTCGGTGCGTGAGAAGGCGCAGGAGAAGGTGTTCCACGATCTGGGTCGGGTGAAGCACCTCAAGCAGGCCAACCCGAACCTGATCATCGGTGTCGGCGGTTGTGTGGCCAGTCAGGAGGGCGATGCGATCGTTGCTCGGGCGCCCTATGTTGACCTCGTGTTCGGGCCGCAGACCCTGCATCGCCTGCCGCAACTGATTGAGGCGCGGCGCAGCAGCGGCCGCTCGCAGGTCGACATTTCCTTCCCGGAGATCGAGAAGTTCGACAACATGCCGCCGGCGCGTGTCGAAGGAGCGAGCGCGTTCGTATCGATCATGGAGGGTTGTTCCAAGTACTGTACGTTCTGCGTGGTGCCGTACACGCGGGGCGAGGAGGTGTCGCGCCCCCTGGACGACATTCTCGCCGAGGTCGCGGGGCTTGCGGAACAGGGTGTGCGGGAAATCACCCTGCTCGGACAGAACGTCAATGCATGGCGCGGTGCGATCACGCGCGAAGGTGGGGAGCAGGGCGATTTCGCGTTCCTTCTCGAGTGTGTTGCCGAGATTCCGGGCATCGAGCGACTGCGCTATACGACGTCGCATCCGCGCGAGATGTCGCAGCGGGTGTTCGATGCGTACGCGAAGATCCCCAAGCTGGTCGGTCATCTGCATCTGCCGGTGCAGTCCGGATCGGACCGGGTCCTCGCTGCGATGAAGCGCGGCTACTCGGCGCTGGAATACAAGGCCGTGGTCAGGAAGCTTCGCGCGGTGCGGCCCGACATTTCCCTCTCGTCGGACTTCATCGTCGGATTTCCCGGCGAGACGGAAGAGGATTTCGACAAGACGATGAAACTCATCGACGAACTTGGCTTCGACTTCTCGTTCAGCTTCATCTATAGCCCCAGACCGGGCACGCCCGCGGCGGACATGGAAGATCCCGTGCCGCACGAAACCAAGCTGCGCTGGCTCACGCGCCTGCAAAAGCGCATCGAGGAACAGGCGATGGAGATCAGCCAGCGGATGGTCGGGGGCATCGAGCGCGTGCTCGTCGAGGGGACCTCACGCAAGGATCCGGGTGAGCTCGCGGGTCGCACGGAGAACAATCGGGTGGTGAATTTCGCGGGCGACCAGCGGCTGATCGGCCAGTTCGCCGACGTAATGATCACGGCCGCCTTGCCGCACAGCCTGCGCGGCGAGATTCTCGTGCGGGAGTCCTGAATGGCACGTACCACCGAAGTGGTGTTCGAACCGGTCGACAACGAGCGGCTGGCCAATCTGTGCGGGGCGCTGGACGAGAACCTGCGTCAGATCGAATCCGCCTTCGATATCAGCATCGTGCGCAGGGGCGAGCGCTTCAAGCTCACCGGGAACCCGTCCGGAGCGCGGTTTGCCGCCGAAGCGCTCACCGGTTTCTACGAGCGTGCCGAAAGTCATCTGAGCGTCGACGATATCCAACTGGGCCTGGTCGAAATCGCCAACCGCGGCAAGACGCCCCAGGCCGCTCCGGCACTGCTGACACGCAAGACCGAACTGCATGGACGAACGCCGCGCCAGGTCGAGTATCTGACGAACATCCAGTCGCACGACATCACATTCGGGATCGGCCCGGCCGGGACCGGCAAGACCTATCTCGCCGTCGCCAGTGCGGTCGATGCGTTCGAGCGCGAGCTGGTCGATCGCATCATCCTGACGCGCCCGGCGGTCGAGGCGGGCGAGCGTCTCGGCTTTCTTCCCGGTGATCTGGCGCAGAAGGTCGACCCCTATCTACGCCCGCTCTATGACGCCCTTTACGATCTGATGGGCTTCGAGCGCGTTGCCAAGCTGTTCGAACGGGCGAGCATAGAGATCGCGCCTCTCGCATTCATGCGGGGGCGCACGCTGAATCATGCCTTCATCATCCTCGACGAGGCGCAGAACACCACGCCCGAGCAGATGAAAATGTTCCTGACGCGCATCGGCATCGGCGCCAAGGCGGTAGTCACCGGCGACCTGACCCAGATCGACCTGCCGCGCGGCAACCGCAGCGGCCTGACCGAGGCGCGCGAAATCCTGTCTGCGGTCAGAGGCATCGCGTTCACCGAGTTCGGGCGCGAGGACGTGGTGCGCCATCCGCTGGTGGCGCGTATCGTGGAAGCCTACGACCGGGAGTCGGCGCGCGTGGCCAGTGCGGGCGACGGGCTCCCCAAGGCCTGACCGCGTGGCACGGACAGAGTGCGCCGCAGCAGCGACCGAGCCGCCACTCAGGCTGTCGGTGCAAACGGCGCTCGATGGGGCCGAACGCTCGCTCGTGCCGACGCGCCACCGATTGCGCCGCTGGGTACGGTGTGCATTGCGTGGGATGCCAGCCGACATCACCTTGCGCTTCGTGAATGAAGCCGAGGGGCGGGCGTTGAATCTGGACTATCGCGCAAAGGACTATGCGACCAACGTGCTGAGTTTTGATTACGCAGTCGATGCGGGGTCGCCGGCAGATGGGGCACATCCCGGCGTGTGGGGTGATCTTGTCATCTGCGTTGCAGTGGTCGGGCGTGAAGCGGCGGAGCAGGGCAAGCGGGTCGAGGCGCATTTCGCGCACCTTGTGGTGCATGGTATCCTGCATTTGCAGGGTTTCGAACATGAATCCCCGGAGCAGGCGCACGTCATGGAGACTCTGGAAACGGACATTCTTGCCAATCTGGGTTACGCCAATCCGTATGCCTGAATGCAGCGCACGAAGACCGAGGATTTGGGATCGGTCCTGATCCCAAATCCTGGTTCTTCATGCACACTCGTCAAATGGACAGCTCCTCGGGCAAACCTTCATTACTGGAGCGACTTTCGGCCATTCTCTCGCGCGAGCCGGAAGATCGCGATGACCTGCTCGCGCGCCTTCGTTCCGCCTGCGACCGCAATCTGATCAACGCGGACGCCCTTTCGATCATGGAGGGCGCCCTGCAGATGTCGGACATGCAGGTGAGCGAAGTCATGATTCCACGGGCGCAGATGGACGTGATTCATCTGGATGACCCGATCGAAGATGTCGTCTCCTTCGTCGTCGACACGGCTCACTCGCGATTTCCTGCGGTGGGCGAGAACAAGGACGACGTGGTCGGCATCTTTCTCGCCAAGGACCTGCTTCGCTACTACGCGGGACGCGAGTTCGACCTGCGCGACATGCTGCGTCCGGCCATATTCGTGCCCGAGTCCAAACGCCTGAACGTGCTTCTGCGGGAGTTCCGGGTGAGCCGCAATCATATGGCGATCGTGGTCGACGAGTACGGCGGAGTGGCGGGGCTGGTGACGATCGAGGACGTGCTCGAGCAGATCGTGGGTGACATCGAGGACGAGTTCGATTTCGACGAGGCGGGCGACAGCATCCGTCTCGATCAGAATGGTCGCTATCGGGTCAAGGCGACCACCGAGATCGAGGATTTCAATCATGCTTTCGCGACCGATTTCAGCGACGAGGACATCGATACTGTCGGCGGGTTGGTGATCCGCCACCTTGGCCGTCTGCCCAAGCGTGGCGAGGTGATCACGCTCGACGGGCTGAAGATCCAGGTGATGCGGGCCGACAGCCGACGGGTCCACACGCTGCTCGTGGAGCGTGCAAACGTCGTGCCGGAGCCCTCGGGCGGATGACTCCCAGAGTCTGGTGCCGCGCGGTGGATCCACGCGTAGCGTGCTGATGTTGCCGCGTGCCGCGATTGCGATGCTGGCCGGCGGTGTTTCGGTGCTGGCATTCGCCCCGTTCGGCGCGTTTCCGCTGGCCTTCGTTTCGCTGGCGGTGCTGGTCTGGGTGCTCGAGCGGGAGCCGCGCCCCCGCGGCGGATTTCTGGTCGGTTTCGCCTGGGGCCTTGGTGCATTCGTATTCGGCGTGTCCTGGCTGTACATTGCATTGAACCGCTATGGCGGTGTGCCGGTACCCGTTGCGGCATTGGCGATCTTGCTTTTCTGCGCCTATCTCGCCTTGTATCCCGCGCTCGTGGCGGCGCTCTACGTGCGACTGCGCCGCGGCGGGCCATTTGCCCATGCCGCACTCTTCGCAGGCTTGTGGGTCGTAGCCGAGTGGCTCCGGGGCTGGGTGTTCACAGGTTTCCCGTGGCTTGCCATAGGCTACTCGCAAACACCGCCTTCCCCTCTGGCCGGCTACCTCCCGGTGATCGGGGTCTATGGCGTCGGGGGATTGGTCGCCTTCGCCTCCGTACTGCTGGCCCTGGTTCCAATGCGCGCGTTTGCCCAGTCGGGTCGCATCCTTGCCCCGATGGTGTTGATCCTGTTGCTGGGATTTGCCTTGGGCCGTATCGCCTGGACGACGCCGTCAGGCGAGCCGTTGCGTGTGGCTCTGGTCCAGACCAATATCGAACAGGGCCTGAAGTGGGAGCCGGCCATGCTCGCGCAGTGGTTGGAGGTCAATGCGCATCTCGCCGGTCAATCAGACGCCGATCTGGTGGTGTTGCCGGAGACCACGCTCCCGTTGCTTGTCGAACAGCTTCCGCAGGGCTACCTCGAGGATCTCGCGGGGGGTGTGCGCGCACGGGACGGTGACCTGATCGTCGGGGTGTTCGATCGTGATGCCCGGGGACAGATCTTCAATGCGGCGATCAGTCTCGGTACTGCGCCACACCAGATCTATGCAAAGCAGCATCTCGTCCCTTTCGGGGAGTATTCACCGCCGCTGTTCGGCTGGTTCTACGCGCTCGCCGAGATTCCGATGTCGGATCAGACTCCGGGGTCACGCGATCAGCGTCCGATGCGTTTGGGGGAACAACGCATTGCGATCAATATCTGTTATGAAGATCTCTTCGGTCGCGTCATCCGACGAGGTCTGCCTGAAGCGACCATACTTCTGAATATCTCCAACCTCGCCTGGTACGGGCGCTCCCTGGCCCAGCCGCAACATCTGCAGATCGCGCGCGTGCGCGCGATCGAGGCTGGTCGAACGATGCTGCGCTCGACCAATACGGGGATGACGGCGGCCGTCAATCCGGATGGCAGCGTCGCCGGGGTGATGCCCCAGTTCGAACGCGGCGCGCTGGAGATGGAGGTCATGGGCCATCAAGGGCTGACGCCGTATGCGCGTTGGGGCGATGGCACGGCCCTGGTGCTTGCGCTGCTCGCGCTCGTAGTCGGAGCGTGGCGCAAGCACGATCCTGGCGCTGCGGCTTCGGGCGATCGTCCACCGCCTGCGTAATCTTCGACCGTGGCGCTGAAAGCCAGTAAAATCCAGATCTTTGCCCGAGCAGGACATTCCGTCGTAACCATGACCATGTCGAAAACCAAACCGACTTTCCAGCAGATCATCCAGACGCTCCAGAAATTCTGGGGCGATCACGGCTGTGTCCTGCTCCAGCCCATAGATCTCGAAGTCGGCGCCGGGACGTCGCATGTCGCCACCTGCCTGCGTGCAATCGGCCCCGAGCCGTGGAACGCCGCCTACGTCCAGCCTTCGCGCCGTCCGAAGGATGGCCGCTACGGCGAGAACCCCAACCGCCTGCAGCATTACTACCAATATCAGGTCGCACTCAAGCCCTCGCCGCTTAACATCCAGGATCTCTACCTGGATTCGCTGCGCGCCCTCGGCATCGATCCGCTCGAGCACGACATCCGCTTCGTCGAGGACGATTGGGAGAATCCGACGCTGGGTGCTTGGGGTCTGGGCTGGGAAGTTTGGCTCGATGGCATGGAGGTCACCCAGTTCACGTACTTCCAGCAGGTTGGGGGGCTGGATTGCAGGCCGGTCCTGGGCGAGATCACTTACGGGATCGAACGCCTCGCGATGTATCTGCAGGGCGTGGAGAACGTCTTCGACCTGCTGTGGACCGTCTATCCGGACGGTACGCGTGTGACATACGGCGACGTCTATCACCAGAACGAAATCGAGCAATCGAAATACAATTTCGAACTGGCGAACGTCGATTTCCTGTTTTCGCTGTTCGGCAACTACGAGTCCGAGGCGCGACGCCTGACCGAAGCGGGGGTGCCATTGCCGGCCTACGAGATGGTGCTCAAGGCAGGTCACACGTTCAATCTGCTCGATGCACGTGGCGCGATTTCGGTGACTGAACGCGCGGCCTACATCGGGCGCATCCGCAATCTCTCGCGGGCCGTCGCGCAGGCCTACTACCAATCGCGCGAAGCGATGGGGTTTCCGCTCCTCGCCCGGCATGTCGAATCCTCGATCGCGGAGGGTGCGTGATGTCAGTGGCCACATTGCTCGTCGAGTTGCTCACCGAGGAGTTGCCGCCCAAGGCGTTGCCTCATCTGGGCGAGGCGTTCGCGGGGAAGATCATGGAAGGCCTCGAAAGCCGCAGCCTGATCGAAGGCGCAGCGGATTTCCGCAGCTTTGCGGCACCGCGACGGCTTGCAGTCAGCGTTGCAGGGGTGCGCGCGCAGGCCCCGTCCCGGCAGGTCAGCGAAAAGCTCATGCCCGTGCAGGTTGCGCTCGATGCGGATGGGCGGCCGACGCCGGCCCTCGTCAAGAAGCTGCAGGCACGCGACATTCCCATTGATGCCGTGGCTGGCTTCGAGCGGCGCATGGAAGGGAAGGCGGAAGCGCTCTTCTACACTCGCCAGGAGCCGGGCGCGATCCTCGATGACGTGCTCGCGCATGTGGTACAGGAGGCGGTGAAGGGCCTGCCGATTCCCAAACTGATGCGCTGGGGTTCCAGCGACGTTCAATTCGTGCGCCCGGTGCACAAGCTCGTGATGCTCCACGGGCCGCGTGTGGTGCCTGGCACCGTGCTGGGGCTTGCCGCCGGACGCGTCACGCGCGGCCACCGTTTCATGAGCCGTGGCGATATTGAACTTGCGACCGCCGAGGCGTACGAGCCGACGCTCCTGGCCGAGGGCAAGGTGGTTCCGCATTTCGGCGAGCGCCGCGACGAAATCGAACATCAGTTGATCGCCGTGGCACAGGCGCAGGGTGCGGGACTCGGAGACTATGCCGATCTGCTGGATGAAGTTGCGGCGCTCGTGGAGCACCCGAGCGTGTACGTCGGAGAATTCGAGCCCGAGTACCTGGAAGTGCCTCAGGAGTGCCTCATTCTGACGATGCGCGCGAATCAGAAGTATTTTCCCTTGTTCGATGACGCTGGGCGGCTTCTGAACCGTTTCCTGATCGTATCGAACATGCGCGTGGCCGATCCATCCCGAATCGTCGCGGGCAACCAGCGTGTCGTGCGACCGCGACTTGCGGATGCACGCTTCTTCCTCGAGCAGGATCGGAGGCAAAGCCTCGAGAGCCGGCTCTCGAGGCTCGAACCGGTTGTCTATCACAACAAGCTCGGGAGCCAGTTCGAACGCGTCGGTCGCCTCCAGCGTTTGGCAGGGAAGATCGCCGGCGGCCTGGGGGCGAACGTGGAGGCCGCGTCGCGTGCTGCCCGCCTCGCCAAGGCCGACCTGGTGACCGAGATGGTTGGCGAGTTCCCCGAATTGCAGGGAATCATGGGCCGCTACTATGCACTGCACGACGGAGAACTCGAGGTCGTGGCCGACGCGATTGCAGCACACTATCGCCCGCGCTTTGCCGGCGACGTGTTGCCGGTCGGGAACGTGGCGTGTGCGGTTGCACTGGCGGACAAGCTTGACGCACTGGTCGGATTCTTCGGTATTGGCTTGGTGCCTACCGGCGACAAGGACCCGTTCGGGCTTCGTCGCGCCGCGCTGGGCGTGCTGCGTATCGTGATGGAAACGCCGTTGCCGCTGGATCTGGCGGTGCTCATCGAGGAGGCGGCGACGGGCTATGCGCCGGGGGTATTGACCGCCACCGACTTCGAGCGCCAATTGCTGGAGTTCATGTTCGAACGTCTGCGCAACCAGTTGCGTGAGTCGGACCAGGAACTCGACACCGTCGATGCCGTGCTGGCATTGCGTCCGACACGGATCGATCTCATCCCGGCAAAACTCGAAGCGGTGCGGGTGTTTCGCGCCCTGCCCGAGTCGGCAGCGTTGGCTGCGGCGAACAAACGCATCGTCAACATCCTGCGCAAGTCGGATACGAGCCCGGGCGATCCCGATGTCGCGCTGCTGCAGGAAGATGCCGAGAAGGCGCTGTTCCATCAGGTGGTCGATGTCGCGCCGCTGGTGCACTCGCATTTCGAGAACGAGGATTACACCGAATCCCTGCGCGTGCTGGCAGGCCTGCGCGAGTCTGTGGACAACTTCTTCGACAATGTGATGGTTATGGCCGACGAGCCTCTGATCCGGAGCAACCGGCTTGCCTTGCTCGGAGTCCTCGCGAGTCTCATGAATCGCGTGGCGGACATTTCCCGCCTGTCGACCCAGTAGGGCGTACGCCATGGGACTTGCGCGCACTTCCGTTCGGCGACGCTTTCGGAGCAGCCAGCTATGAAACTCGTGATTCTCGATCGCGATGGGGTGATCAACCACGACTCGGACCAGTACATCAAGTCGCCCGACGAGTGGCGTCCCATCGACGGTTCGCTCGAGGCGATCGCGCGGCTCAATCAATGGGGATGGCGAGTCGTCGTCGCCACCAACCAGTCCGGGATCGGCCGTGGATTGTTCGGGATGGACATGCTCAACGCGATCAACGACAAGATGGTCAAGAGCCTTGCCCAGGTCGGCGGGCGGCTCGACGCGATCTTCTTCTGCCCGCATGCGGCCGATTCGACGTGCGAATGCCGCAAGCCGAAGCCGGGCCTGTTGCTTCAGATCGCGGACCGGTTCAACGTCGAACTGACCAACGTGCCTGTCGTCGGGGACAGCCTGCGCGACCTGCAGGCGGCAGTCGCAGTGGGCGGCACGCCCTACCTCGTGCTGACCGGAAAGGGACAGAAAACCCGCCTGGATCCGGCCCTTCCGCCGGGCACGCTCGTGTACCCGGATCTGGCAACCGTCGTTGCCGACCTCATCGGCTGAATCGGCCCATGTCCATCATTCGTTCTTTGGTCTTCGGTGTGGCTGCGGTGCTGGTGACCGCACCGTATGGTCTGTTCAGCCTCCTGACCTTTCCATTCCGGCCGCTCACAAGATATCGGATCATCACCTCGTATACCCACATCATGTTGTGGCTGGTGTGGCACGTCCTTGGAATCCGCTACCGGGTTCTTGGGCAGGAGAACATCCCGAAGCGCGCGTCCGTGATCCTGTCCAAGCATCAGTCCGCGTGGGAGACCCTTGCCCTGCAGGCGATATTCCCGCCGCTGAGCTTCGTACTGAAACGGGAACTGTTGAGGGTGCCTTTCCTCGGCTGGGGCCTGGCGCAACTGCCGATGATCGCGATCGACCGCGCGGCGGGCAAGGACGCCCTTGGACAGGTCGTGGAACAGGGGACCGCACTGTTGTCGGAAGGCTTCTGGGTGGTGCTCTTTCCTGAGGGCACCCGAGTCGCCCCCGGTGTGTCTCGCCGCTACAAACCGGGCGGCGCGTGGCTCGCACAGAAGGCGGGCGCCCCGGTCGTGCCGGTTGCACATAATGCGGGAGAGTTCTGGAAACGGAACGCATTCCTCAAGGAGCCCGGCGAGATCACCGTCAGTATCGGTCCCCCGATCGATCCGGCCGGTCTCGAAGCAGCCGAGATCAACGAGCGTGCCGAGAAATGGATCGAAGCCGAGATGCGCAGGCTGTTTCCGCATCATTACGGCCGCTCCGTCGAGGGTTCGTCGGCCACGTGATGATTGCGTGAGAGGCCGCGAATTCGTTCATGCGGCACCAGCGAATGCCGGGTCGGGACGTCATCCTGATCAAACGGTGAACAAAAAAAGCCCCGCATAGCGGGGCTTTTTCGTTAGCTGCGCTGATGAAGATCAGGCGGCTTTCTTGGCAGTGCTCTTCGAAGCGGTGCTCACGGCCTTGACAGTGGCATTGGTCGCGGCAGCCACGTTGGCTTCGGCGATCTCGGCAACTTGCTTGGCGGCCTTGCTGACGCTGTCGTAGGCGCTGTTGGCGGCTGCGATGGCGGACTTCACCGCGGCGACGGCAACATCGGAGCCGGCCGGTGCGGACTTGGCAGCCTTGTCGAGAGCAGCGGCGACGTTCTTGTTGATGTCGGCCATCTGGGCTTCGACCAGCTTCGATACTTCTTCCTGGCTCTGGGTGGTGATCTCGTAGACGCTGCGGTTGTAGGCAACGGCCTTCTCGACCAGCGGCTGGGCCAGAGCGGTCTGGAGGCTCAGCAGTTCCTGAACGTCCTTGGCACCGAGCAGTGTCTTGGTGTTGGCGATCGCGTCTTCGAGCACGCTGCGCGCGGTATTCAGGTTCAGGGCAGCCAGGCGCTCGGCGCTGGCGAAAGCGGAATTGGCAACGGTCAGCAGGGTCTCGACGCCGACTTTGTTGGAGGCAGCGAACTGCTCGGGGGTAGCAAACATGTATTTCTCCTAGAGGACTACGGTTTCAAACCACGTTGGAATCGGGTGCATCGGTTGTGGTGCGATGCAGCATGATGCGAATTATAGGCGCGAGGAATGCCATGTCAACGTTTTTTTGGTGCAACGCACAATTTCTGGGTGCGATCTTTGAACTTGATGTAACAAATTGTTTGAAAGGAGGTTTGTGCTAACCGAGAGATCCTTGTGACGGTCTCTCTAACCAACCTGGACCCTGCTCATGCTGCAGTATGCCAAGCCGACGTTGCACCAAGATGACTGGCCGAAGGCGGACGGCCGGATGGACGTAGCAGAGCGTTGCAGGCCGATACCTCCGGCCGGAGGTCGACCGGCCCGCAGAACGCTGCTTCAGCGATGCTTGAAGTCGGGTTTGCGCTTGTCGACGAAGGCGGCCATGCCTTCCTTCTGGTCTTCGAGTCCGAACGCAGCGTGAAAGACGCGACGCTCGAAGAGCAGGCCTTCATTGAGACTGCTCTCGAAGGCGCGGTTCACCGATTCCTTGATCATCATGACCACGGGCAGCGAAAAACCGGCAATCGTCTCGGCCACAGAGAGCGCCTCGTCAAGGACTTTGTCGGCGGGGACCACGCGGGCGACGAGTCCAGCCCGTTCCGCCTCTTCGGCATCCATCATGCGTGCAGTCAGGCACATGTCCATGGCCTTTGCCTTGCCGACCGCGCGGGGAAGACGTTGTGTGCCGCCGGCCCCCGGAAGAATGCCGAGTCTGATTTCCGGCTGGCCGAACTTGGCACTGTCGGCAGCAATGATCATGTCGCACATCATCGCCAACTCGCAACCGCCTCCCAGAGCGTAGCCCGATACTGCGGCGATCACCGGTTTGCGGCACGTCTTGACGCGTTCCCAGTTGCGTGTGATGTAGTCGCCCATGTAGGCGTCCATGTGCGAGAACGTGGCCATGGCGCCGATGTCGGCTCCTGCTGCGAATGCCTTCTCGGAGCCGGTGATGACGATTGCGCCGATGTTCTCGTCGGCCTCGAACCGGTCGAGCGCCGTTCCGACCTCGTCGACGAGGTCGTCGTTCAAGGCATTGAGCGCCTTCGGACGGTTCAGTGTGATCAAGCCCACACGGCCACGGGTGTCCACGATGATGTTTTCGAAGCTCATTTGCTGTCCCCTGCGATAAATGCCTATTGGCTGTCGCCCGCCGCAGCCCCCTTGGGCTGAAGCACTGCACGCACGCGTCCGGCGGTCGACGGCGTACTGCCTGCGATGTAGTTTTCGGTCAATGCGTCGTACTCGATGAAATCCCCACGCATCTCGTCGCCGCCGGCCCTGATCCAGGCGCGCCCGATCAGTTTCGCGGTTTCGTTTCGGCTGTCGTACTCGATCTGCTCCGCTTCACCCTCGACATACTCATCGCTTGCTTCGCGCTTCTGCCTGAAGCTCGCGAGCCCCTTCTTCCCGCCGCTCGCGATGCCCGTATGGAAGCCGTCGGCGCCCTGGACCACAACCAGCCTGTCGCCCTTGATGACGAGCGAACCCTGCGTGAGCACGACTTGCCCCTCGAACGAGTGCGTTCGGGTGCGGTCATCCACGATGACCCGGTCGGCTTCGATATTGACCGGCTGATCACGGTCGGCGCGTTCTGCCAATGCGCCTGCAGTCAAGGTGGCCAGCAATGTCGCAAGCAAGAAGACAATGATTTTTCTTTTCATGGTGCGGTCCGCGAAGAGGGGGGCATGTTAACCCTGGCATCCCCGATGAGTTCCAGTTTACCGAACAGGCTGTCCGCTTTCATCCCGTTGCCGCGAGCGACGGAGTCACCCCGGGTGAGGACGACCGGGTCGCTCGTCTCGGCACGTTCGTCGTCGGGCCATACCGTGAGCGTAGGTGACGCGAGCGTGAGATCGGGCGCGCCGCCGAGGCCGTCGCGAATCACGTGAACGTCGCCGGCGAGATGGATCTCCGCGCCGGCCGCCCTTGACTGTCCCCGGACTGCGGAAACGCGTACTTCGCCCTCCTGGGTGTCATATCGCAGTCGCGGCATGTCGAGATCGGTCAGATCCGATGCGGGGTAGTGCGTGACCTTGTCGGCGACGAGTTCGTAGTGCTGTTTCCCCTCCTCGTCAAAGGTCATGAGGCGGACCCCTTCACCGATGAAATCGGGATGCTGGCGTACTTCGGCTGTGCTGCGAGGGGCATCGCTCTGCGTGACCCGTTCGAGCCAGAGCGTCACGCCCGCAAGCAAGGCGAGGGCGATGACGGGGTAGAGTCGGTCGATCGGCAGTGTCATCGTCCGACCTCACTCGAGATAGGCCGAGAGCATTGCCGGCAGCCGACCCTGTGCGGCCAGGATGAAGTCGCAGGTTTCACGAACCGCGCCATGCCCGCCTCCGCGTGAGGTGACGAGCTCGACGTGCTGTCGTACGAATTCGTGTGCGTCGGCCGGCGCTGCGGAAAACCCGCAGGCGCGCAGAACGGGGAGGTCGACGACGTCGTCGCCCATATAGCCGGCCTGCTGTGGACTCAACCCTTCCGCGGCGACAAGCGCGCGCATGCAGTCGCGCTTGTCGCCCACCCCCATATAGAGTTCGTCGATTCCCAGATTGGCAGCACGCAATTCAAGAGCGCGCGAACTGCGACCACTGATGATCGCGACCCTGATGCCCGCCGACTGGAGCATCTTGAGACCATGGCCGTCCAGGCTCGAGAATGCCTTGATCTCGTCTCCGTTCGGTGTGAAGTAAAGACTGCCGTCGGTGAGCACACCGTCGACATCGAATCCCATGAGGCGAACCTGGGCGGCTGCGCGCTCGGCCGACATCAGATCACCTTGGCCTGCATCAGATCGTGCATGTTGAGGGCGCCCACGAGTATGCCGTCTCCGACCACGAGCAGCTGGTTGATGCGCAGGCGCTCCATCACCTCGACAGCCTCGACGGCCAAGGCGTCGGGCCCGATGGTCTGCGGGTGTCGGGTCATGACGTCGCCGAGCGCGGTCGAACGCACATCGACGCCCCGTTCGAGCGTACGACGCAGATCTCCGTCGGTAAAGATGCCGATCACGCAGCCATCGCCGGAAATCACTGCGGTCATCCCGAGGCCGCCGCGGGTCATTTCGAGCAGTGCGTCGGTCAGCAACGCGGCTTCGTGCACTTGCGGCACATCATGGGCAGGACGCATCACGTCGCGCACGTGGGTCAACAGGCGCCTGCCGAGTGCGCCACCCGGGTGCGCTCGTGCAAAATCGTCGCTGCTGAAACCGCGGGCGTCGAGCAGGGCGACGGCCAGGGCGTCGCCGAGGGCCAACGTCGCGGTGGTACTTGCGGTCGGGGCCAGGTTGAGCGGGCAGGCTTCTTCGCGCACGGCCGCGTCCAGATGGACGTCGGATTCCTTCGCCAGTGGCGACGAGGCGTTGCCCGTGATCGCTATCAGACTGGCTCCCTGGCGCTTCACCAGCGGCACGATGGTCAGCAATTCGTCGCTTGCCCCCGAGTACGACAGTGCGATCACGACGTCTTCGGCGGTGATCATTCCCAGATCGCCGTGAGCTGCTTCGGCCGCATGTACGAAGTAGGCGGGCGTTCCCGTGCTGGCGAGAGTGGCCGCAATCTTCCGGGCGATGTGCCCGGACTTGCCGATGCCGGTCACGATGACGCGGCCATGACGTGCGAGGATGAGACCGACTGCCTGCTCGAAGGCGGCGCCGACCCGATCTGCCAGCGCCGCCACCGCATCCGCTTCGATGCGCAGCACGCGCCGAGCCATTTCGATCGCTCGGGGGGTAGCCGTGGAGTCTTCAGACGTCGGCGTCATGTGGACAAGGGGGTATCGTCATGTAGCCCGGATGCTTCGCGGATGCGCGTGATGATTGCACAGGGATTTGTTTCGTAGGGCAATTCCGAGAAGGATCGGCGTAGTGATTCGTACGCCCGACTGAGCGGGATTTCCATACCGAACAAAGACCAAGCGAGGGCGCGTGCAATTCATGAAATATCCGGGCTAGGTTCGTGGTTTCGTCGATGGCCGGGCCTGCGCCTCGCAATGCCGCCCGGAGACGAGGCGCAAGTATACCAGAGGCCATGCTTGCGGCTCTGTCACCGATGCGGACCAATGTCACACCTGAACACAGATGCGCCCCGGTGGCGGCTCAAAAATCTTCCATGGGTCTGTTAAACTTGGCGCCGTTATCAATACGGAATAGCGTTCGAATTGGCGACGTTGCCCGACAATCCCTTGGTGCGACTTCAGGATGTCCGCTTTGCCTACGGCGAGCGTGAGATCCTGCGGGGCGTCAACTTGCAGGTCCGCCGCGGTCAGGTGGTCGCCATCATGGGCGGCAGCGGCTGTGGCAAGACAACCTTGTTGCGGTTGATCGGCGGGCAGTTGCGGGCGCGGTCCGGCCTGGTCGAGGTCGGCGGCCGGGACGTCTCGCGTATGGGGCGCAGCGAACTCTATGCGCTGCGCAGACGTATGGGCATGCTGTTTCAGTTCGGCGCGCTGTTCACGGACGTCTCGGTGTTCGACAATGTCGCTTTCCCGTTGCGCGAGCACACGCAGCTGCCGCCCGAGCTCATCCGCGACCTGGTGCTCATGAAGCTCAACGCCGTCGGTTTGCGCGGTGCGGACAGGCTCGATCCGGCAGAGCTATCCGGCGGCATGGCGCGCAGGGTGTCGCTGGCACGGGCGGTGGCGCTGGACCCGATGCTGGTCATGTACGACGAGCCGTTCGCCGGACTGGATCCGATTTCGCTGGGGGTCATCGGTCAACTGATCCGCCGACTCAATGACGCGCTCGGGGCGAGTTCGATCCTGGTCACTCACGATGTTCATGAGTCGCTCGAGATCGTCGACTATGTTTATTTCGTTTCTGACGGACGTATCGTTGCCGAAGGTACGCCGGAAGATATCCGCAGTTCGCGGGATCCGTTCGTGCACCAGTTTGTCAACGCCGAAGCAGATGGGCCGGTGCCGTTTCACTATCCCGCGCCGCCTATCGCCGAGGGTTTTCTCGGACGAAATGCGACATGAGCGGGCCGCTGGTGGTGGTGCGCCGACTCGGCGCAATGGTGACCGACGGAATCTGGAGACTGGGGTTCGCCGCGCGTTTTTTCGGACTGATGCTTCTGTATTCGGGGCAGTCATTTACCCGACTGCATCTGACGATTCGCGAGATCTATTTCGGTGGTGTGCTGTCTCTGCTGATCATCGTGGTGTCCGGCCTGTTCGTCGGCATGGTGCTCGGTCTGCAGGGCTACGAGACGCTGCAGCGTTTCGGCTCCGGTGACGCGCTGGGTGTACTGGTCGCGCTGTCGCTGACGCGGGAACTCGGCCCGGTGGTCGCAGGACTGCTCTTCGCCAGTCGGGCGGGCTCGGCCGTGACCGCGGAGATCGGCCTGATGAAGGCGACCGAGCAACTCAGGGCGATGGACATGATGGCCGTCAATCCGATCGCACGGGTGGTCGCCCCGAGATTCTGGGGAGGTGTGATTTCCATGCCCCTGCTTGCGGCCATCTTCACTGCGATGGGCGTGTTCGGCGGCTGGCTGATCGGCGTCGTATTCATCGGCGTCGATGAAGGGGCCTTCTGGTCGCAGATGCAGAATGCGGTCGATTTTCGTTACGATGTAATGAACGGGGTGATCAAGAGCGTGGTGTTCGGGGTTGCGGTGTCGCTGATCGCCGTCTTCGAGGGGTATGATTGCACCCCCACCGCGGAGGGTGTCTCGCGCGCGATTACGCGCACCGTGGTGAGTTCTGCGCTTGCCATCCTGGCGCTGGATTTCGTTCTTACATCGTTCATGTTCCGGGGGACTTCATGAGCCGCACTACGCTCGATCTGTGGGTGGGATTTTTCGTCGTCATCGGGATGGCCGCGCTGCTTTTCCTGTCCTTCAGGGTGGGCAATCTGGCCGGCACGAATTTCACCGACACCTATGTCGTCAAGGCGCAGTTCGATAACATCGGCGGTCTGAAGGTCCGGGCTCCGGTGAAGAGCGCCGGCGTGGTGGTCGGCCGTGTGGACAGCATTTCGTTCGACACCCAAAGCTACAGGGCCGAGGTGGTGTTTACGATCGGAAGGGGTTTCGAGTTCCCGCGCGACACCATCGCCTCGATCCTCACTTCGGGTCTGCTCGGCGAACAGTACGTCGGGCTCGATCCGGGCGGGGACATCGAAATGCTGGAGTCCGGCGATTCGCTGCAGATTACGCAGTCTGCGGTCGTTCTGGAGAAACTGATCGGGCAGTTCATGTTCGACCGGGCAGCCACACCTGCCGAATGACATGCAAAACAAGAAGAGAGCCAACATGAGAGCATTAGAATTTCGTTCAAGGGTGTTCGCGGTGCTGATCGCCTGCGCCGTTCTGGTGGTGAGTGGATGTGCGACTCGACCGAGCAACCCCGATGACCCGCTCGAACGATACAACCGGGCGATGTTCAGCTTCAACGACAAGGTCGACCGGGCGATCGTCAAGCCGATTGCCACCGCTTACGACACGGTCACGCCCGACCTCGTGCAGACGGGCGTGGGCAACTTTTTCGGCAATCTCGGCGACGTCTGGATCGGTCTCAACAACATGCTTCAGGGCAAGGTTGTGGACGGCCTGTCGGACTGGATGCGTTTCGTGGTCAATTCGACGTTCGGCCTGTTCGGACTGATTGACGTGGCATCGGAGCTGGGCATGCAGAAGAATGACGAGGACTTCGGCCAGACGCTGGCGGTCTGGGGCGTGGGCGAAGGGCCGTATTTCGTGGTGCCGTTCTTTGGCCCAAGCACCGTGCGCGATGCCCTGGTGCTTCCGGTGGATGCCCGGGGTGATCCGGTGTGGGGGCTCGAGCATGTGCCGACCCGCAATTCGCTGACCGTCTTGCGCCTCGCGCATAAACGGGCCCGTCTGCTGGGGCTGGAGAAGACGCTCGACGAGGGTATGCTGGATCGGTACGCTTTCACGCGCGACTTCCATCTGCAACAGCGCCGCTACAGGGTACATGACGGCAACATGCCGATAGAGTACGAGGATTTCGATCTTGAAGAGGAGGCGTCTCTGGTTCCCTATGAAACGGAATCGGATATCGTGGCGCGTTCCGCGGTCGAGCGTCTTGAACTGGTGAGCATGGTCGATACCGATGCCGATTCGAGCATGTTCGTGATCAGGTGATGAATATGAGATCCGTTTTTCTTGCTCTGTGCATAGCAGTTTTCGCGTTTCTGCCTGTTGGCGCCTCGGCGAGCGGGCCAACGCCGGACGAACTGATCCGCAAGCTCTCCGACGATGTATTGGAGGTCCTTCGTAACGACGAGAAGCTTCGCAACGGCGACGTCAGCAATGTCGTGGAACTGGTCGAGGATCTGGTCCTGCCGCACTTCAACTTCCGGCGGATGACGATGCTCGCGGTCGGGCGTGATTGGCGCGACGCTTCGCCCGAACAGCAGCAGCGCCTGATGGACGCCTTCTATGGGATGCTGGTGCGCACCTATTCGAACGCGCTGACGCAGTATCGTGACCAGACGATCGGCGTGCGTCCATTGCGCATGAGTCCGTCTGACAAGACCGTGAGGGTTCAGACCGAGATTCGTCAGTCGGGGGCTCAGCCCGTGACGGTGGATTACGTCCTCGAACAAAGTGCAGAGGGGTGGAAGATCTTCGACATCGTGGTGGCGGGCGTCAGTCTGGTAACCAACTATCGGGGGACCTTCTCGCAGGAAATACGCGTCGGAGGGATCGACGGCCTGATCAATTCGCTCGAGACCAAGGGACGCGAGTTCACACGGACACCCGGGCAGTCCTGATGTCGGAACATTCGGTCGAGTTGCTGCGGCTCGAAGGCCCGCTCACCATGCAAACGGTGGGCGACCATCTGCATGAGGGGCGCACGAGACTGGCGGCCGGCGATCTGGTCGCGGATTTTTCTGCGGTCACCGAAGCGGACTCGGCCGCCGTCGCGCTCATCTTCGACTGGCTGCGAGCCGCTGCCGTCTCGGGCCATTCCCTGTCCGTAAGGGCGCTTCCTGATGGACTGCGCAGCCTTGCGTCGCTCTATGGTGTCGATGCGCTGTTGCCTCCAGAAGCTTGAGCTTTCGAACCTGAATGAATACCCCCGCGATCCGCATCGAATCGCTGACCAAGCGCTATGGTGTGCTGGAGGCACTGGCCGGCGTAAGTCTCGTGGTCGAGCAGGGCGAGTTTTTCGGGCTCCTTGGTCCGAACGGCGCGGGAAAGACGACACTCATCTCCGCACTGTCCGGATTGGTCCGACCTTCGTCCGGCACGCTCGAGGTGATGGGGCACGACGTGGTGAGCGACTATCGCAATGCGCGCATGAAGCTGGGCGTCGTACCGCAGGAGCTGGTGTTCGACCCCTTCTTTTCGGTGCGCGAGTTGTTGCGCATTCAGTCCGGGTATTTCGGGATATCGCGCAACGATGCCTGGATCGACGAGATCCTGGCCAGCCTGGACCTGCTGCCGAAAGCGAACGCGAACATGCGTACCCTCTCCGGAGGCATGAAGCGCCGGGTGCTGGTGGCTCAGGCACTGGTCCATCGTCCCCCGGTGATCGTACTGGATGAGCCGACTGCCGGTGTCGATGTCGAATTGCGCCAGGGACTCTGGAAGTTCATCCGAAAGCTGAATCAGGACGGTCACACGATCGTGCTCACGACGCATTACCTGGAAGAGGCGGAGGCGATGTGCGGGCGCATCGCGATGCTGAAATCCGGCAGGATCGTCGCACTCGACAGTACCCGCGCGCTTTTGCGGCAGTTCGCCACGCACAGTTTGCGGGTACGGCTGCAGCGGCCCGAATTCGGGGTCGCGCTGGGCGGGGTGAGCGAGCGCGATGACTGGATCGCATTCGGTTTCGACGCATGCGAGGATCTGGAACGATTGCTTGCCCGTCTGCGCGAGGCCGGGGCTGGAATCGAGGAGGTTCAGCTCGGTGAAGCCGATCTCGAGCGGGTGTTCGTCGAGGTGATGAATCGTGCTTGAGCCGAGCGCCCCGATGACCGGGTCGTCGTGGATCGGCTTCAGGACACTCCTGTACAAGGAGGTGCTCCGCTTCTGGAAGGTTGCATTGCAGACCGTGCTCGCACCGGTGCTGACGGCGGTCCTGTTCCTTCTGATCTTCTCGCACGTGCTTGACCGGCACGTAACGGTATATGGCGATATCGGCTACACCACCTTCCTGGTGCCGGGTCTGGTCATGATGTCGCTGCTGCAGAATGCGTTCGCGAACAGTTCCTCCTCGCTGATCCAGAGCAAGATCACCGGGAACATCATCTTCGTGCTCTTGCCGCCGATCTCCTATCGCGAGTTCTATGCCGCATACGTGACGGCATCCGTGCTGCGGGGTCTGTTCGTGGGCGCGGGCGTTTGGCTCGTCGCGATCCCCTTCGTGGCCGTGCCGGTCGAGCATCCGCTGTGGGTGGTGGTGTTCGCCGTGTTCGGGGGCGCTATACTTGGGTCGCTGGGTGTGATCGCGGGTATCTGGGCGGACAAGTTCGATCAGCTTTCCGCGTTCCAGAACTTCCTCGTGATGCCGCTTACGATGCTCTCGGGGGTTTTCTATTCGATTCATTCCCTGCCGCAACTCTGGCAGGATGTCTCGCATGCCAACCCGTTCTTCTTCATGATCGACGGCTTTCGCTACGGCTTCTTCGGACAATCCGACGTGTCGCCGTGGTTGAGCCTCGGCGTGGTGAGCGGATGTCTTGTCCTGCTCGCAAGCCTGACCCTCACAATGCTTGCGCGGGGCTACAAATTACGCAACTGAGGTTTCCTGAATGTTTGACGCAGCAGAAATAAAGCGACTCATCGGTGCGGGCCTGCCCTGCGAATTCATTGATGTCGTTGGTGACGACGGTGTTCACTTCGCGGCTATAGTGGTCAGTACCCGGTTCGACGGCATGTCGACCCTGAACCAGCATCGTGCGGTCAAGGAAACGCTGGGAAAGCTGATGGGCAACGAGATCCACGCCTTGCAGCTGAAGACCTACACGCCTGCGAGGTGGGCCGAAGTCTCCAGGGATCTCGGCTACTGAGAAAGAGCAGATGGACAGACTCATCATCGAAGGTGGCTCGCGGCTAGGTGGCGAAGTCGCCATCTCCGGTGCCAAGAACGCTGCGCTGCCGATCCTGTGCGCCGCACTGCTGACCCGAGAGCCGGTCACGTTTACCAATGTGCCACGCCTGAACGATATCGGTACGTTGTTGCACCTGATCGGGCAGATGGGTGTGAAGATCGATCGCGACGGGGACTCCGTCACCCTGGATTCGTCGGGACTCGACAACCCGGTGGCGCCCTACGAGATGGTCAAGACCATGCGGGCGTCGATACTCGTTCTCGGGCCGCTCCTGGCGCGTTGTGGCGAAGCACGGGTATCGCTCCCCGGTGGTTGCGCCATCGGCGCGCGACCGGTCGACCAGCACATCAAGGGCCTGCAGGCGATGGGCGCCGAGGTCGCGGTGGAGCATGGTTATGTGCATGCAGTCGCCAGGCGTCTCAAGGGCGCGCGTCTGTTCACCGACATGGTCACCGTTACTGGAACCGAAAACCTCATGATGGCGGCTTGTCTCGCGGACGGTGAGACGGTCATAGAGAACGCGGCGAGGGAACCGGAAGTCGTCGATCTGGCCCGCTGCCTCGTGGCGATGGGAGCGAACATCTCCGGGGCCGGCACGGACGTGATTCGCGTGCGTGGCGTCGAGCGGCTGCATGGCACGACCCACCGTATCATGCCCGACCGCATCGAGACCGGCACCTACCTCTGCGCGATCGCTGCGAGCGGCGGTGAAGGCCGACTGACCGGCACCTCGTCGGCGTGTCTGGACGCCGTCATCGACAAGCTGATGGATGCGGGCTGCGACGTTGAGATCGATCGCGATTCGATCCAATTGAAAGCGCCTCAGCGGCTACAGGCGGTCAACGTGCGCACGGCACCTTATCCGGCGTTCCCCACCGACATGCAGGCTCAGTTCATGGCGATCAACGCGATCGCCACCGGAACGGCGGTCATCCGCGAAACCATCTTCGAGAACCGTTTCATGCATGCCGTGGAGCTCCAGCGCCTCGGTGCCGATATCAGCATCGACGGCAATACCGCTGTGGTAAGAGGTGTGGAGGGGCTTCAGGGTGCGACCGTGATGGCGACCGATCTGCGTGCGTCGGCCAGTCTCGTGATTGCCGGGTTGGTGGCGGAAGGCGAGACGCTCATCGAGCGCATCTATCATCTTGATCGCGGCTACGAGCGTCTCGAGGAAAAGCTCGCGGCGCTCGGAGCGCGGGTGCGGCGCGTCAAATAGGCTGTCCCGGAAGGTTTGCGTACCGACCCCCCTTCGCGTCGGTGCGCGTCAGCTGTCGAAATCGCCTCTTGCCTCGGGCTGATGCGTGACTTCGAGCACGACCAGATGCACGACATGACCGTCGACGGTCGGCCAGTCGATCGACTGACCGACCGCCATTCCCAGCAGGGCGCTCCCGGCAGGGGTGAAGATCGATACCCGGTCACCCTCTGTACGGGTGTCTCCAGGGTAGACGAGGGTCAGTTCGCGCTCCTTGCCGCCGGGCATTTCCCGGATGCGCGCACGGCTGTTCATCGTGATCACGTCTGGCGGCATATCCTCGGGTTCGCGAACCTGAGCGCGTTCGAGTTCGGCGCGCAGGCCGTCCAGATCGCTGCGATTACGTGCCGCAGGGGCATGCAGCAGCCCCTCGAGGCGTTCCATGTCCTGGGATGAAATGATGATCTCGGGCTTCATGACTTGTCTTTCCGGAAAAAACGACGGGAGCAATAGAAAAGGCTGAGTCCGCCGTGGGCGGCTCAGCCAGAGCATGAAGCCTAACATGGCGCCGGCCGGGTTACAATTGGGCCCGTCCGAATTCTTCAAGGCAATGCTTTCGTGTCCAGCATCACCCTTGCCCTTTCCAAGGGCCGAATCTTCGAGGAAACCCTGCCGCTCCTTGCGGCAGCGGGGATCGTGCCGACCGATGACCCGGAAACCTCGCGCAAGCTGATCATCGGTACCAACCGCCCCGATGTGCGTCTGGTGATCGTGCGTGCAAGCGATACGCCGACCTACGTTCAATATGGTGCCGCCGACCTGGGTATCGCCGGCAAGGATGTCCTGCTCGAGCATGGCGGATACGGCCTCTATCAACCACTCGATCTCGGCATCGCGCGGTGCAGGCTTTGCGTGGCGACGCGCGAGGGCTTCGACTACGCCGCGGTGTCGCGACCCGGCGGGCGGATACGTGTCGCGACCAAGTACATCAACAGCGCCAAGGCGCACTTTGCCGAGAAGGGCGTGCACGTCGATCTGATCAAGCTCTACGGGTCGATGGAGCTCGCACCGCTGGTCGGATTGGCCGATGCGATCGTCGATCTCGTGTCCAGCGGCGGCACCCTGCGTGCGAACAATCTGGTGGAAGTGGAACAGATCATGTCGATCAGTTCCCGTCTGATAGTGAATCAGGCTTCGCTCAAGCTCAAGCGCGAGCTGGTGCAGCCGGTGCTCGAGGCGTTCGCCGGGGCCGTGACATGAACGGAATCGAAACGATCCGCCGACTTGATGTCCGTGAGCCGGAGTTTCTGACGACGCTGGACGCGCTGCTCGCCTTCGAGGGGGGCGCCGATGAGCGTATCGGTCAGGCCGTCACCGAAATCCTGCATGCGGTGCGCGCCATGGGTGATGCCGCGGTACTCGAGTACACGCGTCGCTTCGATCACGTGGATGCCGGTTCGATGGCAGAGCTGGAACTGTCCAGAACGGAGCTGACCGCCGCCCTCGACAGTCTCTCGATCGAGCGCCGGGAGGCGCTGCGGATCGCGGCGGATCGGGTACGCCTCTATCACGAGCGCCAGCTGTCATCCTCGTGGGACTACACCGAGAGTGACGGCACGCGACTCGGTCAGAAGGTGACGCCGCTCGATCGCGTCGGCCTGTATGTGCCGGGTGGCCGCGCGGCGTACCCCAGCTCGGTGCTGATGAATGCAATCCCCGCCAAGGTCGCCGGCGTGGGCGAACTGATCATGGTCGTGCCCACGCCGCGCGGCGAGAAGAATCCGTTGGTACTGGCGGCGGCGGCGATCACCGGAGTCGACCGGGTATTCACCATCGGTGGTGCTCAGGCCGTAGCGGCACTGGCCTATGGGACGCAGACCCTGCCGCAGGTGGACAAGATCGTCGGTCCGGGTAACGCCTATGTTGCCGAAGCCAAGCGGCGCGTGTTCGGTACAGTGGGGATCGACATGGTCGCGGGGCCTTCCGAGGTCCTGATCATCTCCGACGGGAGTGGAGATCCGGACTGGGTCGCGATGGACCTTTTCGCCCAGGCCGAGCACGACGAACTTGCGCAGTCGATCCTGCTGTGTACGGATCGCGACTTCATCGACGCCGTGGCGGCAAGCATCGACAGACTGCTTCCGACGATGCCAAGGCGCGAAACCATTGCGGCATCGCTGGCCAATCGGGGCGCACTGATCCATGTGGAAAGCATCGCGCAGGCGTGTGCCCTCGCGAACCGCATCGCGCCAGAGCACCTCGAGCTGGCGCTCGACGATGCCCGTCAGTGGATCGATCACATCCGCCACGCCGGTGCGATCTTCGTTGGCCACTGGTCGGTCGAGGCGCTGGGCGACTACTGTGCCGGCCCCAATCACGTCCTGCCCACGATGCGCAGTGCGCGCTTCTCGTCGCCGCTCGGGGTGTACGATTTCCAGAAACGCACCAGCATCATCGAAATATCGGAGGCTGGTGCGCAATCGCTCGGGAGGGTCGCCTCGATCCTCGCTCACGGCGAAGGATTGCAGGCTCACGCACGTTCGGCGGAGATGCGTCTGCGCAAGTGAAGACCGATTGCCGGCGTCTTGTCGCGCAGCCGGATGTGGACGCTTACCCCCGGGAGCCGAGGATGTCCCTCAATGCGCTGATCAATTTGTCACATTGCCCGGCCGTGCCGACCGTGATCCGCAGGAACTGGTCGATGCGCGGCTTGGCGAAGTGACGCACGATGATGGCACGCCCGCGCAGCGATGCGGCAAGCGCCGCGGCGTCGCGCCCCGGGTGACGGGCGAAGACGAAGTTCGCCGCGGAGGGCAGCACATCGAAACCCAGCCCGGAAAGCTCTGACACCAAGGCTTCGCGAAGCGCGATCACCTTGCCGCAGTTCTCCCGGAAATGCTCCTCGTCCTCGACCGAAGCGACTGCGCCGGCAATCGCGAGACGGTCGAGTGGATAGGAGTTGAAGCTGTTCTTCACCCGTTCGAGAGCCTCGATCAGTTCGGAATTACCGATTGCATATCCGACGCGCAGGCCGGCGAGGGAACGGGATTTCGAAAAGGTGTGGACGACCAGCAGGTTCGGATAGCGGTCCGTGAGGCGGACTGCGCTTTCCCCTCCGAAATCGACATATGCTTCGTCGACCACAACCACGCAGTCGGGATTGCCGGAGACGATACGTTCGACATCGACCAAGGGCATGAAACATCCGGTCGGTGCATTCGGATTGGCGAAGATGATTCCTCCCGCGACACGGCCGTCCCGGGGAAGATAATCCAGCGGGTCGATCCGGTAATCCGTGTCGAGAGCGATGGTTTCGTATGCGATTCCGTACAGCCCGCAATAGACCGGATAGAAACTATAGGTGATGTCGGGAAACCACAGTGGCCGATCGTGACGCAGCAGGGCGAGGAAAACGTGGGCGAGGACTTCGTCCGAGCCGTTACCGACGAAGATGCGCGTCGCGTCGACGCCAAAACGCATCCCCAACGCCCTCTTGAGGCGCTCGGCATTCGGATCCGGATAGAGTCGAAGGCTTTCGCTCGTCTCGTCGCAAATGGCAGCGAGGGCGCGCGGAGAAGGGCCGAACGGGTGTTCGTTGGTGTTGAGCTTGACCAGGTTGTCCAGGGTGGGTTGTTCACCCGGGACGTAGGGTTTCAGGTCGCGGACGACGGGGCTCCAGAATCGGCTCATCGAGGTGTCGGATCCAGATGGGTGGGCAACGGAAATTCGTGTCGGGCAGGGGATTGCTGCCCGACCGGGATGCGATGGTATCATGGCACGGTAAGCACGCCATTTGGCCATTCTTTCCTTCAAACTGTGGTCGGAACGACATGCGGCAGGTAGAAGTCAGTCGGGATACCCTCGAAACCCGGATCACCGTCAAGCTCGATCTGGACGGCAACGGCACGGCCAGTCTGAGTACCGGCGTGCCCTTTCTCGACCACATGCTCGACCAGATCGCACGGCACGGCGCACTCGACCTCGAGGTCAAGGCAAGCGGCGACACACACATCGATGATCACCACACCGTCGAGGACGTGGGCATCACCCTCGGCCAGGCATTTGCGAAGGCGCTCGGGGACAAGAAGGGCATCCGCCGCTACGGACATGCGTATGTGCCGCTGGACGAAGCCTTGTCGCGCGTCGTCGTGGACTTCTCCGGGCGTCCCGGGCTTCACTATTTCGTCAATTACACTCGTGCCCGCATCGGGAGCTTCGATGTCGACCTGGCACGGGAGTTCTTCCAGGGCTTCGTGAATCACGCCGGCGTCACGCTGCACGTGGACAATCTCCGCGGCGACAACGCGCATCACCAGTGTGAAACGATCTTCAAGGCATTTGGACGGGCCTTGCGGATGGCCGCCGAGCGCGATGAGCGCGCCGCGGGCGCGATTCCATCGACCAAGGGTGCACTCTGAGGGCATCGCGTCTCTGTTCCTGAACTCATGAGAGTGAACCTGTAATGACCGATGTCGCCATCATCGACTATGGCATGGGCAACCTGCGCTCTGTTTCCAAGGCGATCGAACATGTCGCCCCGGAGCGACGCGTCGTCGTGACGTCCGACCCGGCGGTGGTGGCTGCCGCCTCCCGGGTCGTGTTTCCGGGCCAGGGTGCGATGCCGGACTGCATGCGTGAGCTGGACGCGGGCGGACTCCGGGAGGCCGTGTTGGACGCGGCTGCGAACAAGCCTTTTCTGGGCATCTGCATCGGCCAGCAGATGTTGTTTGCGCACAGTGAGGAAGGGAACGTTCCCGGTCTCGGCATCCTCCCGGGCGAGGTCGTTCGCTTTCCGGCTGCGGAAACGATGCGAACGGCCGATGGCGGCCATCTCAAGGTCCCGCACATGGGCTGGAACCAGATCCGGCAGTGTCGGGAGCACTCGTTGTGGGAAGGCATTCCCGACGGTGAGCGCTTCTATTTCGTGCATAGTTATCACGTCGTGCCGTCATTGCCCGAGTTGATCGTTGCGGACACGGACTACGGATCGAGGTTTACCAGTGCGGTCGCGCGGGATAATATCTTTGCGGTCCAGTTCCATCCCGAGAAGAGCGCATGGGCAGGTTTGCGTCTACTCGCCAATTTCGTACGCTGGGTGCCGTGAGTCCCGCGGGCAATGACCTTTCTCCACCAACCACGATCCTGATCCGCTTATGCTGCTTATTCCCGCCATCGATCTAAAGGACGGCCACTGCGTGCGCCTGAAGCAGGGCGAAATGAACGACGCCACAGTGTTTTCGGAAGACCCGGCAGCGATGGCGCGGCATTGGCTGGAA
Source organism: Rhodocyclaceae bacterium (assembly GCA_035443825.1). Lineage (GTDB taxonomy): Bacteria > Pseudomonadota > Gammaproteobacteria > Burkholderiales > Rhodocyclaceae > DAOMNN01. The sequence continues at coordinate 41,344 of DAOMNN010000010.1, read as the reverse complement.
CAGGGTGCGCGCCGATTGCATCTGGTGGATCTCAACGGAGCATTTGCCGGCAAGCCCAGGAACGAAGCTGCGATCAGGGCGATCGTGGGTGAGGTCGGTGACGACATGCCGGTACAACTGGGTGGCGGCATACGTGATCTCGACACCATCGAGGCCTACCTCGACAGCGGCATCTCGTATGTGATCATCGGTACAGCCGCGGTGAAGAATCCGGGCTTCCTCCACGATGCCTGCAGTGCGTTTCCCGGCCACGTGATCGTCGGGCTGGATGCACGGGACGGCAAGGTCGCCACCGACGGCTGGTCCAAGATGACTGGCCATGACGTGATCGATCTGGCGAAGAAGTATGAGGACTACGGGGTGGAAGCCGTCGTCTATACGGATATCGGACGTGACGGCATGCTTTCCGGGGTGAATGTGGAGGCCACCGTGCGCCTGGCGCAGGCATTGCGTATTCCGGTCATCGCCAGCGGCGGCATTGCGACCCTGGCGGACATCGAGGCGCTGTGCGCGGTCGAGGACGAAGGCATCATGGGTGCGATCACCGGTCGTGCGATCTACGAAGGGACGCTGAATTTTGCGGCAGCTCAGGCGCGCGCGGACGAACTCAACGGTGAGCCCGGCTGATGCTTGCCAAGCGCATCATCCCGTGCCTGGATGTCAACGCCGGACGAGTCGTCAAAGGTGTTAACTTCATCGAGTTGCGCGATGCGGGAGACCCGATCGAGATCGCACGCCGCTATGACGAGCAGGGCGCGGACGAGATCACGTTTCTGGACATCACCGCGAGTTCGGACGCACGCGATATCATCATCCATGTCGTCGAACAGGTAGCCGAGCAGGTCTTCATCCCGCTCACGGTCGGTGGCGGCGTGCGCTCGGTCGCCGATGTGCGTCGCCTCCTGAATGCCGGCGCGGACAAGGTCAGCATCAACACTGCGGCCGTGAATAGTCCGCAGATCGTCGCGGATGCAGCGGGCAAGGTCGGCAGCCAGTGCATCGTCGTCGCAATCGACGCAAAGTGCGTGGCCCCCGGGAAGTGGGAGGTGTTCACCCATGGGGGTCGCAACAGGACCGGCCTGGATGTGATCGAATGGGCGCGAAACGTGGTCGAACTGGGGGCGGGCGAGATTCTGCTCACGAGCATGGATCGCGACGGGACACGCAGCGGGTTCGACCTGGAATTGACCCGGGCGGTATCCGACGCGGTGTCGGTGCCGGTGATCGCGAGTGGCGGTGTCGGGACGCTGGCGCATCTGGCGGACGGCGTCGCTCAGGGCCATGCCGATGCGGTCCTGGCGGCGAGCATATTCCATTTCGGAGAGCATACCGTGCGTGAGGCCAAGGAATTGATGCGAAGTCGCGGTATCGAAGTGAGGTTGTGATGAAGGCACCCCCAACGACGAAATGGCTCAATGAGATCAAGTGGGACGATCACGGTCTTGTTCCCGTGGTCGTACAGGAAGCAGGCAGCGGTGATGTGCTCATGTTCGCATGGATGAACCGTGACGCCCTGGCGCGCACGGCAGACAGCGGCGAAGCGGTATATTGGTCGCGCTCGCGCCGCAAGTTGTGGCACAAGGGCGAGGAATCCGGGCATATCCAGAAGGTGGTGGAGATCCGCACTGATTGCGACAACGACGTGATACTGCTCAAGGTAGAGCAGGTCGGCGGGATTGCCTGCCATACCGGGCGGCACAGCTGTTTCTTTCAGCGCCATCTCGCAACAGGCGGCGCATGGGAAAGTGTCGAGCCGGTTTTGAAAGCACCTGAGGAAATCTACAAATGATCGATATAGAAGTCTTGCATCGCGTCTCGGCGACGCTTGCCGAGCGCAAGCAGGCCGACCCCGACTCATCCTACGTGTCGAGCCTCTATGCCAAGGGGACGGACGCCATTTGCAAGAAGATCGCTGAAGAAGCGGCAGAAACGATCATGGCCGCGAAGGATGGAGACAGGCTCCATCTCGTGTGGGAGGTGACGGATCTGTGGTTCCACTCCCTGGTGCTGCTCGCACACAATGGTCTCTCGGTCGACGACATTCTGGCCGAACTGAGGCGACGCGAGGGCGTGTCGGGCATCGACGAAAAACGGTCGCGGACGAGCAAGTGAGTGTCGGAGGCAATATGAGCGACTGCATATTCTGCAGGATCGTGGCTGGAGAGATCCCCGCGCGCACGATATACGAGGACGACGACATCCTGGCGTTTCACGACATCCGTCCGATTGCCCCGGTCCATTTTCTGGTGATACCAAAGCTGCACATCGCTTCGCTCAGTGAGGTCGAGCCTGCCCACGCCGCATTGATGGGCAAGTTGTTCTCGAGTCTCGGCAAGCTTGCCCGGGAACAAGGATGCAGCGATGGCTTTCGAACGATCATCAACACCGGACGTGTGGGTTTGCAGGAGGTGTATCATCTACACATTCATATACTCGGCGGAGCGGAGCCGCTGCCGCCCATGTTGAAGCGTTAAGGAGAGCGTAATGGGTTCATTCAGTATCTGGCACTGGCTGGTGGTGCTGGTCATCGTCGTGCTGGTCTTCGGTACCAAGAAACTGCGCAATATCGGGCAGGACCTCGGTGGCGCGGTCAAAGGCTTCAAGGAAGGTATCAAGGAGGCGGACAAACCCGAGGAAGGTGAGCAGAACAGGATTTCCAGCGAGAAGACCATCGATGCCGAAGTCAGGGAGAAATCGGACAAGGTCAATTCCTGATACGCGACGATCCGTCGCGCGTCGTCCAAGGGGGTGCGATCCGTTTGCGCCCTTTTATTTTGGTGCTCTTGGCTGATCCATGTTCGATTTCGGTTTTAGTGAACTCCTGCTGGTTGCCTTGGTGGCCCTCATCGTCGTCGGTCCGGAGCGCCTGCCGAAAGTGGCGCGTACCGCGGGTCATCTGCTGGGCAGGCTGCAGCGCTACGTGTCCGACGTCAAGTCGGATATCTCGCGCGAGATGCAGCTCGAGGATCTGAAGAAACTCCAGCAGCAGGTCGAGCAGCAGGCGCGCGAGCTCGAGTCGACAGTGCGCACTCAAATGGAGCAGGTGGAGTCCGACGTCGGAAAGACGGCGGACGAGATCAGGCAGGGTGTGTCGCTCGATCTCGACAAGCCTGCTTCGCCGGGAGCCCTCCCGGAGGGCGGAGTGCCGGTGTCCGAAGGCCGATTCTCGCCCGTGGCAAGCGGTGATCCCGAGGCGACTGCGCCCGCTGGAGATGCCGATGCAGTGAAGCGCGCCCCTGATCCGCAACTGGAACTCGGTCTCGACCCGTCCGGTGAGACCGGCAAGCCAGCGGAAAAAGCATGAGCACCACGCAGGACACTTTCATCTCACACCTGGTCGAACTTCGCGATCGTGTACTGCGCGCCGTCGTCGCGATCCTCGTGTTCTTCGTCGTCCTGATGCCGTGGGCGGGAGATATCTACGACATCCTTGCGCTCCCGATGATGAACACCCTGCCCGAAGGCACCAACATGATCGCGACGGGCGTCGTGACACCGTTCTTCGTGCCCGTCAAGGTCACGCTGCTGGTCGCCTTCGTTCTGGCCCTGCCTTTCGTTCTTTATCAGGCCTGGTCCTTTATCGCCCCGGGTCTGTATACGCATGAACGCCGCATCGGGCTGCCTCTCGTGCTGGGCAGCACACTGCTCTTTCTGGCGGGGATGGCTTTCTGCTATTTCTTCGTGTTCGGCACGGTCTTCAGTTTCATCGCGGAGTTTGCGCCGAAGAGTATCGTGCCCGCCCCGGATATCGAGCAATACCTGTCTTTCGTGATGACCCTGTTCGTAGCCTTCGGCATCACGTTCGAAGTGCCGGTGGCGGTCATCCTGCTGGTGAAGGCGGGCGTCGTCGACGTCGCCAAGCTCAAGGAGGCCCGCCCTTATCTGATCGTTGGGGCCTTCGTCATCGCGGCGATCATCACGCCGCCGGACGTGATTTCGCAGTTCATGCTCGCGGTCCCGATGATCGTCCTCTACGAGGTCGGTATCCTGCTTGCGCGGATGTTGGCACCGAAGGCCGAGAAGGGTGCCGGAAGCGAGGATGAGGGCACGCTTCCGACGACCGGCGAGGAGGAGGTGGACCGCTAGCGCACGCTAGCAGGTGTCGGTCGTCGGCCGATTCTGACCGGAAGATCGAGTTCTCGATCCGATCGGCGTACGCGGAACAAGGCTTCCTGCCCCGGCGGGAGCGCCGCGACCATTTCCAGCATCTGCCTGGCACCGGGTACCTTCCGGCCGTCGACCGAGAGAAGGATGTCGCCCGGCTTGATGCCCCCTCGCTCCGCCGGACTGCCGCGCAGAACGCCGGCGATGAGTGCGCCGTCGGTACCGGCAAAACCGAATGATTCGGCGAGTTCGGGCGTGATCTCCTGAATCTCGACGCCGACCCATCCCCGAGTTACTTCGCCGGACACGACGATCTGTTCGAGCACGCTGCGTGCGAGCGAGGTCGGAATGGCGAATCCGATCCCCAGCGAACCGCCGGATCGGGAGTAAATCGCGGTATTGATGCCGACCAGATTGCCACTGGCATCGACCAGAGCGCCTCCCGAATTGCCGGGATTGATTGCGGCATCGGTCTGGATATAGTCCTCGAATGTACTGATGCCCAGATGGGCGCGACCCAGTGCGGAGACGATTCCCATGGTCACGGTCTGACCGACGCCGAACGGGTTGCCGATCGCAAGCACCACGTCACCGACATGGATCGACTGGTCCGGCGCGAACATTATGGCCGGGAGGTCGGTTGCACCGACGATCTTGAGTACCGCCAGGTCAGCTTCCGGATCGCGACCTACAAGCGTGGCGGGAAAACTGCGCCCGTCGTTGAGGGATATCTCGATGCCGTCGGCCGCCTCGATGACATGATTGTTGGTCAGTACAAAACCGTCTGCGCTGACGATCACGCCCGAGCCCAGGCCGGACGAACGTTGCCTGGGCGAGGGTTCGCGATCACCGAAGAAATGCCTGAAGAGCGGATCGTCGAACAGGGGATTTCGCGAGCTGCGGACTTCCTGTGTGGTGAATACATGGACCACGGCCGGCATCGAACGACTCGCGGCCTGAGCGTAAGAGCCTGGTGCTGCAGGAGCGGGCGCGGCAGTTTCCGGTGCCTGCAGGATCGTGACGACCGAACCTGTCGGCATCGACCTGACCCATTCGGGCTTGAGGGTGTTCAGGACGAACAGCGCCGCGACGGCGACCGTCACCGCCTGCGCGAAGATCAGCCAGAGGCGATGCATCGTGCCCACCACGGTGTTTTCCTGACTTCAACCTCGAGCAATGGAAATGCTCCTGTGATCGATATTCGGGCGTGTTCGTCGGCTGGCGGGTCGTGAGCTTCGTCGCCCGTCCGAACAGGCCGCGCCTTGTTTTGTATCATATGGGTGCACACGCCGGGACGGCGGGCGCACGTGGGGTCGATTTTCGCTCTGCGGGAAGATTCGCCACCCTATGCGCACCATGATGGAGAACCAATGCACTTAACTGACCTGCAAAGATATCTGGATGATCTTCTCGACATATCCAGCTTTCGCGATTATTGCCCAAACGGGCTGCAAGTGGAAGGCCGCAGGGAGGTGCGTCGCATCCTGTGCGGGGTGACCGCGAGTCAGCTGCTGCTCGACGGTGCCGTTTCCGGCGGTTTCGATGCGATTGTGGTGCATCATGGTTACTTCTGGCGCGGCGAGGATGGACGCATCACGGGCATTCGCAAGCAAAGACTGGCGACGCTGCTCAAGCACGACATCAGTCTGTTTGCCTATCATCTGCCTCTGGACGCCCATCCGCAGCTCGGGAACAACGCACAGCTCGGGCAGCGGGCGGGTTGGACCGCGACCGGACGATTCGGAGATCAGGAACTGGGCTGGGTAGGCCGCGTCGACCGACCCGGAACGGCCGCACTGATTGCGCAGCAGCTCGGAGCGCAACTCGATCGGGAGCCCCTGCTGGTCGGCGATCCGGGTCGGCGTGTGGCGACGGTCGCGTGGTGCACCGGGGGTGCGCAGTCGTATTTCGAGCAAGCCATTGCGGCAGGTGCCGATCTGTTCGTTTCCGGGGAGATTTCAGAGCAGACCGTGCATCTTGCTCGCGAGTCCGGTGTGCCCTACCTGGCGGCGGGGCATCATGCGACGGAACGCTACGGTGCGATGGCGTTGGCGCGTCATCTCGAGTGCGAGCTGGCGCTCGAAGCGCAGTTCGTGGATCTGGACAATCCCGTCTGAGACACTCGTTGCTAGTGTAGTGCTGCACCCTGTACAGTACTTATGTCAGGACGATTGACTGCGCTCGCACGGCCCCCTGACGGAGCTATGGGGTGCGCTCCCTCCCCTTCAAGGGGAAGGCTGGGGTGGGGATGGGTTTCAACCGCCGCCAAGACTAACCCATCCCCCTCCCAACCTCCCCCTTGAAGGGGGAGGAGTACTGTCATGACCGCAATTGCCGTGCTCCAAATAGGCTCCGTCAAGAGCGCAGCACTCCACTAGGCGGCCTCGGCTGGCCGGTATCGACCCAGTTGCTCCTCGAGCACCGCCGACAGGGTCAGCAACTCGTCCACGACGTCGAGCGGGAAGCCCTGCCGGGTGCCGTCGCGGTTGTCGCGGACAATGTTCTCGATGTAGGCCTGGCAATCGCGTGTTCCCCACAGTTTCGTAAGTTGATGAAGGATATGCGGCAGCGCTTCAAGACTGCCGCCATGCCTGCGAGCCTGTTCGAAGTTTTCCCAGGTTACGGCCTTGACGTTGAACGTCTTGTTCAACTGCCGCGCCAGTGCATCGAACTCGGGGCGCATGTCGGCAGCGCGATAGACCTCCATGAGCTTGAGCCACGGCGTGACGGCCTGCTTCGGATTCGAGCGGATGAAGTCCGCGAGGGTCTCGGCGGCACCATGCAGTCTGCCGAAGCTGACCATGATGTCGGCCAGTTCTACCGCCGAGTCATGCTCTTCTACGACCTCGTCGCCTTCCGCGATCGGCGCCAGGGTCTCCGCCTCTTCGGATGCGCCGCTGCCAATGGCCCCATCCCATTCCAATGTGGCCGCGGTCACTTTCTGGGGTGCCTGGATGCCACTTTCCGCTTGATCCTCGCGTGCCGCACGTTCGCCAACGCTCGTTGGCGCTTCCTTTGGCCACATGCCGGTTTCGGGCGTGGTCGGTCGGTGCAGACGGGCGCGACGTTGCTCGTCGCGTGTGCGTGCGGCCCCACGCCAGACGATGGCTGCCACGGCAATGACGCCGAGCAAGACGACAAGCAGCCACCAGTTGTTCGGCTTCTCGGCGTCCGGGAGACTTTCCCGCTCCGGAATTCGTTCGTCGCTGCGCACGGTCGGTGCCGGCGGCGCCACGGACGGTGCTACCGTCACCGGTGCGGGTGATGCTGTCGTGGGCGATACTGTTGCGGCAGTCGCCAGGGACGACGCCTCGAGCTGGGCGCGCATTGCCATCTGGATTTCCTCCAGCCGCCTGATGCGCTCGACCAGTTCGATCTGCATGTTGATGGTGCGGTCGATGGCTGCGATCAGCCGCTCCTCCCGCGCCAGCAGTTCGTCGCTGATGCGAGGGTGGGGCACGGAAGCGCCGACCGGAGCGCCATCCGCTTCGCCTTCGACCACGAGCCGATCGGGACCCTGGCGTTCTGAACGCGCGGTGGCCTGAGCCGCAGGCGCGGGGCTGGCAGCAGGCGCGGGGCTGGCAGCCGGTCGCTGCGCGGGGGTGGGGCGCGAGGATGCTGCTGCGACGCGGGCCAGGTTGGGGATCTGCAACTCGGTACCGGGGGGCAGGGGCGTGGCCGCGCCACTTCCGTCCGGGAACAGGTCCGGGTTGCCCCCGAGCACGCCGGCGACGAACGCCCGGCGGGCACCTTCGTCGTTGGGATAGAGGGCTTCGGCCAGGGAGTCGGCAGATTCGCCCGCCGCCGTGACCCAGCGCATGCTTCCCGCAGCGGAGGCTGCAGCGCCTGAAGCCGGGCGTGGCGCCCTTGCCCTGGTCGTCTGTACGACGGGCGTGGCGGTGGTTGTCGCCGGGGTAGCCGGGACGGGCTCCGAAAGGAGTAGGACGTACTCACGACGCAGCCGCGATTCACAGATGTTCTCGATCGTGAGGCGCACGATCGGCTCCATCACTGCAGTTTGTGTGGTGATGATGATGCGTGCGTTCGCGCCCGGCTCGACGATCGTCGCGCGTACGTCCCGCACCGACGGGATGCCGTCGTGGTCGACTGCGGTCGGGAAGCGCAGGCATTGTGACGCCACGCCCAATGCACTGCCTGGAGAGCGGATCTCGGTGCGAAGCGGCTGCCCGACCGCGGAAACCGCAACGACATCGCCGAGGATCGCGGCCTCGGACGATGTGCTAAAAAAAATGACCATGAAGCTCACCAGCAGGGAACCTGCGAGTCGCGGCGGCTGCAATTTGCGCCATGCGCTGTGCTGGGGGGCTTCGGTCATCTTGATGTGGCTGGCTCTTGACAGTACGCCATTGTAAATAAACTTGTCCCGAGAAGCGCGGAATATGGCGCTGAATTGGCCTTGCCCATCGCAGATTGCGTGATCTGGAGCACGACCGGTCGCAGATACATGACCGGGCGGCTTCCCCGGTGCTGCCATCACCCATGCAAACGATGCTTTGTCGCGCGGGGTTTCCTATCGGGGCAAGATCATCCGGATTTCAGAGAGTAACCGGAATCGACCGGGCCAGTCGTCACCAGGGAGAAACATCCGCATGCTCTCGTTTCGGCGTTATCATCACTTTTCCATACGTTACCGTACGCTACGAGAAGATGGCCTTATCCGATCCCAAACGTCCACGTGAGAAGGTACACACGCGCCGCATCGTCGTGGAGGGCTATCGCAGAGATGACGGCACCCTTGAACTGGATGCCATGCTCGAGGACGTGAAGAGCGTGGATTACCCGCTTGCATCGGGTGTTCGCCCCGCCGGTGATCCGGTGCACCAGATGCGTGTTCGCGTCACGCTTGATCACGCATTCAACATTACCGATGCCGAGGCCTGCTCCGACTGGGTACCCTATCCCGGAGGGTGCGACACGATCGGCCCGGCCTATCGACAATTGGTTGGGCTGAACCTGCTGCGTGGATTTCGTCAAACCGTGGGTGAAATGTTTGCGGATGTCCGCGGCTGCTCGCACCTGACGGAGATGCTGCTGAGCCTGCCCACCGCCGCGGTGCAGACCTATGCGACCTTCCAGCGCGATAACGAGGACGCAGGGGAGAAACCATTTCAGCTCGACCGTTGTCATGCCTTGGAGACGTCGTCCGGTACTGTGCTGAAGTATTATCCCCGCTGGTATCGAAGGACTCCCGAGGAGAGCTGATCGGGTTCCGGCACAAGCCGCCGAGACGGGTGAGGAGTGGTCATGAGGATGCATCCCGCAGGACGAGGCGGTGCGTACGTCGCGCGAATCGTGGTGGCGACCGCACTGGCGCTCTCATTGACCGCCTGTGGGTTCCCCCGCTCCACGAGTTTGAGCTATTCGGTCCCGACACAGCCCGAAGCTGCGTCGGGTTACACCGAAAAACCCGGTTGGGCTATCGAGCGATTCGCCGTCGCGGCCGCCAATCCCCTCGCGACCGATGCCGGCTATCAGGTACTGAAGGCCGGCGGATCCGCACTCGATGCTGCGATCGCAGTACAGATGGTGCTGACCCTGGTCGAGCCGCAGTCGAGCGGCATCGGCGGAGGTGCCTTCCTGTTGCATTTTGACGGGGCCGCGGTGACCGCGTGGGACGGGCGCGAAGTCGCGCCCATGGGCGTGGACGAGAACCTGTTTCTGGATGCCGGGGGAAGCCCCCTGCCATTCATCGATGCGGTTGCCAGCGGGCTTTCGGTCGGCGTGCCGGGCGTGGTGAAAATGCTCGAAATGGCGCACCGGGAACATGGCGTACTGCCATGGAAGAGCTTGTTCGTTCCCGCCATCACCTTGGCCGAGGAAGGCTTCAGAGTGAGCCCGCGCCTGCACGCGATGCTCGACGGGGAGCAGATGCTGCGTCGCGACGCAGCCGCGGCAGCCTTCTACTACGACGAATCCGGCAACGCATTGCCCGCCGGGCAAGTCCTGAGGAACCCCGCGCTGGCCGCGATCCTCCGCCAGTTGGCGGACCGAGGCAGTGAAGCGCTGCATGCCGGCGCAATCGCGCAGGACCTGGTCGCGCGCGTGCAAAACCACCCCGAACGGCCCGGAGCGATCAGCGAGGCGGACTTGAGCGGCTATCAGGCCAGGAAACGCGAAGCGATGTGCACCGACTGGAAGCGCTGGCAGGTCTGTGGTTTCCCGCCGCCATCGTCCGGGCATCTGACCATGATGCAGATGCTCGGCATGCTGGAGCATACACCCCCGATTTCGGACCCGTTGGCAAATGGTCTGCCTGTTGCTGATTGGCTTCACCACTTCGTCGAGGCGGCACGGCTCGCGTTCGCAGACCGTGCGCGCTACATCGCCGACCCTGATTTCGTCGAAGCGCCCGGCGGTACGTGGACCGCCATGCTCGACTCGCAGTACCTGAGGCTGCGTGCGGCACGTATCGGGCCGGCGAGCATGGGGCACGCCCCGGCCGGAAACCCCGGTGTCCTTGAAGTGACCTGGGCGAGCCAGCAAGAGCAACCGGAGTTCGGCACCAGCCACGTGAGCATCGTCGATGCATATGGCAATGCGCTTGCCATGACCACCACCATCGAAGCGGGGTTCGGCTCACGAATCCTCGCGGACGGCGGCACCGGACTCGCCGGCGGCTATCTGCTCAACAACGAGTTGACCGATTTTTCCTTCCAGCCCCGCGATGCGCAGGGCAGGCCGGTTGCAAATCGGGTGGAGCCGGGCAAGCGCCCGCGCTCCAGCATGAGCCCGACGCTGGTTTTCGAGCGCGACGGAGGACAACTCGTCGCCACGCTTGGATCACCTGGAGGTGCGGCCATCATCTCATACACCGCAAGAGCCCTGATTGCGATGCTGGAGTGGGGACTGGATGCCCAGAAAGCGCTCGATCTGCCTCACGTGGTCACATTCGGTGGCCCCGTCTTCGTCGAGGCAGGGCGGTTCCCGGCGGAGACGATCGACGCATTGCGGGATCGTGGCCATGACACCCTGGAGCGAGACCTCACGAGCGGCCTGCAGGCGATCCGGCGATCCGGCAATGGCTGGTTCGGCGGTGCTGACCCGCGTCGCGAAGGCGTCGTGATGGGTGACTGAGACACGGGCGGCAAGTCGAGACCGCGTCCTCGCGTGATTCGCTGCCGGAGCAGCTGCCTCGTCGATCCGTTCCCGGACGGAAATATTGCAGTGCGAGAAAACGGTTATAATTTGGCGCTCTCAAGGCAGCGGACCCCCACACGGGGTTGGGCTTCGAGGTCATGCGGGTCGCCCGACCGACCTGCAGCGGCGTGCGCCCGATGAGGGAGACGGTGTCCGTCGTGGAGTGAAACTCCGAAGCGTCCCACAAACCTGTTCGCGGCCGGACCCGGCGCCGCAACTTCGATCGAAGGGCAATCATGAAAATTCATGAGTACCAGGCAAAAGAAATACTTAGAAAGTTCGGTGTCGTCACGCCGAAGGGCAAGGCATGCTTCTCCGTAGATGAGGCGGTCAAGGCCGCCGAGGAACTGGGCGGCAACATCTGGGTGGTGAAGGCCCAGATCCATGCCGGAGGCCGCGGCAAGGGCGGTGGCGTGAAAGTCGCCAAGTCCCTGCACGAGGTTCAGGCGCGTGCCGCCGAGATCCTCGGGATGCAGTTGGTGACCCACCAGACCGGGCCTGAGGGACAGCTCGTGCGTCGTCTCCTGATCGAGGAAGGCGCGGACATCAAGAAGGAATACTACGTTGCTGCGCTGACCGACCGCGCGACGCAGAAGGTTGCCGTGATGGCTTCCTCCGAAGGCGGGATGGACATCGAGGAAGTGGCCGCCAGGACGCCGGAGAAGATCATCAAGGTGTTCGTCGATCCGCTGGTCGGGATGACCGATGCCCAGGCGACCGAGCTGGCCGGTGGAATCGGCGTTCCGGAGGCTTCGATGGCACAGGCTGTCGACACGCTGAAGAAGCTCTACACCTGCTATATGGAAACCGATGCTTCGCTTGCCGAGATCAACCCGCTGATTCTCGAAGGCAATGGCAACATCAAGGCGCTGGACGCCAAGTTCAATTTCGACTCGAATGCGCTCTACCGTCATCCGGAGATCGTCGAGTACCGTGATCTGGACGAGGAAGACGCGGACGAACTCGAGGCATCGAAATACGATCTCGCCTATATCAGCCTTGACGGCAACATCGGCTGCCTGGTCAATGGTGCCGGCCTTGCGATGGCGACGATGGACACCATCAAGCTGTTCGGCGCCGAGCCGGCGAATTTCCTCGACGTCGGGGGTGGCGCCACGACCGAGAAAGTCACCGAGGCGTTCAAGATCATGCTCAAGAACCCCAAGGTCAAGGGGATTCTGGTCAACATCTTCGGCGGCATCATGCGCTGCGACACCATTGCCGAAGGCGTGGTTACGGCCGCGCGCGAAGTTCATCTCTCCGTCCCGCTGGTGGTGCGAATGAAGGGCACCAACGAAGAAATCGGCAAGAAGATCCTGGCCGAATCCGGCCTGCCGATCATCGCGGCCGACACCATGGCGGAAGCTGCAACCAAGATCGTTGCTGCGGTCAAGTAAGGAGAGTCTGAATGTCCATTCTGATCAACAAAGACACCAAGGTCATTACCCAGGGCATCACCGGCAAGACCGGGATGTTCCACACGTCCAAGTGTCGTGAATATGCGAACGGCGCGAACTGCTTCGTTGCGGGCGTCAATCCCAAGAAGGCCGGAGAGGAATTCGAAGGGATCCCGATCTACGCGTCGGTCAAGGAGGCCAGGGAAGCCCAGGGAGCGACGGTGTCCGTGATCTACGTGCCGCCGGCGGGTGCCGCGGCCGCGATCTGGGAGGCCTGCGAGGCCGATCTCGACCTGGTCGTGTGCATTACCGAGGGCATCCCGGTGCGCGACATGCTTGTCGTGCGCAACAGGATGAAGCAGAAGGTCGCCAAGGGCGGCAAGGAAACGCTGCTGCTGGGCCCGAATTGCCCGGGCCTCATTACCCCGGACGAAATCAAGATCGGCATCATGCCGGGCCATATCCATCGCAAGGGCCGTATCGGCGTGGTGTCGCGCTCCGGTACGCTGACCTACGAGGCCGTCGCGCAACTCACCGAGATCGGTCTGGGTCAGTCTTCGGCGGTCGGCATCGGCGGCGATCCGATCAACGGCCTGAAGCACATCGACGTGATGAAGATGTTCAACGACGATCCGGAAACCGATGCGGTGATCATGATCGGCGAGATCGGCGGCCCCGACGAGGCTGAAGCGGCCCTGTGGTGCAAGGAGAACATGAAAAAGCCTGTGGTGGGTTTCATCGCGGGCGTTACCGCTCCGGCGGGCAAGCGCATGGGCCACGCGGGTGCGCTGATCTCGGGAGGTGCGGATACCGCGGACGCCAAGCTTGCGATCATGGAAGAATGTGGGTTCACGGTGACCCGCGATCCGTCCGAAATGGGGAAACTGCTCAAGGCGTTGCTGTAACGCGCTTGTTCGGTTCGATGTGAAAGGGCGCCGGCCGGTCCGGCGCTTTTCTTTTTCGGCGCCTGTCGTCCCCGGCGAGCGCGCTACAATGGCGAAAAAGGCGTTGGGAACCGGATTCAAGAATTTCGTGGAGTGGTGAATGGCGATCTACCTGACTGAAGACGAGGTGACGGGTCTGCTGGACATGCCTGTCGTCATCGCTGCGGTAGAGCAGGTCATGGCGGCGCATGCGCGCGGTGAAGTGGTGGATTATCCGAGGCAGCGGGTGCGCCTGCCGGGCTCGATCACGCATCTGCTCCAGGGCGGGGTGCCCGGCGCGAACCTTTCCGGATTCAAGGTCTACACGTCAGCAGGCGGCAGGGCACGTTTCTGGGTGCACCTTTTCGACGCCACTTCCGGTGACCCGGTTGCGGTGCTCGAGGCGGATCGCCTGGGCATGATGCGCACGGGCGCAGCGGGGGGTGTGGCGGCGAAGTGGCTTGCACGCCCCGATGCTCGCGTCGCGGGCGTGTTCGGGGCCGGGTGGCAGGCGGAAGGGCAGATTCTCGCGCTTTGCGCCGTTCGATCGTTTGATCGGATCAAGGTGTTTGCTCGTGATCGTGATCGGCTTGAGGCGTTCTGCGAGCGAATGTCGGTTGCGACGGGGGTTCCGGTCGTGCCCGCGTCGGGTGCCGAAGAGACCGTGCGTGGCTCGGATGTCGTGGTGACCATCACGTCGTCACCCAAGCCGCTTTTCGATGCCGAGTGGCTTGGAGCCGGCGTTCATATCAACGCCGCCGGCTCCAACAGCCTCGCGCGTCAGGAGCTCTCCGAGGCGACCGTTCGGCGTGCCGATGTGATCTGCGTCGATTCACGCGAGACCGCCTTGCGCGAAGCCGGAGATCTGCTCCCATTGCTCGAGAAGGGGCGTACGCACTCCGGCAAGTGGGTCGAACTGGGTGAAGTGATTGCCGGAATCCGCCCGGGGCGGACAAGCGCAGAGCAGATCACGCTTTTCGAGTCGCAAGGGATGGCGATCCAGGATATCGCGGTGGCTTCGCGGCTCCTCGAATTGGCGCGGGAACGCAATGTTTCCGGCACGCAATTGCCGTACTGAGGGCAGAGCGTGGCGACGGACCAGAACTGGAACGATGGATTGGGCGTTCGCGTTGAATGTGTCTCACGGAGCGATATCGGCAGGGTCCGAAGCCGCAACGAGGACGTGGCCGAAGTCGATTCCCTGCGCCGCTGGGCGATACTTTCGGACGGGATGGGGGGTTACCGTGGCGGCGATGTAGCGGCGAGAATCAGTGTCGATACCGTCCGGGACAAGCTTGAGCAGGCGTACCGGCCGGGCTGGTCGTCCGACACCGTGAAGGAAACCTTGATCACGGCTGCACGGGAAGCCAACCGCGAGGTGTTCCGGGCAAGCCAGACGACCCCGGGTCTGGTGGGCATGGGGAGTACCCTGGTCACGGTCGTGTTCCTCGAGGGTAGTCTGGTAGTGGCGCATGTGGGTGATTCGCGTCTGTACAGGAAGCGCGACGGGGTTCTCGAACAGTTGACGCGGGACCATACGGTCTTGCAGGAGCAGCTGGATGACGGCATGATAAGCATCGATGATTCGCGTGCGGCGTCGATGAAGGGGCTGCTGACCCGCGGTATTGGCGTGAGCTACGCATTGACCCCCGATCTGGGGGTGCACGAGGTGCTGGCGGGCGACGTGTTCCTGCTTTGTTCGGATGGGCTGACCGACATGCTCGAGGATGACGAGATTGTTGCCCTGATCGAGGATGACCAACGGATAGAGGACATCGCCGACCGCCTGGTGGCAATGGCGAACCTGCATGGGGGGCGCGACAACGTTTCGGTCATTGTCGCGCGTTTGGTCGTATGATCTGCCGGGGGTGCCGTTTCAAGTGGCCGTCCTCTGATTGAACGGAACGAGTGCAATGCCCAAGTTGATCCTCAGTATGGACGGACTGGTCCTTAAGGAAATTCTTCTGGACAAGGAACGCCTCACGATCGGGCGCAAGCCGAACAATGACGTTCAGATCGACAACCTCGCGATCAGCGGACAGCATGCCGCGATCACGACCATCCTCGAAGATGCCTTTCTCGAAGACTTGAACAGCACCAATGGTACGTATGTCAATGGGCAGCCGATCAAGAAGCACGTGCTTCGTCCGAATGACATCATCGAGTTGGGAAAGTACCGCCTGAAGTTTCTTGCCGACAATGTCCAGCCGGCGCTCGCCGCTTCGGACTTCGTCGATACCGCTGCACTGGGGGTGATGGTCGCGCCGCCCGAGCCGGATTTCACGATTACCGAAGGGGCGGGCAAGGTCAATGCCGATGCGCGTACCCAGATCCTGTCGCCCGAAATGAAGGTTTCTGCGCTCGAGGCGGCCGAAGCGGCTGCAACCGGGCAAACCGGTGTGGTGCAGGTGCTCAGCGGTCCGAATGCGGGTCGCGAGCTCGTTCTGAACAAATCGCTCACAACGCTCGGCAAGCCGGGCCAGCAGGTCGCCGTAATCACCCGTCGGCCGCACGGCTACTTCATCACCCATGTCGAGGGCGCGACGTTTCCGCAGTTGAACGGGCAGCCGCTCGATGCCCAGGCGCGCCGCCTCAAGGACCATGACATCATCGAGATCGCTGGTGTCAAGATGGAATTCTTCCTGCGCGCGTGACAGGCGCCCCGAGTGTGCGTTAATGCACGTGGCCATCCCGGTCAGAATGATAGGCTCTGCCTGAGCGCCGGGATGCCGGCCAGTGGGTCGGTCGCGCGCACGCGGCACGCCCGACCGGATCGTTCTTCCGCTTGCTTGCCGGGAGCCTGTGCAGTGCGAAGTCAGATGAATCCGGTTCCGTGGCCCGCTGCGGCGAGCAATCTACGCTGCTCCGGTCGGCCGGGGCGGGAGAACCCCCGGTTTTCGATGAACATAGTTCTCGATCCGCCTCGAGCGCGGAGCGGTGCCGCAGAAGATCCACGACGATGAAGCTAAGGGTTCTCGGCTGCAGTGGCGGAATTGGTGGGCGCCGTGCGCGAACTACGGCCTTTTTCGTCGATGACGATGTTCTCGTGGATTGCGGGACCGGGGTGGGCGATCTGGAGTTCGATGAACTCCTGCGAATCGATCACGTGTTCCTTACTCATGCCCACATGGATCACATCGCGTCGATTCCCCTGATGGTGGATTCGCTCGGCGAGGTGCGAAACATGCCACTCACCGTGCACGCGACGCCTGAAACCATACGGATTCTGCGCTCGCACGTATTCAACTGGCTCGTGTGGCCGGATTTCACCGCGATTCCGGACCGAAAGCATCCATTCCTCAGGTTCCAGCCGCTGAGTGTCGGCGAGCCGGTGCGTCTGGGCGATCGCACGTTCACCGCGACGCCGGCGCACCATACCGTGCCGGCGGTCGGCTACTGCCTCGACAGCGGGCGGGGAAAGCTCCTCTACACGGGCGATACGGCCTATTGCCCCGATCTGATCGCAAACATCAATGCGATGGATCATCTCGAACATCTCATCGTGGAGACGGCCTTTCCGAACGAGCAACACGGCCTGGCTCTCGCTTCACGTCATCTGTGCCCCAGCATGCTGTTCGCCATGCTCGACGAGATTCGCGTCTCTCCTCAAGTCCACATCAGCCATCTCAAACCAGGCCTGGATCGTCGTATCATGACGCAGATAGGTTCCTATCACGGCCGGTTGCAGCCGCGCGCACTGGATCAGGGCGAAACGATCGAGTTCTGATCTGGCGGCGGCTTGGGCAGGCCGGCGAGCCTGCCTGAATGGTCTGATCTGCCGACCAGTGACGAATCGGGAGTTTCGATGAGCGAGATACTCAAGGCAAAGCCGGGTGCGAGCGATGTCGCAAGTCGTCTGAGCTTTTTCAAGGGCTTGCAGGCGATTACGACGCGAATACACGCGACGCAGGAGATCGATGACATCATCTTCGAGCTGTCCGGCGACATCTGCCGCCTGTTCGGGGCAGAGCGACTGAGCATCTACACGGTGGACGATGCCGCAGATATGCTGATTGCCCGCGTGAAGACGGGACTCGCGGCGTTGCAGAGCATTCAGCTCCCGATAGACGAGAACAGCGTCAGCGGCTATGTGGCGCTCTCGCGGCATCCCTTGAACATCGAGGACGTCTACGATGACGATGCGCTCAAGGCCATCTCGCCGGAGCTCGCGTTTCGCAAGGATATGGATCAAGCCTCTGGCTACCGCTGCAGGGAGATGCTCGTCGCTCCGATCATCGAGCCCGATAGCGGCAGACTCTACGGCGTGGTTCAGCTCATCAACAATATGGCGGGAGGGCCCTTCCCGCAGGTGATGGAAGAGGGTGCGCTCGGCCTGGCGCAGACGCTCGCAGTCGCGTTCGCCAAGCGCAACCAGGCTCCGGCGGTGCTGCGCTCGCGTTTCGATGCGCTGGTAGCGGACGGGCGCCTCAGCGCTCAGGAACTGGCCGAAGCGACCCGAACCGCGCGCGAATCCGGTGTGACCGTCGAATCGGTGCTGATCGAAACGATGCACCTCACGCTGGCCGAGATCGGTGAAGCGGCCTCGCGCTTCTACAATCTTCCCTACGAGCCCTACCGGCAGGACCGCATCAAGCAGGTAGACCTGCTGCGCAATATCAAGCGCGACTACGTGGAGCAGAACCACTGGTTGCCGCTGGAGGAGACGACGGAAGGGATCGTCATTCTCGCCGTCGATCCGGAGCAGATCCGGGCGTCGCGCGTGGCCCACAATGTCTTTCCAAAAATGCGACTCGCATTTCGGGTGACCACCCGTGATGAGTTTGAACAGACCGTCAATCAGTTCTTCGAGCCCGCGCTCGATACGGGTTCGGTTTCCGATCTGCTGTCCGATCTCGCAGAGGAGGAGCAGGAGGTCTCGATCGCGGACGACGTTACCGCTGCCGCAGACAACGAACTCGTGAAGCTGGTAAACCGGATCATCGTCGATGCCTACCGGCAGGGTGCCTCGGACATTCATATCGAACCCCGACCAGGGAAGGAGAAGACCCTGATCCGCTTTCGCAAGGACGGGACGCTGACACCCTATATTCAGGTCCCGGCGAGCTATCGCAGTCCCCTTGTGACGCGGATCAAGATCATGTGCGACCTGGACATCAGCGAACGGCGAAGGCCTCAGGACGGCAAGATCAAGTTTCGCAAGTACGCACCGCTCGACATCGAGTTGCGTGTCGCCACCCTGCCGACCGCGGGTGGCATGGAAGACGTGGTCATGCGTCTGCTGACGGGCGGGGAGCCGCTTCCGCTGGATCAGCTCGGACTGACGCCGCGCAATCTCGAACGGCTCGAGAAGGCGATCTCGAAACCCCATGGCATATTCTTCGTCTGCGGGCCGACGGGATCGGGCAAGACCACGACGCTGCATTCCATTCTTGGTCACATCAATACGCCCGAAACCAAGATATGGACGGTCGAGGATCCGGTCGAGATCACTCAGAAGGGACTGCGCCAGGTACAGGTCAATCGCAAAGCAGGGCTGGATTTCGCGACCATGATGCGTGCCTTTCTGCGTGCCGATCCGGATGTGATCATGGTGGGCGAGATGCGCGATGCCGAAACCGTGTCGATCGGCATCGAGGCGTCCCTGACGGGGCATCTGGTATTTTCCACGCTGCACACCAACAGCGCTCCGGAATCCGTGGTGCGGCTGCTCGACATGGGGATGGACCCGTTCAATTTTGCCGATGCCCTGGTGGGCGTGCTCGCACAGCGACTGGCCAAGCGATTGTGCGCGAAGTGTCGTGAGCCCTTCCACCCCGACGAGGACGAGATCGGACGGCTGCTCAAGGAATATTGCGAGGACATGCACCGAACCCCCGTCTTCCAGACCGATCCGGCCGAGGCATCCGCAGCGATCCTCAATGAGTGGCGCAGCCGCTATGCGGACGAGGCAGGGCTGTTTACGCTCTACCGACCTGTCGGCTGCAGCGAATGCAACCAGGGCTACAAGGGTCGCGTGGGGCTGCACGAACTGATGCTGGGCTCCGACGAAATGAAGCGACTCATACAGGAGCGCGCGCGCGTTGCGCAACTGCTCGCCCAAGCCCTGGCCGAAGACATGCGCACTTTGCGCCAGGACGGAATCGAAAAGGTGCTCGGCGGAATCACCGACATGGCTCAGGTCCGACGCGTATGCATGCGGTGAGGTGCGGACGCGGCGTGCGAGTGTACAATCGAGCAGCCTGATCCAAGAGACTGCGAAAAGATGCCGCACCTGCTGCGATCGCACCTGAACGCTCCCTGCTGCGTTGCGGGGAGCCCCGAAATCGGTTTCCGTAGCCCGCTACGTGCCCCGGTTTCGTACCTCCCCGCGCCTTCCCGGGAACGCCCAGAAGCGCTCTCGTTACGGCACGGTAATTTTCGCAGCCCCTGACTGGAGACCCCGATGTTCCGTATTGCCCCGAGTATCCTTTCGGCCGACTTCGCCCGCCTCGGCGAGGAAGTGCGCAACGTCGTCGCGGCCGGTGCGGACTGGATCCACTTCGACGTCATGGACAACCACTACGTGCCGAATCTGACCATCGGTCCGTTGGTGTGCGAAGCGATACGGCCGCACACGAGCGCGCCGATCGACGTCCATCTGATGGTCAAGCCGGTCGATCGCATCATTCCGGACTTCGCAAAGGCCGGTGCGAACCTCATCACTTTTCATCCTGAAGCGTCCGAGCATATCGACCGCAGCCTGGGCCTGATCCGCGAGTCGGGGTGTCAGGCCGGGCTGGTGTTCAACCCCGCCACGCCGCTTGACTTTATGGATCATGTCCTCGACAAGCTCGACATGGTGTTGCTGATGAGCGTGAATCCGGGCTTCGGTGGACAGAAGTTCATACCGGAGACCCTGAACAAACTGCGTACGGTGCGCGAGCGGCTCGATGCCTATGAAGCGCGCAGCGGACGCAGGGTCTTGCTCGAGGTCGATGGCGGGGTCAAGGTCGACAACATCGCCGAGATCGCGCGAGCCGGAGCCGATACCTTCGTCGCCGGATCGGCAGTGTTCGGGGCCGGATCGGACTCCGATCCCAATCGCTACGACAGCGTGATCGCGGCGTTGCGCGCGGCGCTCGAAAGGGCGCGAACGTGAGCGTCGAGCCCTTCAGGGTCGACGCGGTGCTGTTCGATCTCGACGGCACCTTGCTCGACACGATCAACGATCTGGGCGAGGCGGCAAACCGGATGCTCGCCGAACTGGCGCGCCCGCAGCGTTCGCTCGAGGAAATCCGCTCCTTCGTGGGCCAGGGTATTCCGCACCTCGTAATGCGCTGCATGACCGAAGGCAGCGAGGCGTCAGACGCCGACATCGAGGGCGCGATTGCACTATTCCGGAGACACTATGCAGAGGTCAACGGCAGCCGCTGTCGCGTGTATCCCGGCGTGATCGAAACCCTGGGGGCGATGCGGCAGCGCGGCCTGCGACTCGCTGTCGTGACCAACAAGGCCGAGCCCTTCACCCTGCCGCTTCTAGAGCGCATGGGCCTTGCAGAGTTCTTTGCGGCGGTCGTGTGCGGGGATACGCTTCCGGTGCGCAAGCCCGATCCCGAGGTATTGCGCCATGCCTGCAGACTGCTCGGAACGGAAACCGACCGCGCCGTCATGATCGGTGATTCGGTCAACGATGCTCAGGCGGCGCGTGGTGCCGGAATTCCGGTTTTGCTCGTGACATACGGGTATAGCGAGGGTCAACCGGTGGACACCATCGAATGCGATGGGCTACTATCGAACGCAACGGAGTCGCTGGATCGCATCGCTGCGATCTGAGTCGGCTCCCGTCGTCAACACTTCCACAAATTGCCGATCATCGTGACTCACAGGGAACAGGTATCGAACGAGGTCATATTCAGGCACGCCGCGGATTCGCACCGCTGGCGTCGCTGGCGTTGCTGGCCTGCGGGCCTCTGAGACGCAGCCCTCATTGCGGGCGTCATCGTCCGCGCGTATTTCCTGTCTGAATTTGACCGTGCCTGTGGAGTCCTCATGCTTGAGCAAGAATTCAACGAGCTTGCCGCTCAAGGTTATAACCGTATCCCGGTGACGCTGGAGACCTTCGCCGACCTGGATACGCCGCTTTCGATCTACCTCAAGCTTGCCAACGAACCCTGGAGCTATCTCCTCGAGTCGGTGCAGGGCGGCGAGCGTTTCGGGCGCTACTCGATGATCGGCCTGGCAGCCTCGACCCGGATCGAGGTCTATGGCCGGTCCGCCCTGTTGTTGACCGGGAATCGTCTGATCGAACGTCGCGACTACGGCGACCCGCTCAATTTCGTCGCGGAATTCATGGCCCGCATCAAGGTCCCGCCGCGCGACGGACTGCCTCGTTTCGCCGGGGGTCTGGTGGGCTGCTTCGGCTACGACACGGTGCGCTACATCGAACCCCGGCTGGCCGCCACGGAAAAGAACGACACGCTCGGTACACCCGACATCTTGCTGTTGCTGTCGGAAGAAATTGCGATCGTGGACAATCTCTCCGGAAAGCTCACGCTGGTCGTCTATGCCGAACCCGAGGTGCCCGGCGCCTACAAGCGCGCGCGCAAACGACTGCACGAATTGCTTGCGCGCCTGCGCGCAGCCGTCGCGATCCCGCAGGATACGCGTGGCCAACCGCAGGCCGAAGTATCGAGCTTTGGTGAGGAAGCGTTCAAGGATGCGGTCAGGCGCGCCAAGCAGTACATCGTCGACGGCGACGTGATGCAGGTCGTGCTGTCGCAGCGGATGAGCAAGCCTTATGCCGCCGGCCCGCTCGCGCTGTATCGCGCAATTCGCACGCTCAATCCGTCGCCCTACATGTTCTACTTCAACTTCGAGGACTTCCATGTGGTCGGTGCCTCGCCCGAGATCCTGGTGCGCCTCGATGACGACGGCAGCGGTCGGCGCGTCACGGTGCGGCCGATCGCAGGCACGCGCAAGCGGGGTGCGAGTCCTGCCGAAGACGTGCTCCTCGAGCAGGATCTGCTCGCCGACGAAAAGGAGCGGGCCGAGCATCTGCAACTGCTCGACCTCGGCCGCAACGATGCCGGACGGGTGTCGGAAATCGGCACGGTCAGGGTGACGGAGCAGTTCATGGTCGAGCGCTACTCCCATGTGATGCATATCGTGTCAAACGTGGAGGGGCGGCTCAAGGACGGGCTCAATGCGCTTGCGGTGCTGCGTGCGACCTTCCCCGCGGGTACGGTGTCGGGCGCCCCGAAGGTGCGTGCGATGGAGATCATCGACGAACTCGAACCGGTCAAGCGTGGCATCTATGCTGGCGCCGTAGGCTATATCGGGTTCCACGGTGACATGGATCTGGCGATCGCAATCCGCACCGCGGTGGTGAAGGACGGGCAGATCCACGTCCAGGCCGGGGCAGGCATCGTCGCCGATTCGGACCCGGAGGCGGAATGGCAGGAGACGCGCAACAAGGCCCGCGCGATGTTGCGCGCAGCGGAAATGGCAGAGTCGGGTCTCGATACCCGGATTGACTGAGCATCGACAACGATCAACCCCGATGAGGCCGAGGCGAGAGGTTTCGGCGAGGAGACCGAAATGGACATGAACGACGACACCCACGTTTTCTACCGCAATCCGTTTTCCCATTACCCGGTGGTC
>DAOMNN010000010.1:0-18062 GCA_035443825.1 Rhodocyclaceae bacterium | reverse complement strand
AATCACGTGTACTTCGTGTCGGGCGGCTCGGAGGCGGTCGAGTCGGCGATGAAGCTCGCGCGCGGCTACTGGGTCCAGATGGGGCGTCCGGACAAGTGGATGGTGATCGGCCGTGACCAGAGCTATCACGGGAATACCCTTGGGGCACTTGCTGCCGGCGGCAACCGGTGGCGCCGGGCGATCTACGAACCCATGCTGTTCAAGGCGCCGCGTGTCGTCCCCTGTTCCTGTTATCGCTGCCCGTTCGGCAAGGATCCGGCCCATTGCTCGATCGAATGTGCCGACGATCTGGAGCGCGCGATCCTCGAGGCCGGTCCGGAGAACGTCTCCGCCTTCATTGCAGAGCCTATCGTCGGGGCTACGGCCGGTGCGCTCGTGCCGCACCAGAACTATTTCCGGCGTATCCGCGAGATCTGCGACAAGTATGATGTGTTGTTCATCGCCGATGAGGTCATGACCGGAATGGGGCGTTGCGGGTCGTGGTTCGCGATCCGCCAGTTCGGCGTGGTGCCCGACATGATCTGTCTGGCCAAGGGGTTGGCGGCCGGCTTCGTGCCCATCGGTGCGACCCTGGTGCACGACCGCATCGTCGACACTTTCAGCAACCGGCGTCATATCTTCCAGCACGGTCACACCTATATGGGGCATCCGTTGGCGGCGGCCGCCGGCGTGGCCGTGATCAAGTACATGGAAGAGCACAAGCTCGTCGAGCGCAGCAAGAAGCTCGGCGAGGAACTGCTCGCGCGGCTGAAGAAGGCGTTGCATGAGCATCCCCACATCGGCGATATCCGTGGCAAGGGGTTGTTCGTCGGCATCGAGTTCGTCGCCGATCGAGTCACCAAGACGCCTTTCGAGCCGGAACTCACCTTCCACCGCGTGCTGCGGGATATCGCGTTCAAGAACGGGCTGATCATCTATCCGATGGGAGGAACGATTGATGGACGACGCGGCGACCATGTACTCGTGGCGCCACCGTTCATCATCACCAGGCCGCAGCTCGGACGGCTCGTCGAGTTGCTCCTGAAGTCGATCGACGCGACGGTCGCCGCCGTGCAACCGAAGGCGGCGGCATGAATCCGACCGGGGATCGCCGCGCAGTGTCGATCACGGTGGCCCCCAACGGTGCGCGCCGCATCAAGAGCGATCACCGTGCGATCCCCCTCAGCCCGGCTGAAATCGCCGCCGAGGCCCGGGCCTGTCGGGACGTGGGAGCCTCGATATTGCACCTGCACGTGCGCGACGCCGACGGACGTCACAGTCTCGATCCGGGACGCTATCGCGAAGCGATCGCGGCGGTTCGGGAGTCCTGCGACATCGTCATTCAGCCAACCACGGAGCGGGTGGGCGTTTTCTCGCCGGACGACATGATGGCCGTCTTTCGCGAACTCCGGCCCGAGATGATCACCTTCAATCTCAACGAACTCCACGATCCCGATGACGACGCCCAGCATGCGCGGGTCAGGGATTTCCTGGCAGAGGTGGCCGAGGCCGGAACGGTTCCGCAATACATCGTCTACAGCGAGGCGCAGGTCGACATGCTCAAGCGCTGGTGGGAGGCGGGCTGGCTGCCGCAGGCACGGCCCCTCATCCTGGTCGTCCTCGGACGCTATGCCGGATCGATAAGCCGGCCGATGGACATCATCGCTTATCTGCCGCGCATACCTGAAGCGTGGCAGTGGGGTTTGTGCGCTTTCGGGCCGCCGGAACTCGCCTGCGTGGTGCAGGCGGCAATTGCCGGAGGGCATTGCCGGGTGGGGTTCGAGAACAACATCGTCGCGGCGGACGGCACGCCGCTTGCGAGCAATGCGGAACAGGTCGGACGCCTGGCACGGGTATTGACCGATCTGGGCATGGTGCCGGCGAGTCCGGATGAGGCCAGACGACGCTTCGGCCTTGGCGCCACATGGAGCGGGAACTGAACATGCTGCTGATGATCGACAATTACGACAGTTTCACCTACAACCTGGTGCAGTACTTCGGGGAACTCGGGGCACAGGTGAAGGTATTCCGCAACGACGAGATCACGCTCGGCCAGATGGCGGCGATGAAGCCGGCTCAACTCGTCATCTCCCCTGGGCCATGCACGCCGGCCCAGGCCGGAATTTCCGTTGCGGCGATTCGCGAATTCGCCGGCACGATGCCGATTCTCGGCGTCTGTCTCGGGCATCAGAGCATCGGCGCCGCATTCGGCGCACGCATCGTGCATGCGCAGCGCCTGATGCATGGCAAGACGTCTCCGGTCCATCACAAGGGGGAGGGCGTTTTCCGCAATCTGCCGAATCCACTCGTGTGTACCCGCTATCATTCGCTTGCGATCGAACGCGAGAGTCTGCCCGAGTGCCTGGAGGTCACCGCGTGGACCGACGATGGGGAGATCATGGGGGTCCGCCACAAGGCACTCGCCGTCGAAGGCGTGCAGTTCCATCCCGAATCGATACTCACCGAGCACGGTCATGACCTGCTGCGGAATTTTCTCGAAGAGACGGTAGCTGCCTGACGGCATGCCTCATGTAAGCCGAACTGCGAATTCACGGCCCCGATCGCCGACGGTTTCCGATCTGGAACAGATCGGAAGGTCGACGGGGTCGAATGATCACCGACCAATGGAACCATTGCCATGACCATCACTGCCCAGGAAGCACTGCAGCGCACGATCGACCACCGCGAAATCTTCTACGATGAGATGCTTTCGCTGATGCGAAAGATCATGGCCGGCGAGCTTTCGCCGGTCATGACGGCAGCGATTCTGACCGGCCTGCGCGTAAAGAAGGAGACGATCGGCGAGATTGCGGCGGCCGCCACCGTGATGCGCGACCTTTCGGCCCGCGTGCATGTGCCACCCCCGCACGAGCACTTTCTCGACGTGGTCGGCACCGGCGGCGATGGCGCGCACACCTTCAACATCTCGACTGCGACGATCTTCGTCGCCGCTGCAGCCGGCGCGCGGGTTGCCAAGCACGGCAACCGAAGCGTGTCGTCGAAGAGCGGCAGCGCGGACGTGCTCGAATCGCTGGGCGTCAATCTCGCCCTGACGCCCGAGCAGGTTGCCGAATGCATCGAAGCAACCGGCATCGGATTCATGTTCGCACCCAACCACCACGCTGCGATGAAGAATGTCGCGCCGGTGCGTCGCGAGATGGGCGTGAGGACGATCTTCAACATCCTCGGACCGCTGACCAATCCCGCGGGGGCTCCCAACACCCTGATGGGGGTCTTCCACCCCGATCTGGTCGGGATTCAGGCACGCGTGATGCAGCGTCTTGGCGCCAATCATGTACTCGTCGTCTACGGCCTGGACGGTATGGACGAAGTGAGCCTGGGCGCGGCCACCATGGTCGGGGAACTCAAGAACGGGGAGATCCTCGAATATGAGATCCATCCCGAGGATTTTGATCTTGCGATGGCGGGGAGCCGCAATCTTCGGGTCGAGAACATCGAGGAATCCCGGGAAACCTTGCTTGCCGCCCTCGAGAGCAAGCAGGGCCCTTCCCGTGAGATCGTGATCCTGAACGCGGGGGTCGCGCTCTATACGGCCAATCTGGTCGACTCGATCGCGGCCGGTATCGTGAAGGCGCGAGAGATCATCACGAGCGGCGCGGCGCGTGCGAAGCTCGATCAGTTCGTGCAGTACACGCGACGATTCTCCTGAAGGCGGACATGAGCGACATTCTGAACAGGATACTTGCGGTCAAGCGCGACGAGGTGGAACACGCGTCGGCGGAGCGCCCGCTGGCTGTCATTTGCGCCGAGGCTGAATCGGCCCCGGCGACACGCGATTTTGTCGGTGCCATTCGCACTCGCATCGCTGCCGGGCGGTCGGCCGTCATTGCCGAAGTCAAGAAGGCGAGTCCGTCGCGGGGCGTGATTCGGGAGGACTTTCGCCCGGCCGAGATCGCTCTCGCCTACGAGCGTGGCGGCGCCGCATGCCTTTCGGTTCTGACCGATCGGGAGTTCTTCCAGGGTGCCCCCGAGTATCTGCAAGCGGCCCGCGCGGCGTGTGCCCTGCCAGTGCTCAGGAAGGACTTCATGATCGATCCGTGGCAGGTGTTCGAAGCCCGCGCCATGGGAGCAGATGCAATCCTGCTGATCGCAGCCGCGCTTGATCTGGAACAGTTGCAGGAGATGGAGGCGATTGCCACGGACCTGCGGATGGCAGTGCTGGTAGAGGTGCATGATGGTGCCGAACTAGAGCTCGCGCTCATGCTCCGGACTCCGCTCATCGGGATCAACAACCGCAATCTGCGCACCTTCGAGGTGAGCCTGGAGACTACCCTGGATCTGCTCGACCGGATTCCGGACGAGCGGATCGTAGTGACCGAATCGGGAATTCTCGTACCTGAGGACGTCGAACTGATGCGCTCTCGCAACGTCCATGCTTTCCTGGTGGGCGAGGCTTTCATGCGTGTAGAGAATCCGGGAGCGGGTTTGCGCGCCCTGTTCGGTTAGCGGCGACATGAGCACGCAGGCGGCAGAGACAAACCGGCGGCGTCGCAGACGCTGGCCCTGGCTGGTCGGCGCTCTCCTGCTGTTCATCCTTCTCCCGTTTGTCGCGCTGGCGTGGCTATTGGCTACCGAGGCAGGACTGCGGACTGCGATTGGCGCTGTCGAGCGCTTCAGCGACGGGCAGGTGCGTGTCGAGAATGCAGCCGGCCGGTTTGTGGGTCCGATGCATGTCGGCCGGATCCGGGTCGACATGCCGACACTCAAGCTGGATGTGGCCGACTTGACGCTCGAGTGGGCACCCGTCGCCTTGCTGGACCGCAGCCTGCAAGTGGCCAGGCTCGCGATCGGCAGCATCGATTTGTCGCGTGAACCTGGTGCGGAAGGGGCGCCTGCGCCGGCGCTGCCAGATGCGATCGTTCTGCCCGGCATGGTTGCGATACACCATGTCGTGCTCGGGCGTTTCACGCTCCACGACTGGGGCGAGGCATGGCCCACTGCGGCCGAACCTGTTTTCGAGATCAAGGACCTTTCGCTGGCCATGGCGAGCGATGGGCGACTGCATCGCATTCAGGGGCTGGAAGTCTCGCTGCCGTTCGGGGTGGCAACGCTCGCCGCAGAGTTCGACGGTGCGAATGCGCCCTATGTGTTCTCGGCCCAGGGCACACTGAGCGGCTCTTACGAGGGGCGCGATTTCGTCGTCCAGTTCGAAGGCGACGGCGACGTCATGGTGCCGCGAGTACGGATGCGCGCCGAAGGGGCCGGCCTGTCCGGTCAGGCCGAGATCGTGGTCGCGCCATTCGAGGCTGTTCCGCTGCGGCACCTGACGATGCGTCTGGGAGAGATCGATCCTGCGGCATTTCATGCAGCCGCGCCACAGGCGGCGCTTACCGTCACGGCCGAGCTGATCGCGGAGTCGGCCGACGAGTGGATTCTTGTCGGCCCCGTAAGGATCGAGAATCGACTGCCTGATACGGTCGACAACGGCGGCATCCCGTTCTCGAGCGTGGATGCTCGAGTGCGCTGGAGTGCGACGGCAACCGACGTCAATGCCTTGACGATCGTCCTTCCGGATGAGGGGCGGATCACCGGTGCGATCGGGTGGCGACCCGATGCGAGTGGCGACTCCATGGGGCGCGCGTCTGCGATGCTTCAACTGGCGGGAATACGCGTCGACCGGATCGATTCCCGCCTGCCGGAGGCGACAGTCTCCGGGCGCATCGACGCCGATGGCGACGAGACGCAGCAGTCCGCGAGCGTGGATCTTGCGATCGACGCGGCGCGAGTCGAGGCTCAGGGCGAACTTCGTTTCGCTGGCGGCGAGGACGGCAGCCCGGTGTTCGATGTGACGGGTGCAGTGGCGTCGTTCAATCCGGCGGCGCTCCATGCGGATGCGCCACAAGCCGATCTCAATCTCGATTTTGCGGCGGACGGGACGCTCGCCGATACACCGTCGCTGCGCCTCTCGTGGGAGTTCCACCCCAGTACGGTGGAAGGTCGCCCGCTGGGCGGCAAGGGTCGGATCGAACTCGACGGTGAGCATCTCGTCGATGGCGACGTCCTGATCGATGTTGCCGGCAACCTCGTATCCGCGCGCGGTACCTGGGGGCGACCGGGCGATGCCGTCGCATTCGAGATCGATGCGGGCAATCTGGGCGCACTTGGCTATGAGCTTGCGGGCCGGGCCCGGGCCGACGGGACGGTCTCGGGTAGTCGCACCGAACCGGCCGGGGAGATTCGACTGTTTGCGGAGGCACTGGTCCTTCCCGATAACGTGCGGGTTGACGGCCTCAATGCGACGGGCCGACTCGACGCGGGGCTGGACGGCCCGATCAGTTTCGCACTCGGGATGAGCGGGATTGGCAAGGTCGGGGAAGCGGCATGGCTGGACAATCTGTCTCTTGCCGTGAGCGGCAGGCGTGACGCGCACGAGATCGACATCGCCTTGCTGACCCCTGATGCCGACACCCTCGAAGCCCGACTCTCCGGGGCGCTGCTCGAGGGATCCACCGCCCCGGGTGCGCAGGCCTTCGATGGCGCGCGCTGGCGCGGAACGGTGGACGATCTGCGCTCGACGGGCCGCCTTCCACTTCGGCTTTCCGAACCGGCCGAACTGACCGTTTCCCGCGAGCGCGTGTCGCTTGCGTCGGCCCGGTTGGACGCTGGCGAGAATGGGCGCATCCAGCTGGATGAGGCGATGTGGTCGCCGGACCTGATTCGGGTTCGTGGCGGGTTGACCGGGCTCGAAGTGGATCTGGCCGAACGCGGTGAGGGCGAGTTGCGGCGTCCGCGGCGCGGCCCGGGTGTGCTGACGCTCGGAGCGACGTGGGACGTGAGTCTGGGCGAGACCGCCAACGGTGAAATCCGGCTGTTCCGTGAATCCGGAGATATCCGCATTCCGGGGGAACTCACGGCGCGCGTGGGCCTGGAGCAGTTGGAGGCACAGCTGAACCTGGTCGCCAACCGCCTTGCCCTTGCGGTGAATGCGCGCGGTACGGAAATGGGTGTCGTGACCGGCTCGCTGACCGCACTCGTCGAACGCTCCGATGGGGGTGCGTGGGGCCTCGCTCCTGATGCCGCGATGCTTGGCTCCGCGCGCATGGAGATGGCATCGATCGCCTGGCTTGCGCGCTTGGTGCAGGAGGAACTCGTTCTCGGCGGAAGTCTGTCGGCGGATTTCTCCTTTTCGGGTACCCCTGCCGATCCGCTCGCGGTCGGGCGCATCACGGGTCGGGAGATCTCGATCCTGATGGTGGACCATGGCCTGCAACTGTCGGGGGGCGAGCTGCTGGCCGAGTTCGACCGCGACCGACTGCGACTGACAAGCCTCGAGTTCGTGTCGCCCAACCGTGTCCGCCCGCGCGATCCACGCGTACCCGTGGATGCATTGACCGTGACGCCGGGGCGACTGAGTGCATCGGGCGATATCGCGCTCGATTCGGGGCTGGGGGCATTCAGCTTCACGGCCGATCGCCTGCCGATACTGCAACGCACCGACCGCTGGCTGATCATGTCGGGCGAAGGCACGGCAAACAGCACCTGGACCAGTCTCGATCTGAGCGCGAAGTTTCGGGCCGATGCGGGATACGTGGAACTGGCCGACGCCCCGCCGCCGACGCTGTCCGGCGATGTCGTCATCCTCGGGCGCGAGGAGCCACCGAGGGAGGGGGGGCTGAAAGTCTCGGCGGACGTCCTGGTATCGCTGGGAGATCAACTCTATCTATCCGGGCTGGGACTCGACACTCGCCTCACCGGCGAACTGCGCATCCGTCTGCGTGACGGCGAGCCGCTGTCGGCGGTGGGGACGATAGCCACCGCGGGCGGCATCTTTCGCGGCTACGGACAGAACCTCACGCTCGAGCGCGGACTGATCAATTTCCAGGGGGCACTCGACAATCCCGGTCTGAACGTGGTTGCGCTGCGCAAGGGGTTGCCCGTCGAGGCCGGCATTTCCGTCCTCGGAAGTGTGCGGCGGCCATTGATCCGGCTGGTATCGGAGCCGAATGTTCCGGATCCGGAGAAGCTTTCCTGGATCGCGCTCGGACGCGCGCCGACCGCTGGCGCCGGGGCCGATCTCGGTTTGCTTCTGCCAGCGGCGCAGGCGCTGCTGGGCGGAAGTGAGGGAGGGATGACCGATCAACTCTCACGCAGTCTCGGATTCGACCAGTTTGCGATCGGCCAGGGCGAACTCGGCAGTGTCAGTCGAACGCCGACCAGTCGCGTGGTGGGAAGCGGGACGACCGTCTACGACGAGGGCACCGTCAGCGGACAGGTATTGATGCTGGGCAAGCGGCTGTCGACGGATCTCTTTCTTTCGTTCGAACAGAGTCTGGGTGGCGCCGAGAATCTGGTCAAGCTCAGCTACCAGTTGAGTCGCAGGGTTTCCATCGTGGCCCGGGGCGGAAGCGACAACTCGGCCGATATTTATTACACGGTTTCGTTTCGCTGACAGGGAATGGTCGGACCGGTGCGCTGTCGATACGAGTGAGGGTCGCTGCTCGTCCCGGCTTTCGCCGTGGGAGTGAAGCGCCCCTCGGTGAATCGGTCAGGAGGAGTGAGGAATGTCGATGGTTGGAAATGATGTGCAGTACGAGGTCGCAATTCTGGGAGGCGGCTGTTTCTGGTGTCTCGAGGCGGTCTTCAAGGACGTCGACGGCGTTGTTTCGGTAGTACCCGGATATATCGGCGGAAAAACGGAAACTCCCACGTACCGGGAAGTCTGCAATGGCGGTACCGGACATGCGGAAGCGGTGCGTATCGAGTTCGACCCTGCGGTAATCAGGTTCCGCGATCTGCTTGAGATCTTCTTCGTCATTCACGATCCGACGACCTTGAATCGCCAGGGGAACGACGTCGGCACGCAGTATCGCTCGGCGATCTTTCCGACGACCGAAGAGCAGTTGCACGGTGCGCTGGCCCTGATCGAGGAGATGGGGGAACAACGGGTATTCCCCTCCGCAATCGTCACAAAGGTGGAGCGGGCATCGAAGTTCTGGCCCGCGGAGGAGTACCATCACGACTATTTCGCGAAGAACACCGATCAGCCCTACTGCCAGTACGTCGTTGCACCGAAGATTGGCAAGTTCCGCGAGAAGTTCGCGAATCGGCGCAAGAAAAGCCGCAAGTGAGAAACGTCCCCCCCAAGCGGTTCAGCCGGGGGCGATCAACTGAAATGCCGGAGCCCGTACCGGCGCAGCCTGGAGAAATACGCATGACCCAGCATCCCCTTCCCGGTGGTCTCATGATCGAAGATCTGGAGGCCGGCAGCGGCGCCGTTGCGGCAAAGGGCCAGACCGTATCGGTGCATTACACCGGATGGCTTACCGACGGCCGCAAGTTCGATTCGAGCAAGGATCGCAATGAGCCGTTCCAGTTTCCGCTTGGTGCGGGCCACGTGATCCGTGGCTGGGATGAGGGCGTGCAGGGCATGCAGGAAGGCGGTCGGCGCAAGCTCACCATCCCGCCGGAAATGGGATACGGCACGCGCGGCGCCGGGGGTGTGATCCCGCCGAACGCAACCCTGGTATTCGAGGTGGAACTGCTCAAGGTACTTTGAGCGCCCATCAGCTTGCGCCGAGCACGTCCAGTATGGCGCCACCGTAAGCCTCGAGCTTGCGGTCACCGATGCCGGAGATGCCGGCCAGGTCCGTGAGCGTTGCGGGTCGGGCGATCGCAATCTCGCGTAGCGTCGCGTCGTGGAAGATGACGTAGGCAGGCACGTTGCGTTCCTTCGCGGTTTCGGCACGCCATGCACGCAGGCGGTCGAACAGCGTGGTCGGCAGGCCGCCGGGGATGTCCAGGCGAGTGCTTGCCCGGCGCGCGGCTCGGCTGCGGCGGCGTTCGGTCGGCAGGCGAAGATGGAGTTCTGCCTCGCCGCGCAACAGCGGGCGGGCGTGGTCGGTAAGGGTCAGCGCGTTGTAGCGATCATGGTCGACCGCAACCAGCTCGCGTGCCACGAGCTGGCGGAACACCGTTCGCCAGCGTTTCTCGTCAAGGTCGGCGCCGATGCCGAAGGTGCTGAGCTGCTCGTGGCCGCGCTCGACGACCTTTTCGGTGGTTTCTCCGCGCAGGACGGCGATGAGGTGGCCGGCACCGTAACGCTGGCCGGTGCGGAAAACGCACGAAAGGGCCTTGCGTGCGGCTTCGGTGGCGTCCCAGGTCTGCGGCGGGTTCAGGCAATTGTCACAGTTGCCGCAAGGTTCGATGTTCTCGCCGAAATATCCCAGCAAGTGCCGGCGCCGGCAGTCCGTGGCCTCGACCAGGCCGACGAGCACTTCGAGCCGATTGCGTGCAAGGCGCTTGAACTCCTCGCTGGCATCGGATTCGTCAATCATGCGCCGCTGCTGCACCACATCCTGCGACCCCCACGCCATCCACGCCTGCGCCGGAAGTCCGTCGCGCCCGGCACGTCCGGTTTCCTGGTAATAGGCTTCGATCGAGCGCGGAAGATCCAGATGCGCGACGAAGCGGACGTCGGGCTTGTCGATGCCCATGCCGAAAGCGATGGTGGCGACCATCACGATGCCGTCCTCGCGCAGGAACCGGACCTGGTTCGCAGCGCGCTCGTGTGGAGGCAAGCCAGCGTGATAGGGCAGGGCGGTAATCCCCTGCTCCTCGAGCCATGCGGCGGTTTCCTCCACCTTTCGCCGCGACAGGCAGTACACGATCCCGGCGTCCTTCGGAAATTCCTCGCGGATGAAGGCGAACAACTGGCGGCGAGGATCGTCCTTGTCGACGATCGTGTAGCGGATGTTGGGCCGGTCGAAGCTGGCGACAAAGCGATGCGCCGATTCGAGGCGCAGGCGTGCGACGATCTCTTCCTGCGTCTGGCGGTCGGCGGTCGCGGTCAGCGCGATACGGGGAATTGCAGGGTAGCGCTCCGGGAGGATCGAGAGCTGCAGGTACTCGGGGCGAAAGTCGTGCCCCCATTGCGACACGCAATGCGCTTCGTCGATTGCGAACAGGGCAAGGCGACGGGTGTCGCGCAGGTGGTCGAGCTGATCGAGGAAGCGCGGCGTGAGCAGCCGCTCAGGCGCGACATAGAGGAGGTCGAGACGGCCCTCGACCAGATCGCGCTCGACCGCACGCGCTGCGTCCATGTCGAGGCTCGAGTTCAGAAAGGCCGCCGCAACGCCGGCCTCGGTCAGGGCGCTGACCTGATCGTGCATCAGCGCGATCAGCGGAGAAACGACGATGGCGGTTCCCTCGCGCATCAGTGCGGGGATCTGGTAGCAGAGCGACTTCCCGCCGCCCGTCGGCATCAGCACCAGTGCATCGCCGCCAGCCGCGACGTGGTCTACGACGTGTGCCTGCTCGCCCCGGAAGGCCGTATAGCCGAAGATGTGCTCGAGGATGTGCAGCGCGGAAGAAGGCGTATCCGTTGCGATCATCGCGCCAATTCTACAGCCATCGACACTGTCACGTTCGGACTCGATCCGCATTCAAGGGATGCGATCCCGGTGGTGCTCCCCAGATCGTCCGGTATGTGCCCAGGTCGAGTCGTACGTTGACCGAAGTCGCGCAAGGGGCGATATTGAACACAGGGAAATTGCAGTGGAGAAAGCGCCATGCCGAACACCGATACCACCCGTCTGTATGCGGACCATCCCCATCTGACCAGGATAGACGAGCTCTGGGGAACGCGCGCGTGCCGGGATTTCATCAGCGAGCTGATGAATGAAACGCGCGGTGGCTCGCGCACCGGCTTCGCGCCGGAGAATGCTTCCACGATCATGCGGCTGCTCATGGAGCACGATCGAGAGTATCCCGATCTGGACGACTCGTTCGGGGGCAACTGGTATAGCGGTGGCCTCGATCGCAGCCGCAACAACGAGTGACTCCGGGCAACGCGGTGTGCGCCGGTGCCTCACGCGCCGCGGATGCGCTCGATCAGCCGTGTCGTAGAGCGTTCGTGCGCGAACGGGATCGAATATACCCTTCCGCCCCACGATTGCACTTCGGACGCGCCGACGATGCGATCGACCGCCCAGTCCCCGCCCTTGACGAGAACTTCAGGGCGCGCCTCGAGAATGCGGATGAGCGGCGTGTCCTCGTCGAACCAGGTCACGAGATCCACGCATTCCAGGGCGGCCATCACAGCCAGCCGGTCTTCGAGCGGATTCATCGGGCGATCGTCGCCCTTGCCCAGGCGCCTGACTGACGCATCGGTATTGAGCGCCACGACCATTGCGGCACCGAGCGCACGCGCCTGTGCCAGGTAGGTCACGTGACCGCGATGCAGAATGTCGAAGCACCCGTTCGTGAACACCAGCGGGCGTGGCAAGGCCGCCGCACGTGCGACGAGGTGCTCGGGTGGGCAGATCTTGGCTTCGAATGACGGGCGGGCGGGGATCATAGCGCTTCCATGAGTTTCGCAGTTTACCCGGATCGTGGCGATTGCGGTCAGGCCGGATGTGCGGCCCGCCACTCGCCCAGCGCCGCGACCGCGTCGTCCAGCGAAGCAACGACGCGGATGCCCTCGAGGCGTCCGGCCTTGCCCTGAATCGCGGCGCCTCCGGCCCACAGCGCGACTTCCGGCGCGAGCATCCGGCGCAGCCGGGTCAGTCCTTCCAGTGCCTGACGCAACGGGTAGGCACTGCTGAATGAAAGCGCCACCACATCGATTCTGCCTGCCAGCGCCGCACTGCGGATATCGGCAAGCGGTGTCTGTGTTCCCAGCGAGATGCATGCTGCACCCTCGGGGACCAGCATCGCCTCGACCATCAGCAGCCCCAGTGCGTGCAGTTCCTCGGGGAAAGTCGTGAGCAGGATGCGCGGGGTGCCGCCCGGTCCGGGCTGCGAGCCGATGGCATTTCGTAATACGTTCTGCACCTGCTCCGAATAGAAGTGCTCTTCCGGGACGTCCAGTTCGCCCCGAAGCCAAGCCTGCCCGACCGCGACGTTCAGCGCGGCAATCGTGTCTGCCACGAAGCGCTGCAGTCCCTGCCTCAGGAGCATCTGTTGCAGGCTCGAGCGCAGTTCGTCGCTGTGGTGCAGGCGCAACATGCGGAGAAAGCCTGCCTCGTCGACAGCGGTAACCGACAGCGGCTCATCCGGAACAGTTTCGAGCTCCCTGCGCAACGAGGCAAGGTCAGCTCCGACGATCTTCGACGGGCGCCGACCCTGATCGAGGAGGCGGCGAATCAGGCGCAGCTTCTCGACCTGTTCGGGGGGATAGATTCGATCGCCGTTGGCGTCGCGCGAGGGGCATGGGAAGCCGTAGCGCCGTTCCCAGACACGAAGGGTGTCTTTTGATAGCCCGGTGTCGCGTTCCACGGCGGCGATATTGAAGGTCGGCTGTGAATTCTGGTCTGTACGCATTATTTGTCTTGGACAAAGTGTTGACAATCCGGATGCTTGAATCTATCTTAGGGCCATCGATCAAGTTTGTCCAGGACAAAACAAATGAAGACAACGATGTGTGCAGAACTGTCCGTGGTGGCCGCAGGTGCCGTTCTGGTGCTGTTGGGTGCAATTGCGTGGAGCGGTGTATCGAGTCATGGAGTGCATGGCTCGATACTCGTCCCCGCACATCAATCACCTGCATTTGTCCTGGACAAAATGGCGGAGCAAGAGCTGCTGCTCAAGCTCTTTGTCCATCGTTCCGACCTCGCGGGGCGAAATGCGCCGCGCAATCCGTCCTGAGCGTGGAACCGGGGAGATCCTTGAAATGCGAATGGGTGAAATCGAACGGCTCGCCATCGGCGGCGGCCGGCGCATTGCGGTCGTAGGTGCAGGCGTCTCGGGCCTGGTCGCCGCGTGGCTGCTGTCGCGGCATGCACAGGTCACGCTCTTCGAGGCGGGAAGCCATGCGGGCGGTCATACCAACACCGTGGATGTGAGTCTCGAGGGAATGACGCACCCGGTGGATACGGGCTTTCTCGTGTTCAACCGTCGTACCTATCCGAACCTTTGCGCGATGTTCGCGCTGCTTGGCGTGCAAACGGTCGAAACCGACATGTCGTTTGGCGTGAGCATCGAATCCCCGGAACTGGAATGGGCGGGCACCGACCTGGGGACGGTATTCGCTCAGCGTGGGAACATGCTGCGTCCGGCGATGTGGAGGATGCTCGCGGACATCCTGCGCTTCAACCGCGAGGCCACCCGGCTGGCCGCGTCCGGGGCCGGCTCCGGGATATCGCTTGGCTCCTTTCTGGAGACGCGGCGCTTTGGCCGCGCCTTTCGCGACTGGTACCTGCTGCCGATGGCTGCGGCCATCTGGTCCTGTCCCACGCAGGCAATGCTCGACTATCCGCTCGAGACCTTCGTGCGCTTCTGCAACAACCACGGGCTGCTGCAGATTCTGGATCGTCCCCAGTGGTCGACCGTACGGGGCGGGGCACGTGAATACGTTCGTCGCCTGCTCCCGATGCTGGACGACGTGCGCCTGAACACTCCGGTGGCGCGGGTTGTCCGCGACGAGTTCGGGGTGAGCGTGGACGCGGGTTCGCGCAGCGAGCGCTTCGACGAGATCGTGTTCGCGACCCACAGCGACCAGACCCTCGAGATCCTCGGTGCCGACGCCACCGTGGCAGAGGCGCAACTGCTCGGGGCGATACGTTATCAGCCCAATCGTGCCGTGCTCCACACCGATGTCGGTTTGCTGCCGCGTCGCAAGTCGGTGTGGTCGGCATGGAATTATCTGGCTGGCGAAGGGGGGCCGGACGGGCGCTCGGTATCCGTGAGCTATCTGATCAATCGCCTGCAGCCGCTTCCCTTTGCCGCGCCGGTGATCGTGTCGCTCAATCCGTTTCGCGAGCCGGCGCCAGCGTCGGTCATTCGCACTTTCGACTACGCGCATCCGGTCTTCGATAGCGCTGCCATCGATGCGCAGGCGCGCCTGAGCGAGATCCAGGGGGTGCGTCGCAGCTGGTTCGCGGGGGCATGGACCGGCTACGGCTTCCACGAGGATGGCCTGAAGTCCGCCCTCTCAGTTGTCGAAGCGCTCGGCGCAAGCGTTCCGTGGCGCGGCGAGCATCCGGCAGCGCAGACCCGCTCTGCAGCGGTGAGCGCATGACCATCATGTCCGCCCTTGCGCCTTCGGCATGCTTCGGTGCAGTGATGCATGAGCGCAGTTCGGTCGTGCCGAACCGTTTCGTCTATCCGCTTGCCTTCCTGCGCCTGCCGCTGTCAAAGCTCGACAGCCTTTCGGTGCCGCTGCTCGGGATCGACCGGCGCAACATTTTCACGTTTCGCAGCGCCGACCATGGGCCCCGCAACGGCGACGCGCTGCTGCCGTGGATCAGGACCCTCCTGTCGCAGCACGGACTGGCGGCATGCACCGGAGGTGAGATCGTGCTGCAGACCATGCCCCGGATCTTCGGTTACGTCTTCAACCCCGTGAGTTTCTGGTTCTGTCACGACTCCGAGGGGCGCCTGCGCGTCGTGCTTGCGGAGGTCAGCAATACCTTCGACGAGCGTCACAACTACCTCGTGCATCACCCCGACGTGCGCCCCATCGAAACCGGCGACGAGCTGTCCGTGCGCAAGGTCTTTCACGTCTCGCCCTTCTTCCCCGTTCGCGGCGAATACCGGTTCCGGATCGAGCACCAGGGTCCCGTGCATGCGGTCGCGATCGACTACTTCGAGGATGGCGAGCGGCTCCTTGCGACCCGTGTCGGAGGACGTGCACAAGCGCTTTGCGCACGCGCGATGCTCCGCTGGCTGCTGCGCTTTCCGTTCATGACCCTGGGCGTGCTTGCCCGAATTCACTGGCAGGCGCTGCGTCTGTGGTCGAAGCGGGTGCACTTCTTCCGCAAGCCGGCTCCGCCGCTGGAGGAAACGACGCGATGAATCCGATGCAAAGAGCGCTGGGAACACCGTGCCCGCAATGGCCTGGCCGGCTGTCCCGCACCGCGCGACTCGGCCTCGAACTGCTCGAAGGGCTCAAGGGCGGTGCGCTGGCGCTGGAGCTGCCCGATGGCACGCAGCTGCGCGTGGGGCACGGTCCGCTGGTCGCGCACTGGCGCGTAAAGGATCCGCGTGTGTTCGAGATGGCGCTCGGGCGTGGCGACATCGGCCTCGCGGAGGCCTGGATGGATGGCTTGTGGGATAGCGACGGGGAGGATCCGACCCCGGTGCTGGCATTGCTCGCGAGCAACCGCGATACCCTCGGACGTGCGGTCTACGGACGCTTTCTGCGCCTGGCCACCTACCGGATCTGGCACCGCCTGCGCGCCAATACCCGCGTTGGTGCGCGACGCAACATCGAGGCCCACTACGATCTCGGTAACGATTTCTATCGTTTGTGGCTGGACGACACGATGACCTACTCGTCGGCGCTGTTCGCGTCGCCCGAGGAATCGCTCGAGGACGCGCAGCGGCGAAAGTACCGGCGCATTCTCGAGCGACTCGGTGCGCGTCCGGGTCAGACGATTCTCGAGATCGGCTGCGGTTGGGGCGGTTTCGCCGAGGTTGCCGCCACCGAGTTCGGCTGTCGCCTGCTGTGCCTGACGCTTTCGCCTGCGCAACTGGCGTTCGCGCGCGAACGGGCGAAACGCGGCGGCTATGCCGACCGGGTTGCGTTCGAGCTGTGCGACTACCGCGACGTGCACGGCCGTTACGACCATGTCGTCTCCATCGAGATGATCGAGGCGGTGGGAGAGCGCTTCTGGCCGACCTACTTCGAACGGATCGCGACCTGCCTCAAGCCGGGCGGACGATGCGTTATCCAGGCGATCACCATCGCCGACGGGTTGTTCGACCGCTACCGGCGCGGCACCGATTTCATCCAGCGATACGTCTTTCCCGGAGGCATGCTGCCCTCGCCCGGCGCTGTCCATCGGCAGGCCGCATGCGCCGGGCTGCAGGTGTGCGGTGATTTCGCCTTCGGACGCGACTATGCGTTGACGCTGAGGCGCTGGCATGAGCGTTTCGAAGCAGCCGTGCCGGCGGTTCGCGCCCAGGGTTTCCCTGAGCGGTTCGTGCGCATGTGGCGCTTCTATCTGGCCTATTGCGAGGCCGGGTTCGTCGCAGGCGACATCGACGTGCATCACTACGAGCTTGAACATCGGAATTGAGATATGACCCGTATGCCATACATTCGAGTGGGTCATGACCTGATTCTCGCCTTCCGTCGGCAGGTCGGCTCGTGGCGCGCAGGACTGACGCTCATACTCATGTGCTCCATGCTGCCGGCCCACGGCACGAACCCGCTGCCCCTGTCCGACGATCTCATCTCCGAGCCGGCGGCATGGCGCCGGCTCGGCGGTGGAGAGATGCGCTGGCTGGGTCTTCGGATCTACGAGGCATCGCTGTGGGCGCCACAGGCGAGCTGGCGTGACGACGCACCATTCGCGTTGGCGATTCGCTACGAGCGGGCGATACCGTCGTCGCGCCTGGTCCAGACGAGCCTGGACGAGATGCGCCGGCTCGGAATGGCCGATGAATCCCGCCTGGAAGCGTGGCGGGCCGTGCTCGAGCGCGCCTTTCCGGATGTAGGTCGTGGTGACGTCATCGTCGGCGTGAATCTCCCGGGGGAGGGTGTCGCCTTCTATCTGGGCGACGAACCCACCGGCAGGATCACCGATGAAAGCTTTGCCCGGGCATTCTTCGCGATCTGGCTCGACGAACGAACGCGCGAGCCGGGTCTGCGCACGCGTCTGCTGGGGGCTTCCGGCGGTGGCTGAATCGGGGGACGCCCGGCGTCTGGCGGATGGATTGCGGCACTCCTCGTCCATGGCCGCGGATCTGGTCCTGCCGTCGATCACGACGACCAACGTGTTGTCGGCCCGGCCCGTACTCGCCTATGGCGCGCTTGGTCTGCCTCTTGCCTTCGCTGCCCTCCCGATCTATGTCCACGTTCCGCGACTGTATTCCGACGGGCTGGGCGTGCCGCTCGCGACGGTTGGAGTGACCTTGCTCGCGGTCAGGATCCTCGACGCGTTCAGCGACCCTCTGCTGGGCTGGGCGAGCGACAGGGTCGCATCACGGCGGCTCCTGATTCTGCTTTCATTGCCGTTTCTGGTGATGGGGATGTATGGCCTTCTCGCGCCGCCGGCCGGCGTCGGTGCTACGTGGATGGGTGCGATGGTGTTCATCGTGACCCTGGCGTTCTCCGCCGCGACGATCAACTACGGGGCATGGGGTGCCGAGATCGGCGCGACGCCGGACGAACGGACCCG
>DAOMNN010000009.1:15116-69166 GCA_035443825.1 Rhodocyclaceae bacterium | reverse complement strand
TCGACAAGATGACCTGGGCGATCCGCTGGGGCGGCGACACGGTGATGGACCTGTCTACCGGCAAGAACATTCACGAGACGCGCGAGTGGATCATCCGCAACAGCCCGGTGCCGATCGGCACCGTGCCGATCTACCAGGCACTCGAAAAAGTCGACGGAAAAGCCGAGGAACTCACCTGGGAGATCTTCCGCGACACGCTGATCGAACAGGCCGAGCAAGGCGTCGATTACTTCACGATCCACGCCGGGGTCCTGCTGCGCTACGTTCCGATGACCGCGAACCGGATGACCGGCATCGTCTCGCGCGGCGGTTCGATCATGGCCAAGTGGTGCCTCGCGCACCACAAGGAGAGCTTTCTCTACACGCATTTCGAGGACATCTGCGAAATCATGAAGGCCTACGACGTGGCCTTCTCGCTGGGCGACGGCCTGCGTCCCGGCTCGATCTACGACGCCAACGACGAAGCGCAACTGGCCGAGCTGAAGACGCTGGGCGAACTCACCGACATCGCCTGGAAGCACGACGTGCAGGTGATGATCGAGGGCCCCGGCCACGTGCCGATGCAACTCATCAAGGAAAACATGGATCTGCAGCTCGAATGGTGCAAGGAAGCGCCGTTCTACACGCTGGGACCGCTCACCACCGACATCGCGCCGGGCTACGACCACATCACCAGCGGCATCGGCGCGGCGCAGATCGGCTGGTACGGCACGGCGATGCTGTGCTACGTGACACCCAAGGAGCACCTGGGCCTGCCCAACAAGCAGGACGTCAAGGAAGGCATCATCACCTACAAGCTCGCGGCCCACGCCGCCGATCTGGCCAAGGGCCATCCCGGCGCGCAGATCCGCGACAACGCGTTGTCCAAGGCACGCTTCGAATTCCGCTGGGAAGATCAGTTCAACCTCGGCCTCGACCCGGACAAGGCCAGGGAATTTCACGATGAAACCCTGCCCAAGGACTCGGCCAAGGTCGCGCATTTCTGCTCGATGTGCGGGCCGCACTTCTGCTCGATGAAGATCACCCAGGACGTGCGCGAATTCGCCGCCCAGCAGGGCGTGAGCGAGGACGAGGCCCTGCAGAAGGGGATGGAGGTGAAGGCAGTGGAATTCGTCAAGGGCGGCGCGGAGGTGTATCGCCAGGTCTGATCCGCAAGCCCCACAGTGAACCGAAGGGGGGACACCGGCATCCCGGCGTCCCCCCTTCGGTGTTTTCAGGCGATGCCGCTTCAGCTTGCGCGCAGCGGCTCAGGCAGGATCTGCGCGGCCCGGACCTTGCGGCTCCCGTTCCACAGCCGGAACACGAACCATCCCAGGACCACCGCCCCGGCAGCGAAGATCACGTCGCCCGGCACGCGCAGCCACACCAGCGTGTGCATCAGCGACGAGTGGATGATCTCCGGCGAACGTGCGTACCACAGCCCCTCGGTGATGCTGGCCCAGGCCTGGTAGATACCCGCCGGCAGCAGCGACAGGAAGACCATCGCGGCCAGGCCGACGTTGAGTAGCCAGAAGGTCGGTGCGAGCAGGCGCTCGTTCCATGCCTTGTCCTCGGTCACGCCACGCAGGCAGAACAGCAGCAGACCGATCCCGAGCATGCCATACACACCGAACAGGGCTGCATGTCCATGGGCGGCAGTGGTGTTGAGCCCCTGGATGAAATAGAGGGAGATCGGCGGATTGATGAGGAAACCCAGCATGCCCGCGCCGACCAGGTTCCAGAATGCGACCGCGACGAAAAACAGGATGGCCCAGCGGTAGCGGGCGACCCAGGGGGCTGCCTTGCTGTGCCGGTAGTTCTCGTAGGCTTCGAATCCGATCAGTGCCAGCGGGACGACCTCGAGCGCGGAGAACATCGCGCCGATCGCGATCACCGAGGTTGGCGTTCCCGAAAAATAGAGATGGTGGAGCGTGCCCAGGATGCCACCGGTAAGGAATATGACGGTCGTGAACAACACCGCGACGTTCGCGAGTTGGGCCCGAATCAGCCCCATGCGGGTGAAGAGCAGCGCGATCACGGCGGTGGCGAACACTTCGAAGAAGCCTTCCACCCAAAGGTGCACCAGCCACCAGCGCCAGTAGGTCACCATCGACAGGTGGGTGTGCTTGCCCCACATCAGCCCGGTCGCATAGAAGAGACCGATCGCGACAGTCGAGAGAAACAGGATCGTGATCAGCGTCCGGTTCTCGGACGGCGCGCGCAGCGCCGGCCACAGCGCCCGACCGACCAGCGCCAGCCAGATCAGCAGGCCGGCGAACAGCATGATCTGCCACACGCGGCCCAGGTCCACATACTCCCAGCCCTGGTGTCCGATCCAGAAGTTGACGTCGAGATCGAAATGCTGGTGCACCCCCAGCCATTGGCCCGCCAGCGAACCCACCACCACCACGAGCAGCGCGCCATAGAGGAGATTCACCCCCAGTCGCTGGAAACGCGGCTCATGCCCCGTGATCGCCGGGGCGATGTAGAGACCCGTGGCCAGCCACGCGGTCGCGATCCAGAATACCGCCAGCTGGGTATGCCAGGTACGCACCACCGCATAGGGCAGATACTCGGCCAGCGGGAAACCATAG
Organism: Rhodocyclaceae bacterium; assembly: GCA_035443825.1. Taxonomy (GTDB): domain Bacteria; phylum Pseudomonadota; class Gammaproteobacteria; order Burkholderiales; family Rhodocyclaceae; genus DAOMNN01. Next base: position 66,593 of record DAOMNN010000009.1, on the reverse strand, counting down.
AAGTCCTGTCCTTCGACCGCGTAGTGGGCGGTAATCGCCCCCAGGGTCATCTGCGCGAGGAACAAGGCAACCACGGTGTAGAAGTACTTTGCCGTGGCGCGCTGCGATGGCGTCGGCTTGCCCCCCAGCAATGGATCCCGGGTCGGTGGCACGACCAGATGGCCTTCATGGCGGGTTGCGGCGTAATACCAGACCAGCGCGCCGATCGCGCCGATCAGCAGGACGATGCTCGCCATGGACCACATCGCCATGCCCGCGGTCGGCGCATTCCCGATCAAGGGCTCGTGCGGCCAGTTGCTGGTATAGGTGATGTCGCTGTCCGGACGTTCGGTCCCTGCCGCCCACGCGGTCCAGAAGAAGAAGGCCGGCATCAGCTCGCGGCGCCCGACGTCGGGCACCGCATTGTTGGCGATTGCATACTGCTCGCGCAGTGCCGCGAGTTCCTCGCCGCTGCCGAACAGATCGCGGTAATGCGCCGCGACCTCGCGAATCGCAGCGGCACGGTCGGTCGACACCGTGATCACGCCACTCTCGGGGTCATGTGTGTTGGCACGCATTTCGCGCTGCAGACGTGCCTGCAACGCCGCCCTGGTTTCGTCGCCGAGCGCATCGAAGCCGACGCCGCGCTCGCGCTCGGCCCACAGGTTCAGAAGTGCGACCGCCTCGCGGTGCAGCCAGTCGGCCGACCAGTCCGGTGCGACGTACGCCCCGTGGCCCCAGATCGATCCAAGCTGCTGACCGCCGGTGGTCTGCCACACCTGCCGGCCGCGCTCGATGTCGTGCCGCGTAAACAAGGTGGTGCCGTCGGAACTGACGACGCGCTCGGGCATGGGCGGCGCCTGGCGATAGATCTCGCCACCGATCCAGCCGAGCGTGCTGAAGGACAGCACGAACATGATTCCCAGGATCCACCAAAGTCGTCTTGTTTGGTTCATCGTCATTGCCTCGGTTCAAGGTTGAGCTTGGCCGCTGAGTCGGCACCCGCTGAGTCGCAAATTTTGAAGATGTATTCTATGATCATCTTTTTAAGAAGTAAACACCGTACTTCTTTTTTGCTTGCAACTTCGCCCGACTTTTTTGCGGGTCAAGCTGGGCGCAATCCGACTCGGATCAGCAGGGAATGTCGTCGATGCCGATCCTGGCGCATCTCCCTGCCCGGCAGCGCGAAGATGGCGGGCGACCTGCTCATGCTGCGAGTGCCGACCATAAAGCACGAGGGCCGCATTGCGGCCCTCGTGCCTGAAGATGAAAGGCCCGTCAGGCCTTGCGCGGACGGATGATCCAGACCGGGCTGCGACTGCTGCGCAAGACGCTCTGCGCCACGCTGCCCATGACGAGCCGGTTGAAACCTGAACGGCCGTGACTGCACATGACGATGAGCGAACCGGGCTGGCCGTCGACATACGAGGTGATCGCATCAGCGACATCCTTGCCGTGCAGCACCTCCCATTCGGCGACGACGCCTTTGTCCTTGCGTAGTTGATCGTACAGCCGCCGCAGGTACACCCACTCGCCACTGTCGCCACCTTCGGCGAGTCTGGCGGTTTCGGGATCGAGAACCTGGATGAGTTGCAGGGTTGCATTCAGCAGCCTGGCGCACTGCACCGCGGGAGCCAATGCCTGCTCGGACAGCGGCGAGCCGTCGACACAGACATGGACGGTCTTGACCGGCCCGGACCACTTCTTCACGTGCCTGGGGCCGACCAGCACGACCGGGCCCGGGTATTCCTGAACGATGTGCCGTGCAACGCTCCCCAGCACCATTTCCGACACCGCACCACGGGCGTGCGTGGCCATGCAACAGATGTTGCCCTTGCCCGACTGCAGCGCCCCGAGAAGCCCGTCAGCGGGTGAGGCATCGGCGACGACGGTGATGTCGGCACGCATGTCGTCGATCGCATCACGGATGGCTTGCTCACGGCCGGACACATCCGCATCGTGGGGAACGATCGACACCAGCTGCAGGGTCAGGCCCATTTGCACTGCGAGCGCCTGCCCCGCATTCAACGCATCCAGTGAACGGTGCGAATCATCAACCGGCACCACCAGGCAATTGTCCATACCGTCGCTCCCCCGTCGCATCGTTCAAGGCTCGCCGCAAACTATCCCAGTCCGACGAAGCCCGGTCAACTACCGGGTCCGGAACGCTGACAGACGCAGGCGCCCACACGTAGCCGACGGGCCACCGCATCGAATGGCTGCTCAAACCGGAGTGAGAGGCCAGAACAGCGGAATGAGCAGACTCGCGGCGAGCCAGACAAGCAGGTTCATCGGCACACCCAACCGAGCGAAATCGGTGAAACGATAATTGCCGGCGTTGTACACGAGGGTGTTGGTCTGATAGCCGATCGGCGTGGCAAAACTCGCACTCGCAGCGAACATCACGCCCACCACGAACGGACGGGGATCGACCCCGAGGTGCTGCGCCACGGCGATGACAATCGGCGTAAACAGCACCGCCACCGCGTTGTTGCTTATGAACTCGGTGGCGATCGAGGTGACCAGGATGAGCAGCGCCAGCATCATCCACGGCGACAAGTCTGCGCCCGCGCCGACCAGGGCGCTGGCCAGAATCCGGGCGAGCCCGGATTCACTCATCGCGACACTGATCGCGAGCATGCCGAAGATCATGATCAGGATCGGCCACTCGATCGACTTGTAGGCTTCGTCGGCACGGATGGCACCCGTCGCAACCACCGCGGCAGCACCGATCAGGGCGAGCCCCTCGATCGGCATCACGTTGAAGGCGGCAAGAACCATCACGCCGCAGATCGTCGCGAGTGCAATGGGGGCCTTTGCCTGGCGATTGGCCGGTGATCTGCCCTCGGTGATCGCAAACAGATCGCCGTTGTCGCAAAAGCGCTTGATCTGCGCGCTGGTTCCCTCCACGAGCAGGACGTCGCCGAACTGCAGCTGGAAGTCGTCGCCGATATCCTGAATCGACGCGTCCCGGCGATGCACGGCGATCAAATGGATCCCGTAGCGCGCCACGAGGTCAAGATCCCGTATCGGCCTGAGCACGAAGCGGGACGTCTGGCCGACGATCGCCTCGACCATCACGACGTCGCGCCTTCGCAGGGTTTCGAGATCATGGGCAGCGGGCGTCTGCGGCTGGATCCCGACCAGGTCGGTACTGCGCAGATCCATCATCGCGCTGCTGCGGCTGTGCACGACCAGGCGGTCACCCGCCTGAAGCGTCACTCCGGGCGTGAGGGACGACATCACGTCGTCGCCACGAAACAGCTTCAGGGCCTTGACCGTACCGTTGGCGAGCCTTGCCTCGCGTAAGGACCGCCCAACCAGTCGCGATTGCTCGGGAACGTAGAGCTCGGTCATGAACATCCGGTCGCCGCTACCTGTGAATTGCTGGGTGAGCGTCTCGCGCACCGGCATGAATCGCGGTGCGGTGAAGTATATGAAAGCGCATCCGGCGAGGGCGATCAGGACCGCCGGGCCGCTGATCTCGAACATTTGGAACGGGGCGAGGCCCATGTTTCGCGCGACCCCATCGACAAGGATGTTGGTCGAGGTACCGACGAGGGTGATGAGACCGCCGAGAATGGTCGCGTACGACAGCGGGATCAGCAGGCGCGACGGCGCAATGTCGAAACGCCCCGCCAGGGTCACCACCGCCGGAATCATCACCATCACGACCGGCGTGTTGTTGATGAAGGGTGATACCAGGACACCGACCAGCAGGAGCGCGACGAGAAGGCGCCGTTCGCTGCGCCCGGCCAGCGCCGCGAGCCACTCTCCGAGTCGATCGACACAACCGGTCTTGCTCAATGCGCCGCTGATGATGAACAGGCAGGCTATGGTGATCGGTGCACTGTTGGAAAATACGCCCAGCACCTGGGTCGGACTCAACAGACCCAGCACCAACAGCGTCGCGACCGCGACCATCACGGCCACGTCGGGCTTGAGCCACTCCCGAACGAAGCTTGCAAACAGGCCCAGCAGGATCAGACCGACGATGCACGCCTGCAGGCTTTCCGGCACCAGCATGGCACTCCCTGCTCACTGGACTTGAACGAGGGAGGCAGGTTACATCAGAGCGGTATTCCTCACAAAGAATATAAAGGCACTTCTATAGATACCAAAGTATATATCTGGGTCGTGCATCTCATGCTTCACGCACACCCTCACGGGAAGCGAGCGGCATGTCTGCCATCAAAGCCTGGCCCGGTTCGCTGCAGCCCTGGGCACAGCAACGTCCCGGCTGACGATTGCGCGCGATGGGCCGATCCGCGTCGGCCGCCAGCCCGCGATCGAGAAGACGCTCGACCAGCGCGACCTTGTCGCCGACCGGGTAGTGACGCCAGATCTCCTGCTTCATCGCAGCCGGGGATCCGCCGCCGTGCAGGCTGATCACGGAATACCACCCGGCCTCGTAGGAGGCCGTCAGGTCTTCCATGAACCGTGCCGCCTCGATGCGCTTGTCGTAGGGAATATCCGGATTGGCCTGCAGCACCTCCGCCAGCGAAGCTGCCGTGGCTGGATTGTGGTCCTCGTCCGGGCCCGGCAGTGCGACGATCAACCCGCCCGACACGTAGTGCGCGATGCGATGCATGTCGTAGATCTGGTTCGCCAGCAGCAGCTTGCCGATGTTGGAGAACACCGGATCGGGCATGAAGGTCCCGGAGTCCGGATCCGCGCGCGCATAGACCGAGGCGGCCACCCCGCAAGCGTAGAAGCCCTCGGTGATCGTGATCAGTTCCACCATCTGGTCGCGCAGGTGGCCCTCCTTGCCGGGATCGAAGCCATTCGCCTCGCACATCAGCGCGCCGGCGCCGATCAACAGGTCACCGAAGCCCGCCCGGGCGGCAATGCAGCTGTGGCGGTGGTGAGTCGCATAATCGTAGGTGAGCTGGCCGGAGTGCGCCCACTCCCCATCGAGAAAGACACGTTCCCACGGCACGAACACCTTGTCGAACATAACCACGGCGGTCGATTGTCCGTACTTGGCACTGAACAGCGCGGCCTTCTCGCCGGGGCGGCCCGCGGGGCGCGCGACGATGGTGACCCCTTCGGCGTCGCAGGGCACCGCACAGCACACCGCGAAGTCGGCATCCTCGGCAGTCATGTTGCGGCAGGGCATGACGAGGAACTCGTGCATGTAGGGCGCACCGGTGACGATCGCCTTGGTGCCCGAAATCACGATGCCGCGCATGTCGCGCGAGACGACGTGAACGTACGTGTCGGGGTTGTTCTGGCGATGCGGGCGCAGGCGCCGGTCGCCCTTCGCATCGGTCATCGCGATCCCCAACGACAGGTCGCCCTCCTGAACATGGTCGAGATACTCGCGGAAACGCTCCGAGTAACGCGAGCCGGTATCGGCGTCGATACGCGCTGTCGATTGCCCGATCGCATTCATTGCGTCGTGTACCAGGTAGCGCTGGGCACAGCCGGTCTCCTGGCACAGCACGCGCACCGCTTCGAGTTTGTTGAGCAGGTCGCCCGCACTGTCATTGATGTGCAGCATCCGATTGACGCGCTTGCCGGAGTGCTGCTGCACAGCCGTCATGAGTGGCGCAAGTTCCTCACGGCGCGCCGCATCGTACGTATAGCCGAGTGCCCGCACTCCGGGCGCGAGTGCCGGGTCGTCGGCGACCGATTCGACGCGACGCCCATCAACGTATACGACGGGGCGGTAACGGCGCAGGGACTCGCGGTACTCCTCGGAAGACATGAACATGGGGCGCTCCTGAACGTTCGACTACAATGGATCCAGAATAGTGAACGTTGTTCACTTTGGCGTCAATGGTTCTTGCGGGGGCCACTCAGCATGCTAGACTCGCGCCATGCCATCCCCCGCAGCCCGCCTCGCCACCGCCACCGAAAGCACCGCCTGCTCACGCGCGGAGCGGCGTCGCGTGGTCATCGACCTGAAGCGCCAGATGATTCTCGATGCGGCCCAACGGGTGTTCGTCCGAGACGGCCTCACCGGCGCAAACATGCGCGCGATCGCGCGCGAGGCCGGGTATGCCGCCAGCGCCCTGTACAAGTACTACACGAGCAAGGAAGACATCTACGCGGACCTGCTGACCGCATCCCTCGAACGTCTACGCGAGGCGGTCGAGGCTGCAGCGCTCGGTGCGCGGGACCCGGCGGCGGCCGTGCAGGCGCGCGCACTCGCGTTTTTCGATTTCTACATGGAGCGGCCGCGCGATCTCGACCTGGGGTTCTATCTCTTTCAGGGACTGAATCCGATCGGACTCACACCGGAACTGGATTCGACCCTCAACCGTCGCCTGGGCGCGTGCCTGGACGGCATCCGTGGGGCAATGCGCGAACTGGGCGCATCCGATGCGCAAGCCTTGCGCGAAACCACCGCTCTGTTCGCCCACTGCGTAGGCATCCTGATGCTGGTACATACCGGCAGGATCCGCATGTTCCGCCAGAACGGCAGGGAAATGTTCAAGGACTACGTCGACACCCTGCCGGCACGTTGCCGAATGTGTGTCGCACAGGGCGGCACAGCCGGGTAGACTGCGCGCAGAGCCAAGCCCACGGACCCCGCATTACGGCGTCTACGTGCATTCCTTGCGGGGGCTGTGCCCCGATGACAAGCAGTGAGACAATCGCACCCTGTCCGCCCGGATCCGGAACATGTCCGAAGATAACGTCGCTCCGATTGCAGCCATCCTCTATTCGCCCACGGACCGCATCGAGGAACTGATGCTCCACGCAGCGCGCGTCCTTGCCGCCCAGGGCGTGAGGGTCGGCGGGGTCCTCCAGCGTGCAACCGGGGCTGCGTGCGGCATGGAGATGGAGGATCTCGGCAGCGGCGAATGCTTCAGCCTGTCGCAGGAACTCGGCAGCGGCTCGGAGGCGTGCCGCCTCGACACCGACTCGCTCGCACACGCGGCGATCGCGGTCCGACGCGCCGTCGACGCGGACACACAGATCGTCTTCATCAACAAGTTCGGCGCCCAGGAGGCGGCCGGGTCAGGCTTGCGTGACGAGATCGGCCTCACCGTGATGGCCGGCATTCCGCTCCTGACCGCAGTTGCGGAGCGCTTCCTGGACGACTGGCAGGTGTTCACCGGAGGCGCGTCCGCACTCCTCACACCCGACCTGCCCAGCATCCTGGAATGGTGGTCTGCAACCGCGGGACCGGCAGGCGAGCACTGATGCAGTGTCGCTCCGGATGCGCCGCCTGCTGCATCGCGCCGTCGATCTCCAGCCCGATCCCGGGTCTGCCCGGAGGCAAGCGCGCAGACCTTCCCTGCCCCCAGCTGACGCAAGACCAGCGCTGTCGGCTGTTCGGCCTGCCGGAGCGTCCGCCGTGCTGCTCCGGACTCAGGCCCTCCATCGAGATGTGCGGCGACGACCGGGACCATGCCCTTGCCTGGCTCAGGCGACTCGAGCGCGAAACAGCCCCTTCCCGGAGCGTTGCGCCATGATCGTCTACCTGCACGGCTTCCGCTCCGCACCCGCTTCGATCAAGGCCCGCGCCCTGAAGGAGCGCATGCAGGCCCGTGGCCTTGGGGAGTACTTCTGGTGCGAACAGATCCCGGTGCCGCCGCGCGAAGCGATCGCGCTGGTCGAGGCGCAACTCGCACGGTGCATGGCGACACCCGACCAGCCGGCCCCGACGCTGGTCGGCAGCTCGCTCGGCGGCTATTACGCAACCTGGCTGGCGCAACGACACAATCTGCGGGCAGTGGTGGTGAACCCCGCCGTGGTCGCACCCCTGTCCCTCGAAGCATGGACGGGGAAGCAGACCAACATGTATACGGGCGAGACCTTCGACTTCAAGCGGCAGTACATCGACGATTTGCGTGCGCTCGATGTCGGCCGGATCTCACACCCGGAGAACTTCTGGCTGCTGGTTGAAACCGGTGACGAGGTGCTCGACTTTCGCGAGGCCGTTCGCAAGTACGCCGGGGCACGCCAGACCGTGCTCGAAGGTGGTGACCACAGTTTCACACGCTGGAACGACTATCTCGACGAAGTGATCGACTTCGCAGGACTCGCATGACGCAACCCGAACTCGACGCAGGACGCTTCAAGGCGATGGAGCGAGCAGGCTTCAACCGCATTGCAACCCGCTATGCGCAAGGGGCACATCTGCGCGCCGACCTCGCCGAGGCCTTGCTTCGCGCGGCCGATCTTGCCCCGGGGCAGCAGGTCCTCGATCTTGCCAGCGGCCCCGGCCTCCTTGCCCGCGATGCCGCGCGCCTGGTCCAGCCGGGAGGATGGGTTCTCGCCACGGATATCGCAGAGGCGATGATGATCGAGGCAAGCCGCGTCAACGGTGCCGAAAGCGACGTGGCGCTGCGGGCCAGCATCGGCTTCGCCACCACCGACGCCGAGCACCTGTGCCTGCCGGATGCGAGCTTCGACCGTGTGCTGATCGGGCTGGCCCTGTTCATGTTTCCAGACGAAGGCAAGTCCCTGAAAGAGATTCGGCGCGTGCTTCGTCCCGGCGGTCGGCTCGCCGTGTCCGTATGGGGGCCGCGCGCATCGGTGCCGCTCATATCCTGCGCCCAGGACTGCATCGCCCGGGTGCTGCCGCCGCCAAAGTTTACGCGCCCTTCCGTCTTCCGCCTCGGCGAGGACGACGCGCTCACAGCGGCGCTGACGGATGCCGGTTTCGACGAGGTTCGCGTGTCACCGTGTCGCTTTACCTGCCATTTCCCCGATGCATCAAGCTATTGGCAGGGATTTCTCGATCTGGCCGGCGGCGTCGCCGAATCCATGTCCCGCCTTCCCAACGAGACGCAAGCGCTCCTGCGCACAGCGGTGGAAAGCGAACTCGATGCACACCGGAACAGAAAGGGCGACGGCTTCACCTTCGAAGCAGCCGCCCTGATCGGAAGTGCGCGCGCCTGACGACGTCTGGTGTAGTGGCGCACGCTGTTTGGAACTTGCGCGGATGACCGGTAGGGCGGAAGGCGCTGCGCCTTTTCGTATATGGACTCCTCCCGCTGTCCAAATCCGACCTGCGAAGGTTTCACATGAGTACCTTCAAGAGCGCATCACTGGACTAGTTTCGTTCGGTTTTCGCGCCCTCGTCATCGCCCTTGGCCCCAGCTTCCGATGGCTCCGGCTGCGCGGTCCCGACCTCGCCTTCCGTCGGCTCGCCCTCTGCCGGCTCGCCCGCCCTGGCTGGCGGTGGCTCGTTGGCCGGCTCATCACCCGCATCCTTCTTCAAAGGCTCGGGATCGGGCGATGCCTCTCCGGGTTCACGCGACTTCTCTGCAGCTTCAGCCTCCGTTGTTTCGGACACTGGCTCATCGCTCTGCGCAAGTGGTTCCTTGCCCCCTTCTGCATCTTCCGATGACGCCACTGCGGCCGACGCGCCAGACGGATCGGTCGCCGGTGGCGTAGCTTCGGCACGGTCCACGCTGTGCTCGAACACAATCTCGTCGTCGCCGTTCTTTCTGGCCGGGCCGTCCAGCAGCAATGCAGTCACACGTTCCTTGAAAAGCTCGCGCGCCGACCCTGCCGAGAGTTTCTCGTAACCCGAGGACAGGTGTTCGAACAATTCCTTGTACGAACCCGCCATTGATACGAACAGCGTCGCAGTCCTGTCGAAGTGCGTCTCCACCTGCTTCCTGTAGCCCTTGATCTCTTCCTTCTGGCTTTCAAGCTCGGACTCGAGTTCCTCGATGCGCTGCTTCGTGCCACCGGTCTGGCGCCCGATGAAAAAGCCGATCACGCCCGCCACCACGATTGCGACCACCGCAACGACCCACCACGTCTGTCCACTCATGATCCGCCCTCTCCGTCTGTCCTTCCGTTCGACCTGCGAAGTATACGCGCATTGCCGCTGGCATGCAGACCGCAGGCTATGCGGGTACGTTGTCGAATGCGGCCCGTAAGCTCGATCAGGACCCTGGTCGGAGGTCCTGCCGGGGCGACGCCACCCTGATAAACTGTGCGGTCAAAGACAGGGGTGAAACAACGCGATGTTCGTGCTTTTTGAAGAGAGTGGGGCTTTCAAGGCCGGGACGATTCTGGCCGACAACGACGCCTCGCTGCAGGTCGAGACGTCCCACGGCAAACGCGTCAAGCTCAAGAGCAGCCATGTGCTGATGCGCTTTCGCGATCCGGGACCGGTCGATCTGCTCGATCGCGCGGAGTCCGACGCCGAGGAACTCGACACCGACTTCCTTTGGGAGGTGTGCGGCGAGGACGAGTTCTATTTCGACGATTTCGCCCGGGAGTATTACGGCCGGGCGCCCACCGCCGTCGAATCGGCGACACTCCTGCTGCGCCTGCATTCCGCACCCATCCACTTTCATCGCAAGGGACGCGGGCGATTTCGCAAGGCGCCGGACGAGATTCTCAGGGCGGCGCTGTCCGGCCTGGAAAGGAAGCGCCAGCAGGCCGAAGCGATGGAGCACATGCGCGCCGAACTGGTCGAAGGCCGGTTGCCGGCCGAAGTGGCAGCGATGCTGCCGCAACTGCTATACCGGCCGGACCGCAATCGAATCGAGGCCAAGGCACTCGAAGCAGCGTGCGTCGATGCCGGTCTGTCGGCACCAAGGCTGCTACTCAAGTGCGGTGCACTCGCGTCGAGCTACGACTATCACCTGAACCGCTTCCTGTTCGAGCATTTCCCGGACGGAAGCGCTTTCCCCGGTTTCGAACTGCCCGCCGATCCAGGCGACTTGCCACGCGCTGCGGTCGCGGCGTTCTCGATCGACGATGCGACCACCACCGAGATCGACGATGCCTTTTCAGTAACCCCCCGCGAGGAGGGCGGCTGGACGATCGGGATCCACATCGCAGCACCCGCACTTGGATTCGCCCGTGGGTCGGGACTCGACGCCATCGCACGGCAGCGCCTTTCGACCGTGTATATGCCCGGCAACAAGATCACCATGCTGCCGGACCAGGTCGTCGAGTGCTTCACCCTTGCGGCAGGACGTGATTGCCCGGCGGTTTCCCTCTATCTCGACGTATCGCCTGCGCTCGCGATCAAGGGCGTGGAAAGCCGGATCGAACGGGTGCCGATCGTCGCCAACCTGCGCCACCATGACATCGAACCGGTGTTCAACGAGGACACGCTGCTCAACGGCGGGCCGGACTTCACCTGGAAGCGCGAACTGACTCTGCTTTGGGATCTGGCCACCGTCCTCGAAGCGGGCCGGGGCAAGGCGAGCGTCAACCTGAACCAGATCGACTACAGCTTCTACGTCGACTGGCGCACAGGCACCGCCGATGGCCCGGGTTACGTGACGATCAGCCAGCGCCGACGGGGTTCGCCGCTGGACAAACTGGTGTCGGAAATGATGATCCTGGCCAACGCGACCTGGGGGAAGATGCTCGACAAGGCGGGAATTCCCGGTCTCTACCGGGTTCAGAACGGCGGCAAGGTGCGCATGACTACCGCGGCCGAGCCGCACGAGGCGCTCGGAGTGGACTGCTATGCATGGTCGAGTTCGCCCCTTCGTCGCTATGTCGACCTGGTCAATCAATGGCAGATCGTCGCGATGCTGCGCGAGCAGACGCCAGCCTTTGCGCCCCGCTCCACCGATCTCATGGCGGCCATGCGCGACTTCGAGATCACCTATGCATCGTATGCCGAGTTCCAGCGCCAGATGGAGCGCTACTGGTGCCTGCGCTGGCTCCGACAGCATTCGAAGCCTACCGTCGACGCGCGCGTACTGCGCGACAACGTCGTGAAACTCGAAGAGATCCCACTGGTCATCAAGGTGCCCTCGCTCCCGCTTCAGTTGCCCGGCAGCCGCATCCGGCTGTCCGTCGAACAAACGGACCTGGTAGACGTCGATGCCAGTGCACGATACGTTGAAACCCTTGCGGAACCCGACCCCGAAGATGCCGGCGAATCGCTTTTTGAAGGCTCCTGACACGCGCTCATGTCCAACAGCATGACCCTTTCGCCCGACCCATGGCGCATGCCAAGTGCCGACAGCATGTTCGCTGCGCTGGCGTCGAACCGGTATCTGCAGGTCGCGCTGATCGTGTCCGTAGTTCTGCACGGCCTGCTGTTGAGCCTGCATTTCGAGATGCCGGATCGCGACCAGGCCCGGGATCGGGACCGAGGCCTTGAAGTGGTTCTGGTCAATGCGCGCCATGCCCGGGCACCCGATCAGGCCGACGCCCTCGCGCAGGCCAACCTTGACGGAGGCGGAACCACCGAAGCCGACGAACGCCCGAGCACCCCGGTACCCCCGCAGGAGATCCGCCGTGAAGGCGACGATCTGGTCGATGCGCAAAAGGCGGCGCCGGCGCAGCAACCCACGCCCCAGCCGGTCATGACGCAGCCGAGACCGGTCAAGCCGGCACCTGCGGTCGCGCCGCAGCCCAAGACGCCCGAGAAGCCCGCCGAGCCCGAACCCCAGCGCCCGGTCACATCGGGGCTGGACGTCATGGACAGCATCGCAGCGATCGCGCGCATGGAAGCCCAGATTGACCGCCGTCTCAACGAATATGCGAAGCGCCCGCGCAAGACGGTCATCGGTGCGCGTACCCGCGAACACCGCTTCGCCCAGTACCTCGAAGACTGGCGCCTCAAGATCGAACGCGTGGGCACTCTCAACTATCCGGAGGCGGCGCGCGGGAGGCTTTATGGCAGCCTGCTGCTGCTTGTTTCGATCCGCGCGGACGGTTCGCTCGACCGGGTCGAGATCCAGCGCTCGTCGGGCGTAAAGCTGCTCGACGACGCAGCGATCCGGATCGTCGAACTGGCAGCCCCTTTCGCCCCTTTTCCGCCCGACATCCGGACCGACACCGACATCATCGAGATCGTCCGTACATGGACGTTCACGAACTCGGATCAGATCAGGGCGCACTGAGAGGCTCCCAACGACATGGATCGCTACGTCGTCATCGGAAACCCGGTCGGCCACAGCCAGTCTCCCCGGATCCACGCGGCGTTCGCGCAGCAGACCGGGCAGTCCCTGCACTACGGCACCCTGCTCGCCCCCCTGGACGGCTTCGTCGCAGCAGTCAGGCGCTTTCACGACGAAGGCGGACGCGGCATGAACGTGACCGTTCCGTTCAAGCTCGAGGCATTCGAACTTGCCGACAGGCGTTCGTCGAGGGCCGAAGCGGCAGGCGCGGTGAATACGCTTGCATTCGGCGACGGGGATATTTACGGCGACAATACCGACGGGGCGGGGCTGGTGCGCGACCTGATCGACAACCTTGCGTGCTCCCTGAAGCATCGCCGGATTCTTGTGCTGGGCGCGGGCGGTGCCGCACGCGGCGCGTTATTGCCGCTGTTGGCGCAGACGCCGGCGAGCCTGACGATTGCGAATCGAACGGTGGCGAAGGCGAGCGCCCTGGCCGAACGCTTTCAGACATATGCGGCGGGTGCGGCCATCGACGCATGCGGTTTCGAGGCGCTTGAGGGGCGCTGCTTCGACGTCGTCATCAACGCAACCTCGGCCAGCCTTGCCGACGAGACACCGCCCTTGCCGCAAGGGATCTACGCACCGGACGCACTTGCGTACGACATGATGTACGGCCGGGGGGATACGCGCTTCGTCGCGACCGCGCGCAGCCAGGGGGCCGCCCGGCTCGCGGACGGACTGGGCATGCTGGTCGAACAGGCGGCGGAGAGCTTCCTGCTGTGGCGCGGCATTCGTCCGGACACCCGGCCGGTCCTGGAGGAATTGCGCCGGCAGCTTGCGACCGGATGAAGAGGCTCCTGCGCGGCATCGGGTGGACGCTGCTCGTCGTGGCAGTGCCGCTGCTGCTCTATCAGTGCTGGGTGTTCGCCCATGTACTGTGGTGGAAGGAACACAACCCCACCAGCACTCGTTTCATGCGGATCCAGCTTGCCGAACTGGCCGAAACGCGCCCCGATGTGCAGCTCGCGCATCACTGGGTACCCTACGAGCGAATCTCCATTCATCTCAAGCGCGCCGTGGTCGCGGCGGAGGACGACCGTTTTCTCGATCACGGCGGCTTCGACTGGCAGGGTATCCAGCATGCCCTCGAACGCAACCGTCGATCAGGTACGGCGGTTGCCGGCGGCTCGACGATCAGCCAGCAACTTGCCAAGAACCTGTTCCTGTCTCCCCGGCGCAGCTACGTTCGCAAGGCGCAGGAAGCGATCATCACCGTGATGATCGAGTCCGTCTGGAGCAAACACAGGATTCTCGAGGTCTATCTGAACATGGTCGAATGGGGTGAAGGCGTCTTCGGGGCCGAGGCGGCGGCGCGGCACTATTTCGGCCTGTCGGCCGATCGCCTTGGCCCCGGGGAGGCGGCCCGCCTTGCAGTCAAGCTTCCCAATCCGCGCCGCTTCGAGCATCAGTTCGGAACGCGCCAGCAAGCGCATGCGGAACGCGTGCGCACACGCATGCACCTTTCTCGCGTACCCTGAACTGGCGCCGGCCCAGCCCGCCGAATGACCGGACCAACTCGATCCGCACGGGAACGGCGCCGTTTGCCGCATGCAGTCAAAAATCCGGTCGCATCGCCGCAAGCAAGTCCGTAGAATTTCGCCTTTCATGCGTTTTCCGCAACAGAGAAGTCCCATGCCCCTGCACGAGGAACATCATCCTGACGACATCCAGCAACACCTGCGTGAAGTGCAGGAATTGCTGGCGCGCCAGAAAGTGGTGGAAGACCTCGTGCACCGCCAGGAGATGCCACGCCATGACCTGGTCGAGAACCTGGTTCACAAGCAGCACATAGCCGAACTGCAGAACCGGCTCGACGAACTGCACCCCGCCGACATCGCCTTCATCCTCGAAGCCCTCCCGCTTGAGGACCGCCTGTTCGTGTGGGATCTCGTCAAGGCAGAGCGGGACGGCGAGATCCTGCTTGAAGTGTCCGACGCGGTGCGCGAGTCGCTGATCGAGACCATGGATCCTGAGGAGCTGAAGGCTGCCGCCGAATCCCTCGACGCGGACGAGCTCGCCGATCTCGCCCCGGACCTGCCTCCCGAAGTCATGCAGGACGTGTTTCAGTCGCTCGACAGCGAAGGTCGGGAGCAGCTGCGGGCGGCGATGTCCTACCCGGAGGATACGGTCGGCGCGCTGATGGACTTCGACATGGTCACGGTCCGGGAGGACGTGAGCCTGGAGGTGGTACTGCGTTATCTGCGCCGCTTCGACGAGTTGCCCGATCACACCGACAAGCTCTTCGTGGTTGACCGCGAAGATCACCTGCGCGGCATCCTGACCCTGGAACAGCTGCTGATCAACGACCCGGACAAACTGGTCGGCGACGTCATGCGCACCGAGACCGTAATCAGCTTCGAACCGGCCGACGATGCGGACGATGCGGCGCAGGCCTTCGAACGCTATGACCTGATCTCGGCTCCTGTGGTCGACGGGGAACACCGCGTTATCGGGCGCCTGACGGTAGCCGATGTGGTCGACTACATCCGAGAAGAGAGCGAACAGGAGCTGCTGAACCAGGCCGGTCTGCGCGAGGAGGAGGACATCTTCGCGTCGGTGTGGGATTCGGTGAAGAACCGCTGGGCCTGGCTCGCGGTGAACATGGTCACCGCGATCATCGCCTCACGCGTGATCGGTGCGTTCGAGGGCTCGATCGAGAAACTCGTCGCCCTGGCGGCGCTGATGCCTATCGTGGCCGGGATCGGCGGCAACTCGGGCAACCAGACGATCACGATGATCGTGCGTGCGATCGCCATGGGTCAGGTCGAGCACTCGGCAATGAAGCGACTGATCCGCAAGGAGATGGGGGTCGCGGTGTTCAATGGCGTGTTCTGGGGCGGCTTTCTGGGCGCCCTGGCGTGGTGGCTCTACGGCAGCTGGCAACTCGGCCTCGTGATGACCTCCGCAATGACACTCAACCTGCTGCTCGCGGCCAGCGCCGGGGTGCTGATTCCGATGATCCGCACCCGGCTGGGTCGCGACCCCGCACTCGGCAGTTCGGTCATGATCACCGGCCTGACCGACTCGGGAGGATTCTTCATCTTCCTCGGGCTTGCGACGATCTTCCTGCTGTGACCGCGACCGGGACGGGCTGACCGCGACCCGCAATCAATCCGATGTCCGTGCCGCAAACACGTCCCGTGCCGCGGCGATCGTAGCCTCTACGTCCGTCGCGCTGTGGGCCGCAGACACGAAGCCCGCCTCGAACGCGGACGGGGCGAAGTAGTGGCCGGCCTGCAGCATCGCGTGGAAGAATCGGTTGAATGCCTCGCGATCGCAGGCCATCACTTCGGCATAGGACCTCGGGACACTCTGTGCGAAATAAATGCCGAACATGCCGCCGACCGAATCCGCACTGAACGTCACGCCGTGCTCACGCGCCGCCGAGGAAAGCCCCGCGACCAATGCAGTGGCGCGTGCAGCCAGGGTCTCATAGAATCCGGCCTCGCCGAGCAAGCGCAAGGATGCCAGCCCCGCGGCCACCGCGACCGGACTGCCCGACAGCGTACCCGCCTGATAGACCGACCCCAATGGTGCGATCGCCTCCATGATGTCGCGCCGACCACCGAATGCACCCACCGGCATGCCTCCGCCGATCACCTTGCCCAGCGTAGTCAGGTCCGGCGTGATTCCGTGAAGCCCCTGCACGCCCTGCGGACCGACGCGGAAACCGGTCATGACTTCGTCGAAGATCAGCACCGCACCGTATTCGGTGCACAGGCGCCGCAGCCCCTCGAGAAAACCGGGCACGGGTTTGATCAGGTTCATGTTGCCCGCGATCGGCTCGACGATGATCGCCGCGATCTCGCTGCCTCGCGCCCGGAACACGTCCTCGGCCTGCTGCAGATCGTTGAAATCGAGGACGATCGTATGCTTTGCGAAATCCGCCGGCACCCCGCCCGAAGAAGGATTGCCGAAGGTCAGCAAGCCCGAGCCGGCCTTGACCAGAAGACTATCGGCATGGCCGTGATAGCAGCCTTCGAACTTGATGATCGCATCGCGCCCGGTGAAGCCGCGTGCGAGGCGGATCGCACTCATGGTCGCCTCGGTGCCGGAACTGACCAGGCGCACCATCTCGATCGAAGGCAGCAGCTTGCAGATCAGCTCGGCCATTTCGATCTCACCCTCGGTCGGCGCGCCGAACGACAGGCCGCGCAACGCAGCCTCGCGAACCGCCTCGACGATGGCAGGATGCGCATGGCCCGCGATTGCCGGCCCCCACGAGCCCACATAGTCGACGTAGCACTTGCCGTCGGCATCCCACACCCGGGCACCCTCTGCCCGCTCGATGAATCGCGGCGTTCCACCCACGGAGCGGAAGGCACGAACCGGCGAGTTGACGCCGCCTGGAATGGTCTTCTGGGCACGCTTGAATAAGGCTTCGTTTCTGCTGTTCATGTCGGTCGGATCACATCATCAATCAGGGGAAAACGGAATTGTCGCTGCGGATGCCGGTGCGGTCCAGCCCGAACCACGGTCGTGCCGATCGGCGCACCGCCGATCCGACGCCTTCAAGCGGCAAACAACATCCGATACGCAGTCGCGCGCGCGGCCGGGTCCGGCGCGTCGAACACGTCGGAAATCACCGCCACAAGATCAGCGCCCGCATCGACGAGTTCGCTTGCATTGTCGAGGGTAATGCCACCGATGGTCGCCACCGCGACCCCGAGTTCGCTTCGTGCGCGGCGAACGAGTTCAATCGGCGCGCGCACGGCCGCCGGTTTCGTCCTGGAGGGGAACATCGCCCCGAAGGCGACATAATCGGCGCCAGCCGCAACCGCAGCGCACGCCCGCGACCAGTCGTCATAACAGGACACCCCGAGCAATCGATCCGGCCCAAGCGTGCGGCGGACCGACACAGGATCCCCATCTTCACGCCCGATGTGCACGCCATCGGCATCCACGTCCAGCGCCAGCGCGACGCTGTCGTTGACGATCAACCCTACTCCCGCAGCACGGCACAACTGCGCGATCTGCGACGCCTCACGCCTGCGTTGCGCCTCCGTCCGAGCCAGCTTGTTACGGTACTGCAGCAGTGCGGGGCCGCCAGCGACTGCCGCCTCGATCAGGGCCAACAGGCGACCGCTATCCGCACAGTCCGGCGTGATCAGGTACAGGCCGCGGCATGCCATGGCGCGCCCGTCGGAAAAGGCGCCAGCGGCTCGGGACGAGTCAGTCATCGCTCTCCCCACCGTCCCGCGCCCAGAACAGACGATCGGGCAAAGCCAGCCCCATTCCCGGACGATAGGCTCCATTCAGCGTCTGCCAGGTGAACTCCTGCGCCTCGCGCACGGCCTCGCGCAGATCCATTCCGTGCGCCAGTTCGGCCGCGACAGCCGCCGACAGGGTCGCGCGTGCGCCCAGATAATGCCCTCCGAGACGCTCCCAGGAATCGGTGCGAACGACCCCGCCCGGACCGTACAGGACGTTCACATATTGCAAACCGGGCTCCCCCGTCCCGGTCACCAACACGTGATCGACACCAAGCCCGAGCAGCATCGAAACCCCCTCGCCATCGGAGCCCGTGTCGTCATCGTCCTCGTCGCCTGCCGATCCGGCGAGCCGCCAGATCTCGTGGCGCCCGGCGACCAGCAGTGTCGCCTGGGGCAGAATCAGCTCGGCAAGCGCCGCCAGGTAGTCCTCCGCCATGGCGTCGTCGCCGTCAAGGTGGGGGAGTGCGGGGTCCAACACCAAGGGCACGTCCGGATAGTCGGACAGGATTTCCGCGATTGCCGCGAGATTTTCCACGTTTCCGGCCATGCCCAGCTTGAACGCACGCACGGGAATATCCTCGAGCACCGCACGCGCCTGCGCCGCCACGAGATCCACATCGAGGGGGACGAGATCATCGACCCCGCGCGTGTCGCGCACTGCGATGGCACACACCACGGAGAGGGGATGACAACCCATGCTCGCAAGCGTGAGGACATCGGACTGCAGATCGGCGCCTCCGGTCGCATCGGCCGTGGCGAAACAGAGCACGGAAGGTGGAACTGGAGTGATCGGCGCGGACATGGCGCAATGGATTCCGAGAGTGGTGCCCCGTCTGGCACGGCCGGCAAAATGCGGTAATATGCGGCGGATTCTACAGGCAAAGCAAGCGGAGTACGCCAGCCGATGGTAAATCCGGAATACAAGACCTACATGTGCCTCATCTGCGGCTTCATCTACGACGAAGCCGCAGGCCTGCCCGACGAAGGCATTGCTCCCGGAACCCGTTGGGAGGACATCCCGCCGAACTGGACGTGCCCCGAATGCGAGGCTCGCAAGGAAGATTTCGAGATGATCGATATATGACTTTCGCCCTGTTCATGTATATTGCGTCACATCCGCACTGTCGGTCCGCGCGTATGATGTATGTGACAAATCCGCATAGCGCTTGCATGGAATTCCTGCAGTCGTGAGAATGACATCCGGGACAAGGCATTCCGGACGCGTGAAAGCTTTGCGTACGCATGCGCCCATGCCGCGCAGCGACGGGAGCCCCCATCGGGAACGAACCAAGTAGGACACGAGGCATCATGGATCTGAGTGGTCTCAAGGTGATGGTCATTGACGACAGCAACACCATCCGTCGCAGCGCCGAGATATTCCTGACGCAGGCCGGATGCGAGGTTCTGCTGGCCGAGGACGGATTCGACGCTCTGGCCAAGATCACGGACCATCACCCCGACGTCATTTTTGTCGACATCATGATGCCGCGCCTCGATGGATACCAGACCTGCTCGCTGATCAAGAAGAATGCGCGGCTGTCATCGACGCCGGTGATCATGCTGTCGTCCAAGGACGGCCTGTTCGATCGGGCGCGGGGCCGGATGGCAGGATCGGACGAGTATCTGACCAAACCCTTTACCAAGGACAGCCTCCTCAAGGCGGTTGCCCATCACGCCACTCACTCTCACTGAAACCCGGGACGGGAGACGGATAGCAATGCCGATCAAGAAAATTCTAGTTGTCGATGATTCTCCGACCGAACGCTTCGCAATGACCGAGGTACTAACGGCCAAGGGGTATCAGGTCGTCACTGCCGAGAATGGCGAGGACGCAATCGCGAAAAGCAGGAGCGAGATGCCGGACCTGATCCTGATGGATGTCGTCATGCCCGGGATGAACGGTTACCAGGCAACCAGAACGATCTCTCGCGACGAGGCGACACGCGCGATTCCGATCATCATGTGTACCACCAAGTCACTCGAAACCGACAAGATCTGGGGAATGCGCCAGGGGGCTTTCGATTATCTGGTCAAGCCGATCGATCACGCCGAACTGCTGGCCCGCATCGAGTCCCTGGGCTGACCACCGATGGCCCGACGCATCAGCCTGCGCGAGTTCCAGGAAAGTCTGGTTCGTCGCCTCGCCGAGGCGCGAACCGGCGACCGGCGAACCCTTCTCGGCGTCGAAGCCGGCGACGAAAACTGGTTGCTGGACCTCACCGATACCGGTGAGATCATGCCCGTTCCGCCGCTTGCGGACGTGCCGCTGACCCGAAACTGGTACCGAGGAATCGCCAACGTTCGCGGCACACTGTACGGTGTCGTGGATTTCTCCGGGTTCCACGGAGGCAAGACCATCGCGCCGAGCGGCCTTGCACGCCTGCTCCTGCTCAATGTCCGGCACGCGACAAACAGCGCGTTGCTGTTTTCGCGAACCACGGGCCTGCGTAGCCCCGAAGAATTCGAACCCGACACCGGCCCTGCCGACGAACGCCCCTGGGTGGCAGGACGGGTCAGAGATTTGCAGAACAGGGTCTGGTTGCGGCTGGACATCGCCAAGCTGCTTGGCAACCCCCAATTTCTGGAAGCGGGAGCGGGACAGTCCTGACGGCACTGACCCTGAATACCAAAAGAACATTACTGCGGTGGAGCACCTGATATGGCATTCAAGCTTGCCGGACTGTCTAGTGGAGACAACAAGACGGCCGAGAACGAAACAGCTTCGGACACCACGATCCTGGAGACCAGCGCCCCTCCGGCAATGAGCGCGCCGGCTTCGTCGGGCACTCCCGGCAAGTCGGGCACCGCCAAGGCCCGGCCGATGTCCGAGCGGATGCAGTCGCTCATCATCGTGTTCGTCGTTCTGCTGGTGATCACCGCGGGCCTGCTGTTCTATCAGGGACGAAAGTCCGAGAACGCGACGAGCTACGTCGCCGCGGCTGGCGAACTGCAGATGCTTTCGCAGCAGATCGCAAAAGCGGCGCAACTCACCCTGCAGGGCAACACGCCGGCGTTCGGCGAGTTGCGCAGTGCAAGCTCGCGATTCGCCAGCGTACTGTCAGCTCTCGAAGCCGGCGGCCAGATTCAGGACAGCGTCGTTCCACCCAGCCCGGCATCGGCGGCACCGCAGCTTGCTGCCCTGCGCGAACAATGGAATACGACCGAGGCCGATGCGACCCAACTGCTTGCGCAGGAATCGAACCTGACCACACTGAACCAGTCGGTCGACGCGATCAATTCGCGCAATGCGATGCTTCTCGACCTTGCCGAAGAGGTTGCGATGCTCAAGCTTCAGAGCGGTGCGAACACGCGCGAGATCTCGGCGGCCAATACCGCGGTCATGCTGACCCAGCGCATCGCCAAGAATGCCAATGCACTGTTGGTGGCAACCGCAATCGAACCTGAAGTCGCGTTCCTGCTTGGAAAGGATGCGAACACCTTGCGCGAGTTGCTTGCCGATCTGCAGCAGATGCCAGCGACCGCGGAACTGCGTGCGCGGCTGCGCGAGCTCGACGGCGTGGGGCAGGAGAGCCTCGACGCCATCTCCGGAATTCTGGCCAACATGCAGTTCGTGGTGCAGGCAAAGCAGGCCGGCAGCCGGATCTTCCGGGATTCGGGCGATCTGCTTCAGCGCACCCGTGACCTGTCGGGCGCGTACGACCGGGAGTTCCGCGGCTTTGATCCGCTGAGTTCCGCCGCGGTGCTGTCGGGCCTGTTTGCACTGCTGGTCCTCGGCCTGATCGCGCAGATCTACAACGAAAACCTGCTCAACCAGCGTACGCAGGCCGAAGGGCAGCGACAGTCCGCAGAGAATGAACGCAACCTTTCGCAACAGGCCATTCTGCGCCTGATGAACGAGATGGGCGACCTTGCCGACGGTGACCTCACGGTTCGTGCCACCGTGTCGGAAGACATCACCGGGGCGATTGCGGATTCGGTGAACTACACCATTGAGGAACTCTCGGTTCTGGTGCGTCGAATCAACGATGCGGCGAACCGCGTGACGGTGGCGACCGAATCGGCGCAACGCACTTCTGCGGAACTGCTCGACGCGACCGAACGCCAGACACGCGAGATCGAGGAGGCCGGCACGACCGTCCAGCGCATGGCCTTGTCGATGACCGACTCGTCGAAGCGCGCACTCCAGTCGGCGCAGGTCGCGCGACGCTCGCGCGACGCGGCGCAAAAGGGCACCAGCGCAGTGGAGAACACGATCAAGGGAATGAACGAAATCCGCGAGCAGATTCAGGAAACCTCGAAGAGGATCAAGCGCCTTGGCGAGTCGTCCCAGGAGATCGGCGAGATCGTCGAACTGATTTCGGACATTACCGAGCAGACCAACGTGCTGGCGCTCAACGCCGCAATTCAGGCCGCGTCGGCGGGCGAAGCGGGACGTGGCTTCACGGTGGTTGCGGAAGAGGTGCAGCGCCTCGCGGAACGCTCCGCCGAAGCGACGAAACAGATTGCGGCGATCGTGAAGACCATTCAGACCGATACCAAGGATGCGGTCGGCGCGATGGAGGCCGCAACCCGTGACGTGGTCGACGGCGCTCAGCTGTCCGATGCCGCAGGCCAGGCCCTGGCCGAGATCGACAAGGTCTCGACCGAAACCGCACGCCTCATCGAGCAGATCTCAACGGACATGCAGCATCAGGCTTCGACTGCAACCCGCGTCGCGGAAACGATGAAGGACATCCTGGCGATTACCGAGCAGACCACGCGCGGCACGCAGCAGACGGCCATCTCGGTCGGTCAGCTGGGCGACCTTGCGGTGGAATTGAAGGGATCGGTGTCGGGCTTCAAGGTCTGATCCGAGCCGTCCAGGGGAAGGCCTAATGATGCACGCGAACGAACTGGATCTCGGACCGCTGACGTGGGTCAAGAGCGAAATCGATCAGGCGCTCGCCCGATCGGCCGAAGCGCTCTCGGTAGCGCGCGGTTCACCCGAAGACCTGTCGCACATCCAGTTCGCCCAGACGCATCTACACCAGGCGTGTGGTGCGCTGTCCATCGTCGGACTCGACGGTCTGACCCGATTCGCCACGAGCCTCGACCAGCTCCTGGGCAACATGGCACGTGGGGGCTGCACGATCGACGAGGGATCGCTCGGTGTAGCGGCCCGGGGTCTGGCCTCGATCACCAATTACCTGGAAGAACTCGTCCGCGGCACACCGGACCAGCCGCTGCGGCTATTTCCGCTCTATTCGCGGATCACCGAACTACAGGGCGGCGCGCCTGCGAAGCCGACCGAACTGTTCTATCCCGATCTGACGCGACGCCCCCCGCGCGGCGCGGCCGCCCCTGCCGACGCTGCCCAGCAACTTCGACGCGTGCGACCGCTTTTCCCCAAGGGATTGCTGCAGTGGCTGAAGAAACCCGACGACAAGGCCGGCCCGCAGGCCATGCGCGACGCAGCGGCCGTACTGGAAGCTGCCCAGAGTCATCCGGGGCCGAGGGCGCTATGGTTTGTGGCACGGGCGTTCTTCGATGCCCTGATCAATGGCGATCTGCCCAACGACCCGCAAGTGCGGCAGGTCTGTACCGGACTGGAGAGAGAACTCAGACATCAGTCGGCCGGCGCACAGACGGTTCCGGAACAGCTGATGCGCGACATGTTGTACTGGATCAGCCAGGCTCCGGCACAGACCGATCAGCAGCGTGCCGTTTGGGACACCTGGGGCCTCGCCGCGCTGATTCCGGAGCCCGGCTCGACCGTCACGGAGATTCCCCTCGCTCCGCTGCTCAAGACGCTGCATGCGGAACTCGGTTCGGGCAAGCGGGCCTGGGATGAATTCAGCGCGGGGCAGGCCGCTGCATTGCCGCGTCTCGAGGCCCACCTGACGCAGGTCGTCGAGCACGCCGGTCAGCTTGGCCGCCCGGCGCTCGATCGGCTCCTCGATGGCATCACGCGTTTCGTGCAATGGCTGCGCAAGGATCCGCTCCAGTTCAATGACGGCATCGCCATCGAGATGGCGACCGCGCTGCTGCTTGCCGAAGTGTCGCTCGATCGCGGGGTGCCCGAGACGGGATTCGTCGCACAGGTCAATGACACCCTCGATCGCCTCGATGCCCTGACCCGCGGAGAGGCCATTCCGGCACCGGAGCACTCGCCCACGGTCGAGGCCGCACGGCGTTCCCAGGAGAAGGACGCTCGTGCTCAGGTCGCGCGGGAAATGCTGTCCAACCTCGCTCAAGTGGAACAGGCTCTGGACGACTTCTTCCGCAATCAGGCGAAGCGCGCTCCGCTGGCCGGCCTGACAAAGCCGCTCAAGCAGATCGAAGGGGCCCTGGCGTTGATCGGCGACGAGCAGGCGATCGAGCTCGTGCATGAAGCGGCCGAGACGGTCGCACGATTTGCCGACGCCGAGGAACATCCGGATCAGGGCGAATTCGAACGGCTCGCGCAGCGCCTCTCGGCGCTCGGCTTCTACATCGAGTCACTGCAGCATAGGCCGGCGAATCTTGACCGGCTTCTGCAGCCCGAGGGGACGCGCGCCGAACACGACGTCGAAGAGGTCGTGGCGTACGCGGCGGAACGCGAAATCGCCGCACTGCAGGAAACGGTCATCCTCGACATGGGAGACCTTGCCGGCACCGAAGTGTTTGCGCCCGAGAGTGTCGAACCTGTCGAGATGCTGGATGAGCTGAGCTTCGATGAGACGGCCCGCCCTGACACAGGCGAGGAAGCGCCAGCCGAAACCGCAGAGTCGGTTGCACCGCCGAGTGAAGAGGTAAAGCCAGCACACGAGGAAGCGGCCCCGCTCGAGAGCAGTTCCGCAACCGAAGACGAAGGACTCGACGCAGAACTGCTCGAGATCTTCATCGAGGAAGCGCACGAGGTACTCGCTGCGGTGGATGAGCAACTCGGCGCGATGCATGGCGGGTCCGCCGGCAACGACGCGCTGACGACGATACGCCGCGGTTTCCATACGCTCAAGGGCAGCGGACGCATGGTCGGCTTGAACGACCTTGGCGAAGCGGCTTGGGGCATCGAGCAGACCTTGAACCGGTGGTTGCAGCTGGAAAGACCACCTTCACCGGCGCTCGATGCGCTGATCGGCAAGGCTTATACCGTGTTCTCGGCCTGGGTGCGGCAGATCGAGAATGGCGAGGGTCATTCTCGTGACGTCACGGAACTCATGGCGGAATCGGCCAGCCTGCGCGAGGAGGAATCCGCCCCTGCACATGCGCCAGCGAGCGTCAGCGCCCCGCCGGCGCAGCCCGAAGAAGTGAAGGCACCGGCGGAAGAACCTGCGGAACGCGAGGTCGAGACATCTCTCGATCTGGAGGAGTTCGCAGCCGAAGACGAAATCGAAGAACGGGAGGCACCTGCCTGGGGGAATGTCGAATCAAGCGATTTCCTGCCCGAAGAGACAGCACTCGAAAACGTCGCGACAGAAGAACCCGCAACGACCGAAACGGAGTTCGATGAGTTTGGGATGACTTTGCCCGAACTCCCCGAGCAAACGCAGGCCGGAGAGCCGCCCGCCGCGGAGGCAGCCGCAGCCTCCCCTGCGATGCCCGTCGAGCCCGACCTTGGCGAGCCTGAACCGAGCCCCGCCATCGACACCGGGCAAGCGGCCCCTTCGGCCCCTGTGTTCGATTTCGGCGACCTGGAGGAAGCGCCGCCGGAAGATGAGACGCTGGAACTCGAAGCGGAACCCCCCGCCCTCGGCGACGCAGCCGAATTGCCGGTCACACCGGAAGTATCCGAGGTACTAGAAGCATCCGTGACACCGGAAGTGACGGAAGGCTTCGAAGTGGAGGCGGTACCAGAAGCACCCGAAGCGACCGAGGCACCGGAACCGAAGGAAGGCCCGCAAGCGGCCGAACCGGACGAGGCGATCGCACCCGAGGCGGCGGAACCAGTCGCACTCGAGATCTCCTTCGAAGGACTCCCCGAACCGATCGACTTGTCGATCGCGGAGAGCCTCGAGGCAACCACCGAGGCCCCCGCACCAGTCGTGGAACCGGCCCTGCTCCGCCTCGGTGACGTCGAGATTTCCCGGCCGCTTTTCGAACTGTATCTGGCTGAAGCACGCGATCATGTGTACGCACTGCACGACGAGTTCGCCCAACTGGAACGCAATCCGACCCGGGTCCCGTCGGAACCTTCGCTGCGCGCGGCCCACACCCTCGCAGGCATCTCCGGCACGGCGCGCCTGCCCGCGCTTCATGGCCTTGCTCGTGCCCTCGAACATGCGATCGAGCGGCTGCGCGAACGCGACGAGGCCCCGGCCGCCAAGGAAACCGATCTCTTCCAGGCGACGACATCTACCCTTGAGGCAATGCTTGCCGAACTGGCTACCCACCAGTTGCCGCTGGGAGTCCCCGAACTCGAAGAGCAGTTGCAGGGCGTCGGCCTCGAAGTGGCGGAGGAGACGACGCCCGTCGCGGCCGAATCCGAGAACTGGGAGCAAGCACCAGGCGAGCCGTTGCAGGCCGAAGCGGCCGCGGTCGACGTCATCACGGCCGAGCCGGAGCCGCTGCCAACGGTTCACGACGATCTTGACGAGCAATTGCTGCCGATCTTCATCGAGGAAGGCACGGAACTGCTCGGCCAGCTCGATTCGACCCTTCGCGAGTGGCAGAACAGCCCCGACGAAACCGAGCACGCAAAGTCCACCGCACGCCTGCTCCATACGCTGAAGGGAAGTGCCCGCATGGCGGGGGCCATGACCCTCGGCGAGCACCTGCATCGAATGGAGAGCCGGCTCGAGAAACTGCCTTCGGGTGGTGTCGTTCCGGCGAGCGTCCTCGACGAAATCGTGTCTGGCCTCGACCAGGCCAGCCAGATGGTTGGCGCACTTGCCCGCGGGGAACGCTATCCGGCCGCTCCGGCCGACCGGCGCGAAGACAAAGCGATAGCCGCACCGGTCGAGATCGAAACCGCACCTGTCACCGCCGAAGCTGCCGGTGGATTGTCGACCTTGCGCGTGCGTGCCGACATGGTCGATCGTTTCGTCAACGAGGCCGGCGAGATCGGTATCGCACGCACGCGTATCGAAGGCGAACTTCGTACTCTGCGGCGCTCGTTGCTGGACCTGACGGAGAACGTCATTCGTCTGCGCAATCAGTTGCGCGAGGTCGAGATCCAGGCCGAAGTCCAGATGCAATCGCGCATCGCGCAGGCCGAGTCCCGGCATACGGAATTCGACCCGCTCGAGATGGATCGTTTTACCCGCCTGCAGGAACTGACCCGGATGATGGCCGAGAGCGTCGGCGACGTCACGACCGTGCAGCAAAACCTGCTGGTCAACCTCGACGGGGCCGAAGTTGCACTCAACAGTCAGGCACGCCTTTCACGCGACCTGCAGCAGGCCCTGATGCAGGTGCGCATGGTGCCGTTCGACAGCCTTGCCGATCGCCTGCACCGCATCGTCCGCCAGACGGCGAAAGATCTCGGCAAACGGGCCAACCTCGATCTGCGCGGCGGCCGAATCGAGATCGATCGGAGCGTTCTCGAGCGCATGACCGGCCCCCTTGAACACCTGCTGCGCAATGCGATCGCGCACGGCATCGAGCCAAGGGAGCGCCGTGTCGCTGCCGGCAAGGAGCCGATCGGGCAGGTCACACTGACGGTGGCGCACGAAGGCAACGAGATCGCGATCACCTTGCAGGACGACGGGGAAGGACTGGATTTCGAAGGCATCGCCGAGAAAGCTCGCTCCCAGGGTCTCCTTGCTCAGGATGAGAATGCGGATGAGCGGCGCCTGACCAACCTGATCTTCGTTCCCGGCTTCAGTACCGCCGGCAGCCTTTCCGAGATTGCGGGTCGAGGCGTGGGGATGGACGTGGTCAAGGCCGACACCGCCTCCGTGGGGGGCCGTATCGACGTGCGTACGACGCAGGGCGAGGGGACGGAGTTTCGAATCCATCTGCCGCTGACGCTGGCCGTCACCCAGGCGCTGCTCGTTCGCGCGGCGGGACGGACCTATGCGATCCCCTCGACCATGATTGCGCAGGTGCTGGAACTCAAGACCGATGCACTGGAACGTGTCATCGAGGAAGGCGGGACTTCCTGGCAGGATCGTCATTTCGCCTACCGTTACCTGCCCCGTCTGCTCGGCGACAACCAGACCCGCCCGGAAGTCCAGCGCTTCAACTGGCTGCTCCTGCTCCATGCAGGTGCACAGACCCTCGCACTGCACGTCGACGCCTTGCGCGGCAACCAGGAAATCGTGGTCAAGAACGCCGGCCCGCAATTGGTCCGGATCATCGGGATTGCCGGTGCGACCGTTCTCGGGGACGGCGAGATCGTCCTTATCCTGAACCCGGTCGCGCTTGCAAGCCGCAGTCTTTCCGAGTCCGACGAGGACGCGTCTGCACAGGGTGCGGAGGCGCTACCCACGGACGCACCGCCGGCACGGCAACCGACCGTCATGATCGTCGACGATTCGCTGACTGTGAGGAAGATCACGGGACGTCTCCTCGAACGCGAGGGTTACACGGTGATTACCGCCAAGGATGGCGCCGACGCACTGGAGAAACTGCTCGAAACGGTACCCGACGTGATCCTCTCCGACATAGAGATGCCACGCATGGACGGTTTCGACCTGGTGCGCAACATCCGCGCGGATGATCGTCTGAAGGAGGTGCCGGTCATCATGATCACCTCCCGCATGGCGGACAAGCACCGCCAGTATGCGGAGAAGATCGGGGCGAATCACTACCTCGGCAAACCGTACGAGGAAGACGAGCTCCTCGGCCTGCTGAAGGACTACACCGCAGTCACCACCTGATTGGCGACTTGCCCGACTCATCGCTTCGCGGCTGCAAACCGGGCAAGCGTGCGTTCCCTTGCCAGCGCATGGTCGACCACCGGCTCCGGGTAATCGACACCAATGCGCAACCCGACCGCCGCCTGCTCGAGCGGCGCCATTCGCCAGGGGGCATGGACAAAGCGGTCAGGCACTGCGGCGAGTTCGGGCACATGGATTCGGATGAAAGTGCCCTGTGGATCGAAACGCTCCGACTGGGTCACGGGATTGAAGATCCTGAACCACGGCTGAGCATCGCATCCGGTTGACGCCGCCCACTGCCAGCCGCCATTGTTCGCCGCCAGATCATAGTCGACGAGCCTGTCGGCGAAGTACCGCTCCCCGAGCCGCCAGTCGATGCCCAGATCCTTGGTCAGGAACGAGGCCGTTAACATGCGCAGGCGATTGTGCATGAAACCAGTGGTGTTCAGTTGCCGCATGGCGGCATCCACGAGCGGATAGCCAGTGCGCCCATCGCACCACGCCGCGAAGAGCCCCGGTGCATCGTCCCAGCGCACGCGGTCATACTCGGACCGGAAGCTGGTATCCACGACGCGCGGATGGTGCCACAGGATCATGTGGTAGAAGTCGCGCCAGATCAGTTCGTCGAGCCACGCAAGTGCTCCAGCACTTCCACGTGTCCACGCATACGCGGCGAGCTTCCGTACCGAGACGGTTCCGAAACGCAGGTGCACCGACAGGCGGGAAATGCCGTTCAGTGCCGGATAGTCGCGTTCCTGTTTGTAACGGTCGATCCGCCCACCGAAGTCCTCAAACATTGCCTGCCCCCCCGACATACCGGCAGGTGGAGATAGCTCTGGTCGATCCGTGTGCTCGAACCCTAGCGCCGAAAGTGACGGAATGACGTCCCGCGCGGATCTTGCGGCAAGCCGGATTGCAAGGGCGTTCGTGACCCGAGCTTCCAGTGCGGACGGTGAGAGTGCCCGCAACCAGGCGTTGCGATACGGGGTGAACACCCTGAACGGAGTCCCCGCGGCGGTCAGTATTTCGTCGCATTCGAAGATCACCTGATCCTTGACGCACTCGAAAGCCACGCCTGCGACGGACAGCCGACCGGAGACGTGCCGGTCACGTTCACGTGCGTAGGGCTCGTAGTCGCGGCCCGCGATCACGACATCGACGCCGAGTTCGCTGGCGAGTGCCGGGATCAGTGCATCCGCGGCCCCCTGACGCACGATCACCCCTGCGCCACGCCCCCCCGCTGCGCGAGCCATCGCATCCAGTCGCGCATCGAGTTCAACCACGCTTTCGTAGATGAATTCCACCCGACGGTCGCGACGCGACGGCAGCGCATCCAGAATCCCGCTGTCGAATATGAAGGCACAATGCACCCGATCGTGATGCAGAAGGGCGTGATGGAGCGCAGCGTGATCGAAACAGCGCAAATCACGCCTGAACCAGACAAGGGCGGAACTCATGGGACATGCCTGACGTATGCGATGGAGCCGGTTGGATGCTGTGGCGACGTGCAGGTTCCTGCTCCAGCGCGGCCGTGAAGGCGTAAAATGATTGTATGAGTGAGATCACGGCCAACCTGACCCACCACTTCCTGATTGCCATGCCTGCCATGGCCGATCCCAATTTCTCACGTGCCCTGACCTACATCGCGGAGCACAACGAGCAGGGCGCATTGGGGGTCATCGTCAATCGCCCGATCGAGATGACCATCGCCAAACTGTTCGAGCGCGTCGAACTGCCGCTCGATGCAGATCAGCTGGCGAACCAGCCGGTGTACTTCGGTGGCCCGGTGCAGACCGATCGTGGATTCGTGCTGCACCGCCCTCCCGGAGAATGGCATTCGACACTGGTCGTGAACGAGGAAGTCGCGCTCACCAGCTCGCGCGACATCCTGCAGTCGGTCGGCCACGAGGGCATCCCGTCGGACATCGTGATCACCCTCGGGTATGCAGGCTGGGCGGCCGGCCAGCTCGAGCAGGAGCTGGCCGAGAATGCATGGCTGACCGTGCCGGCGGACATGGCAATCGTGTTCGACCTGCCGCCGGAGGAACGGCTCGTTGCCGCGATGCAGAAGCTCGGGGTCGATTTCGCCAATCTCAGCGAGATTGCAGGCCATGCCTGACACGGCGGGGCCTGCGCTACCCGCACGCGGCTCGGTCATCGGTTTCGATTTCGGTCTTGCGCGCATCGGCGTCGCCGTCGGCGAACTCGAAACCGGCATGGCAAGCGCCCTGTCCGTTATCAGCGAGGAATCCGGTCAGGCGCGATTCGCCGCAATCGCGGCCCTGCTTGCCGAATGGCGGCCGGTGGCGCTGATCGTCGGCATCCCGCGTCACATGGACGGCACGGAGCACGCCGTGACTGCGCGCTGCCGCCGCTTCGCGAACCAGCTGCGCGGCCGCTTCGCCCTGCCGGTCATGGAGGTTGACGAACGCCTGAGTTCGGTGGCGGCCGAAGGCGAACTCGGCAATCGTGGCATTACGGACTGGCGTGCGCGCAAACACCTCATCGACGCCGCTGCGGCACGGATCATCCTGCAAGATTACCTGGACACCATCACGCATGAACATTCCTGACGCTGAAGCGCTGTGCACGACGCTCGTGGAGCAGATGCGCCCACACGTATCCCCCCGCACGGTTCTGGTGGGCATCCATACCGGCGGCGTCTGGCTCGCCGAACGTCTGCAACAGGCATTGGGGCTCGAGCATCCCCCGGGGTCGATTGACGTTTCGTTCTATCGCGACGATTTCGGTTCGAGGGGGCTGCAGGGAAAACCGAAGCGCACCGACATCCGTTTCACCATGGAAGGGGCGGAGATCGTAATCGTCGACGACGTTCTGTATACGGGCCGGACGACCCGAGCCGCACTGAACGAACTGTTCGATTTCGGGCGTCCTGCGCGGGTCGACCTGGCCGTGCTGATCGATCGCGGCGGCCGTGAGCTGCCGATCTGCGCGCGATATTGTGCCCACACCTTGCCCCAACCCCTTCCTGCCTCACAGATCCTGGAGCTCCGGAAAGACGAGGCCGACACGCTTACCCTGAGGCTGATCGATGCGTAATCCACAGCTCGACAAGAACGGCGAACTCCAGCACCTGCTGACCCTCGACGGTTTGCCGCGAGACATCCTCACCACGATCCTCGATACCGCGTCACCGTTCACCGAGGTCGCGGAGCGCGAGGTCAAGAAGCTCCCCCTGCTTCGCGGCAAGAGCATCTTCAATCTCTTCTTCGAGAACTCCACGCGGACCCGGACGACCTTCGAGATCGCCGCCAAGCGGCTGTCCGCAGACGTCGTCAACCTCAACGTGTCGACCAGTTCGACAGCCAAGGGCGAGACCCTGCTCGACACGGTGGACAACCTGTGCGCGATGCAGGCCGACATGTTCGTCGTGCGCCATGCAGCCAGCGGTGCACCCTTTCTGATCACCGAGCACCTGTTCGCCAACGGGCGCAACGACATTCATGTCATCAATGCCGGCGACGGCCGACATGCCCATCCCACCCAGGGCCTGCTGGACATGTACACGATCCGGCATTTCAAGGAGGACTTCACCCGACTCACGGTCGCGATCATCGGCGATGTACTGCACTCACGCGTCGCACGCTCGCAGATCTCCGCACTGACCACGCTGGGAGTGCCGGAGGTACGCGTCATCGGACCGAAGACGTTGCTGCCGACCGATGTCGAGAAAATGGGCGTGCGGGTCTTCCATGACATGAAGGCAGGGCTCAAGGATGTCGACGTGGTCATGATGCTGCGCTTGCAGAACGAGCGCATGAACGGCGCCTTGCTGCCGACCGCGCAGGAGTTCTACAAGATGTGGGGTTTGACCGCCGAGAAACTCGCACTGGCAAAGCCGGATGCGATCGTGATGCACCCCGGTCCGATGAACCGGGGCGTCGAGATCGACTCCGCCGTCGCCGACGGCGCGCAGGCGGTGATCCTGCCACAGGTTACCTTCGGCATCGCCGTTCGCATGGCGGTCATGAGCATGCTCGCATCCTGACGGACTTGAGGACTATCAGCGGATGAACATCAGAATCAGCAACGGCCGGTTGATCGACCCGGCCAACGGCGTCGACGGCGTTCAGGACGTCTTCGTCGCCGCGGGCAAGGTCGTCGCGCTGGGGCACGCCCCCGACGGATTCAGCGCGGAGCGCACCATAGACGCCGGCGGACTCGTCGTGTGCCCCGGCCTGATCGACCTGGCCGCACGACTGCGCGAACCCGGTTTCGAGTACCGCGCCACCCTCGAATCCGAAATGGATGCGGCGATGGCCGGGGGCGTCACCAGCCTCGCGATACCGCCCGACACTGATCCGGCGCTCGACGAACCGGGCCTGGTGGAGATGCTGTGCCACCGCGCGAAAAAGCTCAACCGCGCCCACGTCTATCCCGTCGGGGCGTTGACCGTGGGCCTCAAGGGCGAACGTCTGTCCGAAATGGCCGAGCTCGTCGAGTCGGGCTGTGTCGCGTTCAGCCAGGCGAATGTCCCGATCGTCGACAACACCGTGCTGATGCGTGCGATGCAGTACGCCGCCACCTTCGGATTCCGCGTATGGTTGCAGCCCCTCGCGCCCTTCCTGTCCAGGGGTGGATTTGCACATGACGGAGAGGTGGCCACCCGCCTGGGCCTGCCGGGGATTCCGGTGGCCGCCGAAACGGTCGCGCTGTTCACCTACCTGCAGCTCGCCCGGATGACCGGATCGCGCCTGCACATCACCCGCCTGTCCAGCGCGGAGGGGCTGGGTCTCATCGAGCAGGCACGTGAGCAAGGCATGGACGTCACCTGCGACGTCTCGATCAATCACCTGCATCTGTCCGACATGGACATCGGTTACTTCAACAGCAATTGCCATCTGGTACCGCCGCTGCGCAGCCAGCGCGACCGCGATGCACTCAGCGCCGGTCTCGTGGAGGGCCGCATCAATGCGCTGTGTTCGGACCATACGCCGGTCGACGACGACGGCAAGCTGGCGCCATTCAGCGAATCCGAACCCGGGGCAACCGGGCTGGAGCTGCTCCTGCCGCTGACCCTGAAATGGGCCTACGACACCGGGATACCTCTTGTGCAGGCACTGGCAAGGGTCACCTCGGATGCGGCAAGAATCGTCGGCATCACCAAGGCCGGACACCTCGCGGTGGGGGCGCGCGCCGACATCTGCGTCTTCGAACCCGACACATATCGACAGGTCACCCGCCAGGATCTGCGCAGCCAGGGCAAGAACAGCCCTTTTCTCGGGCTCGAGCTGCCGGGTGTGGTGCGCTACACATTGGTCGAGGGCAAGGTGATGTACGGCGCCTGAACCGCCGCCGGCAGGCGCGTCCAACCGCTATCGAAGTCCTGCCCGCACTTCCTCCTGCAAACGCAACACGCGTCGCTGCACCTTGCCCGTGGTGGTCATCGGCAGGGATTCGATGAATTCGATTTCCTTGGGATATTCGTAGGGCGCAAGCTGCCCGCGCACATGGGCCTGCAGCGCCTCGACCAACCGTGCCGATGCTTCATGGCCGGGCGCCAGGACCACATAGGCCTTCACCACCGCACCGCGATCCGGGTCCGGTTTGGGCACCACCGCGGCGTTCGCCACCGCCGGATGTCTCACCAGGCAGTTTTCGACCTCGGAAGGTCCGATACGATAACCTGCCGCCTTGAATACGTCGTCGGCACGCCCCTTGTACCAGAGGTAGCCATCCGCATCGCAGGTCGCCAGATCGCCGGTACGGCACCAGTCACCCGAGAATTTCCCCTCGGTCGCATGCGGATTCTTCCAGTAGCCGAGGAAAAAAACCGGATCTGGATCGCCATGGATATCGAAACGATTGACCGCGACCTCACCGATATCGCCCGGAGCAACCGGGGCACCGGCGTCGTCGATCACCGCGACCCTGTGGCCGGGATAGGGCCGCCCCATCGAGCCCGCGCGCGCCGGCCAGTCTTCGTGACTGTTGCCGACGATGTAATTGATCTCGGTCTGACCGAACATCTCGTTGACGGTCACCCCGAGCGCACTGCGGCACCAATCGAAGACGGCATCACCGACCGCCTCGCCAGCACTCATGATCGCACGCAGATGCAGCGCGAACTGCTCGCGCGGCAGGGGTAAGGCCTTCATCATCGCCTTGAGCGCGGTAGGAAACAGGAAGGTATTGGTCACCGCGTGACGGGCCATCAGCTCGAACGCCCGCTCGGGCGAAAAACGACCCCGGAAGCCCACCAGGGGCTGTCCGAAATAGAGCGTGGGCAACAGCACATCCATGAGTCCACCGGTCCACGCCCAGTCCGCAGGTGACCAGAAGACGTCGTTCTCGCGCGGGAAGCCATTCTGGCTCGCGACGAAACCGGGCAGGTTGCCGAGCAGGGCCTGCTGCGGCATCAATGCGCCCTTCGGCGGACCGGTCGTGCCGCTGGTATAGATGAGCACGGCCGCATCGGTCGCCAGTGTGTCCGCCGGGGGAATTGCATCCACCTCACGCCCGAGCAGTGAGTTCCACGCGACGGCGTCCTTTTCCTCGGCTCCGGGCACGTCCACCGCGATCAGCGTGTGCAGGTCAGGACACCCCGAACGCACCGCGCCGATCGCCGCAAACGCAGCCGCATCGACGATGGCCACACCTGCCGCACTATCCTGCAGGCGGTACTCGAGCGCATCGGGGCCGAACAGAATGGACAGCGGCATCGCCACGGCACCCAGCCGATAGACTGCCATATGTGCGACTGCGGTTTCGAAACGCTGCGGAAGAACGACCGCGACACGGTCGCCGCGACCCACCCCGAGTTCGCGCAGCACCCCGCACAGGCGTTCTGCGGCATCGCGCAACTCTGCATACGAATGGCGGATGCAATGCCCGGCGTCGTCCTCGACGATCAGTGCGATGCGCGTCGGATCGTCGGCCCAGCGACGACAGCAGACTTCGAAGACGTTGAAGTGCTTGGGCACGTCCCAGCGGAATGAGGTGTAGATCTCGTGATAGCGGTCCGGCTGCGTCATCGTCGTCTCCTCGGGATCGCCCCAGCGGTCTCGGGACTGGGGCGTGTTCTCATTCGCACCATGGCATCAGGACAATCGCGCACCCACCCCGAGCCTCAATTGCCCGACGAAAGTTGGCGAAGCCGCGCGAGTGCCGCCGTCGTGGGAGCTGCGATGCGCACGCGCTTGCTGCGGGACCCCTCACCGCTGACCAGCGTCACCGCGGCACGTGGCGCCCCGCAAAAATCGGCGATGAAGGCGCGCAATGCGGCGTTGGCCTTTCCATCCACCGGCGGTGCCGCAAGGCGCAGCTTCATCGCGTCGCCGTGACGACCGGCGAACCCCGTCCGGGCGGCATTTGGCTGGACATGAAGCAGGAGCACCACCGATCCATCTCCGGCTTCGCGCAACCAATCCTCGTTCATCCGGCGAACAGCAGTGGCGCGAAGTTGCCGCGCAATCCCGCCAGAATCACAAGAATGACCTGCAGCAGGAGCAGCAGCACCAGCGGCGACAGATCGATGTTCGCGATCATCGGCACCACCCGCCGGAACGGTCGCAGAAACGGCTCGGCCAGCGCGTGAAACAAGGGCGCAGCAGGCGCGTGCGGACTCACCCACGACAGCACTGCCGATACCAGCACCACGGCGAAAATCAGATAGATCGCCATTCGCGCCAGTTCGACCAGACCGATCCCCCATAGTCCGAGCAACACGCCTCCGGGGCCCCCGTCGAGCGTCGCGCCGCGCAGACTCAGTTCAATGAACACATGCGCCGTCTGGAAGGCCCACGCGGGCAGCAGACTTGCAAGATCGAGTCCGAACACTCCGGGAATCGCGCGCCGCAGCGGACGCACGATCCAGTCGGTGGTCACCACGACGAACTGTCCGATCTGGTTTCGAAAGGACACGCGCTGCCACTGCATGAAAAAGCGCGCAAGCAGCAACAGCGTGATGAAGCCGAAGGCGACGTTGAGAATCAGGAGAATGATGCTGCCGAGCATGATCAGTCCTTGCCGAGTTCGTCACCGAGTTCGCGCCCGCGCGCTTCGGCGGCATGCACCGCGCGGACGATCGCATCGAAGAATCCGGACTCGGCCATGCTTGCAAGTGCGGCCGCGGTCGTTCCACCCTTCGAGGTCACGCGCTCGCGCAGCACACCGGGAGACTCATCCGAACCCGCTGCCAGACGCGCGGCCCCGAGGGTCGTCTCGATCGCGAGCTTGCGCGCAACCACATCGTCGAACCCGAGTGAGCGACCAGCCTGTTCCAGTGCTTCGATGAAGTGAAAGACGTAGGCAGGACCGCTTCCGGAGACCGCCGTGACTACATCCATCTTCGCCTCGTCGTCGATCCACACCACGCTGCCGACGGCCGACATGACGCGTGCGGCAGCTTCCCGCCCCGCGGCGTCGACGGACGGATCGGCCCACAGCCCGGTGATCCCGGCGCCGATCAGGGCCGGGGTATTCGGCATCGCCCTCACGAGAAGCCGGTAGTTTTCGAGCCAGCGCGACAGTTCCGCCGTGCGCAAGCCGGCAGCAATGCTCACCACCAGTTGCCGTTCGAGACGGCCGGCCAGCGGTGCGACGGCGGCCCTCATCTGCTGCGGTTTGACCGCGAGCACGATCAGGTCGCAATCGAGAAACCCGGCATCGACCCCCTCGAGGGTCCGAACCCCGAACGCCCGCGCAAGTCGGTCGCGGCTCTCACCCGACGGGTCCACAACCTGCATCCCGCCCGCCGCAAAACCACGGTCGACGAGACCCCCGATCAGCGCCGTCGCCATGTTTCCGCCACCGACAAAGGAAATTCTCGATCCCTGCGTCATTTCATCAATCCCTCGATTTTGTTCGTACGCCGAAGATTGCCGTACCGACCCTGACGAGGGTACTGCCCTCCGCGATCGCCACCTCCAGATCATCGGACATGCCCATGGAAAGCGTATCCAGCGAAAACCCGCGCGCGTTCAGATCCGATAGCAGGCGGCGCAGAGTCCGGAACCGCCCATGCAGCACTTCAGGATCGCCGTCGGGCTCGGGAATGCACATCAGGCCCCGGAGCCTCAGTCGCGGCAGGGCGGCTACTTTCTCGGCCAGCGACAGGACATCGTCGGGCGCAACGCCGCTCTTGCTCGCCTCGCCGCTCACATTGACCTGGATGCACACGTTCAGCGCCGGAAACGTCGCGTCACGCTGCGCGGAAAGCCGCTCCGCAAGCCTGCTTCGATCGACCGAATGTACCCAGTCGAAATGCATCGCCACCGCCCGCGACTTGTTGCTCTGCAGCGGCCCTACGAAATGCCATTCGAGACGACGATCACGCAACGCCTCGATCTTGGCCACGCCTTCCTGAACGTAGTTCTCGCCAAAGGCGTGTTGACCTGCCCTGGCCGCTTCGAGAATCGATGCGACGGGCCGGGTCTTGCTCACCGCAAGCACCACAACTTCATCCGGGGTGCGACCTACCGCACGCGCAGCCGCATCCACACGCTCGCGTACGGCTTGCAAGTTCGCGGAGATTGATGTCATATAACGAAAGCCGGGAGCGGAGACAAGGCGAAATCAGTATAGCATCGCCGAACCCCGCGAATTCCCGCCGCCAATCCTCTCCGAAGCCGCCACCAGGATCTCATGGATATCACTGAACTGCTCGCCTTCTCGGTCAAGAACAAGGCCTCCGACCTGCACCTGTCCTCGGGCCTTCCGCCGATGATTCGTGTCAACGGGGACGTGCGCCGGATCAATCTGCCGCCGATGGAGCACAAGGACGTACACGGAATGGTGTACGACATCATGAACGACTCCCAGCGCAAGCAGTACGAGGAAGTGCTGGAGTGCGACTTCTCCTTCGAGATCCCGAACCTGGCCCGCTTCCGGGTTAACGCATTCAACCAGAATCGGGGGGCATCGGCGGTTTTCCGGACGATTCCATCCAAGGTCCTGACGCTCGAGGAACTGAACGCACCGAAGATCTTCAAGGAGATCTCGGATCAGCCGCGCGGCATAGTGCTCGTCACCGGGCCGACCGGTTCGGGCAAATCGACCACCCTCGCCGCGATGGTCGACTACATCAACGAAAACCAGTATGCGCATCTCCTGACGATCGAGGATCCGATCGAATTCGTACACACCTCGAAACGCTGCCTGATCAACCAGCGCGAAGTGCATCGCGACACGCTGTCGTTCAACAATGCCTTGCGCTCCGCATTGCGCGAGGATCCCGACGTGATCCTGGTCGGCGAAATGCGCGATCTCGAAACGATTCGGCTTGCGTTGACCGGCGCCGAGACCGGGCACCTCGTGTTCGGTACCCTGCATACGTCCTCGGCGGCAAAGACGATCGACCGGATCATCGACGTGTTTCCGGCCGAAGAGAAGGACATGGTGCGGGCGATGCTGTCCGAGTCGCTGCGTGCCGTAATCGCCCAGACCCTGCTCAAGACCAAGGACGGCTCGGGCCGTGTCGCTGCGCACGAGATCATGATCGGCACCCCGGCAATCCGCAACCTGATTCGCGAGAACAAGGTTGCGCAGATGTATTCGGCGATCCAGACCGGACAGAGCATGGGCATGCAAACGCTCGACCAGTGCCTCGCCGACCTGGTCCGGCGCAATGTGGTTTCAGTCAGCGAAGCCCGCATGCGAGCCCAGAACAAGGACAATTTCGCCGGATGATTTCGGTCCGGCGCAATTGCCGCGCAGTCACGATTCGGTCACGCAGGCAAAATCCGGCGAAGTCGTGACGCCACCAGCACACCAACGAATACCCCGGGCTTGACGCCCGGTTCGGAGAGGCAAGGATGGAACGCGATCAGGCACTCAAGTTCATGCAGGATCTGCTCAAGCTGATGGTGCAGAAGAACGGCTCGGACCTCTTCATCAGTTCAGGTTTTCCGCCCGCGATCAAGATCGACGGCCGCATCATCCCTCAGTCGAACCAGGTGCTGACACCGCAGCACACCGCCGATCTCGCGCGTGCGGTGATGAACGATCGCCAGGCGGCGGAGTTCGAATCGACCAAGGAATGCAACTTCGCGATCTCGCCCGCAGGCATCGGCCGATTCCGTGCCAACGCCTACATCCAGCAAGGCCGTGTCGGCCTGGTATTACGCACGATCGCGCAAAGGATCCCGACCTTCGACGAACTCGGACTCCCCGCTGTGCTCAGGGACGTGGCGATGACCAAGCGTGGGCTGGTGATCTTCGTCGGCGGCACCGGCACCGGCAAGACGACTTCGCTCGCGGCGATGGTGGACTTTCGCAACGAGCACTCCTACGGGCATATCATCACCGTCGAAGACCCGATCGAATACGTTCATCAGCACAAGAACTGCATCGTGACCCAGCGCGAACTCGGGATCGACACCGACAGCTGGGAGATTGCGCTGAAGAACACCCTGCGGCAGGCCCCGGACGTGATCCTGATGGGTGAAATCCGTGACCGCGAAACGATGGACTACGCGATCGCATTCGCCGAGACGGGTCACCTGTGCCTCGCCACGCTCCACGCCAACAGCACCAACCAGGCGCTCGACCGCATCATCAACTTCTTCCCGGAAGAACGACGCCAGCAGTTGCTGATGGACCTCTCGCTCAACATCCGCGCGATGATCTCGCAACGCCTCATGCCGCTGAAGGATCGCAAGGGGCGGGTACCCGCGGTCGAAATCCTGCTCAACTCCCCGCTGATTTCTGATCTGATCTTCAAGGGCGAAGTCCCGGGCATCAAGGAGGTGATGAAGCGTTCACGCGAACTGGGCATGCAGACCTTCGACCAGAGCCTGTTCCAGCTCTACGAGGACGAACTCATCAGCTACGAAGACGCGCTGCGCAACGCCGACTCGATCAATGACCTGCGCCTGCAGATCAAGCTGCACAGCAAGCACGGCGAAAAGGATTTCGCCGCCGGCACGCAGAATCTCGATATCGTCTGACACTCCCCGGTCGGTCATGATGCGAACCGGTCAGGCAAGCATGCAACCCCGCCGGCTCACAGCTTGCGTTCGCGTACGCTCCCCGCAAACATCCTGTACTCGAACAGGCGGCATTCGAGTGCGCCATTGAACAGCGGCGTGCGCCGGCTGGCCTTGAGTCCGATCGCCTTTGGCAAGGCCGGGTCCGCCGTAAGGAAGAAGCAGCGCCATCCGGACCAACGCTGCTTGAGCGCATCACCCCAGCTCGGATAGGCCTGCGCCAGCTCGTCGGCCTCCCCGATTCTCACGCCATAAGGCGGGTTCGTAACGAGCACCCCTTCAGTCGCAGGCGGCTCCAGCGCGACGAAATCGGCACGACCAAGTTCGATACAACCGCCCAATCCGGCCGCCTCGATGTTGACACGCGCACGGCGTACCTGATCGCCAACGATGTCCGACCCCGAGATGGCGAGCCTGCGTGGCGCCCGACGCCGCGCTTCGGCCCCTTCGCGAAGACCGGCCCATCCCGCGCGATCGAAATGACGGAATCGCTCGAAGCCGAAGTGCCTGCCCAGTCCAGGTGCGACATCGAGCGCAATCTGTGCCGCCTCGATGAGAAAGGTCCCACTCCCGCACATGGGGTCGACCAGGGGTTCTTCGGGACGCCAGCCGGTCAGACGCAGTATCCCCGCCGCAAGATTTTCCTTCAGCGGCGCCTCGACGGCGGCATGCTTGAATCCACGCTTGTACAGGGGCTCGCCCGAGGTGTCGAGATACAAGGCCACCGTATCGCGCGTGAGATAGGCGTATATCCGGATATTCGGGTCGGCGGTATCGACGCTCGGACGGCGCCCCGACACCGTCCGGAAATGATCGCACACGGCGTCCTTGATCCTGAGAGTCACGAACTCGAGACTCTTGAGCGGTGAATGACGCGCCGTGACGTAGACCCGGATCGTGTCATCGGGCGTGAACCACTTCGCCCAGGTTGCTCCATAGGCCAGGCGGTAGACGTCCTCCTCGCCCCGATAGCGGCCCTGGCATATGCGCCACAGCACGCGCGTGGCTATGCGGCTTTCGAGATTCACACGATATGCGCTCGGCCAGTCGCCGCAAAATCCCACGCCCCCGTGGGTCGGAGCAATATCAATCGCCCCCAGCGCCGCGAGCTCGTCGACCAGCGCCGCTTCGAGCCCACGCGGGCACGGCGAGAAGAATGATTCAGTCATGTTCGCAGGCCGCGCTCAGAAGGGCTTGAAGATGGTGAGGAAGACGACTGCCACCAGCATCAGCACCGGAACCTCGTTGAATACCCTGAACCATACGTGACTTCGCTTGCTGCGGCCGGCCGCGAGGTCGCGCATGAGCTTGCCGCAGTACAGGTGATATGCGATCAGGAAGATCACGAGGGTGGTCTTCACGTGCAGCCAACCCCCGCCGAAGCCGAAACCGAAACCGAGCCACAATCCCAGGCTCACCGCAATGAGTCCGATCGGGGTCATGAACCGATACAGCTTGAACGCCATCAGCGCGAGCCGCTCGCGCGTCGCTGCGTCATTGACCATTGCCTGGTTCACGAAGATACGCGGCAGGTAGAACAGGCCGGCAAACCAGCTCACGACGAATACGATGTGCAGGGCCTTGATCGTCAGCATCAGGCAGATTCTCCTTGTTGGTTGAGTGCTGCGGCAAATCCGTCACGCACGGTGGGATAGCGCAGCTCGACGCGCAGTTCGCTCCTCAGGCGCCGGCTCGCGATGCGTCGCGACTCGGACATGAACGACAAGGCCATGGGGGAGATCCTTTGACTCAGATCGACCCGGCTCATGCGAGGCGGACGCGGCACGCCGAGCGCGTCGGCGGCAAACTCGAAATAGTCGCCCATCTTCATGCCACTTTCATCGACCGCGTTGTAGATTCTTCCCGGGCGTGCGCGGAACATTGCAATGCACGCCAGACGGGCGAGGTCCTCGGCATGAATATGATTGGTGTACACATCCTCGTCGATGCGAAGAATCGGATCGGCGCGCCGCAGGCGCTCGATCGGCAGTCTGTCCCCGGCGTATATTCCCGGGGCTCGGAGAATGCTGACCCGCACCCGATTGCGAACGCCGAAACGTCGCAGGCGGCGCTCCGCATCCACTCGACGCCGCGCCCTGCCCGTATGCGGCCGACAGGGGCGTGTCTCGGTGACGAGATCGCCGCCGCAGTCCCCGTAAACCCCTGTCGTGCTTATGTATACGATCCGCTGTGGTAGACTTTCGCGGCTTGCGAGGCATGCCAGCAAATGTTGCGTCCGTGTGTCGCAACTGCCGTTCCGGGGCGGGGGAGCGAAGTGCAGCACGATGTCCGCAATGCCGGCCAGACGACGAAGGCTGCCCCGATCGTCGAGGTCGGCGATCATCGGACGGGCACCAAGCGAACGCAATGACTCGCTCGCGTCACTGCTGCGTGTGAGTGCGAAGACCTCGAACCGTTTCGCAAGCCAGGGTATCGCGCGGCACGCCACATCGCCGCTTCCAACGATCAGAACTCTTTTCATCTGCGAATTATCTCACGGCCCATGCAGTTCCAGATTTCTACCGAACCCGGCGGCGAGTCCTTCACTGCCGACTCCGACCAGACTGTGCTCGAGGCCGCCCTTGCGGCCGGCCTGCTGTTGCCTTACGGCTGCCGGGACGGTGCCTGCGGCGCGTGCAAGGCCCAGTTGATAAGCGGCCGGATCGATCAGGG
Source organism: Rhodocyclaceae bacterium (assembly GCA_035443825.1). Classification (GTDB taxonomy): domain Bacteria; phylum Pseudomonadota; class Gammaproteobacteria; order Burkholderiales; family Rhodocyclaceae; genus DAOMNN01. The sequence continues at coordinate 23,184 of DAOMNN010000009.1, read as the reverse complement.
CACGGTCTCGGCGACGGCCCTGACCGACGAGGAGCGCGCGGCCGGTCAGGCTTTGCTGTGCCAGGCCAAGCCGCTCTCCGATCTCGTCATAAAGGTGCACAACGTCGGCCGCGTCGGCGACATTCCGGTCAGAAAACTGCCATGCCGGGTCCAGGAGCTCCGCCTGGCCGCATCCGACGTCATGGTCGTGACGCTCAGGCTTCCGGCAAGCGAGACTTTCACGTTCCGTGCAGGCCAGTACATCGATTTTCTGCTCGCGGACGGCCGCCGGCGCAGCTTCTCCATCGCCAACCCACCCGACAGCACCGGTCAGTTGGAACTGCACGTACGCAGGATCGAGGGCGGAAGCTTCACCGGGCATGTGTTCGAGAAGATGAAGGTGCGCGACATCCTCAGATTCGAAGGCCCGCTCGGTTCCTTCTACCTGCGCGACGATACCGACCGACCTGCGGTGCTGCTCGCCGGCGGGACCGGATTCGCGCCGATCAAGAGCATCGTGGAGCAGGCCGTCGCCACCGGATCGGGGCGGAAGATGATACTGTACTGGGGCGCCCGAAATCGCGAGGGTCTCTACATGGATGAACTGGCACGTTCGTGGGAAAACGCACTGCCCGGCTTTCGTTATGTCCCGGTCGTGTCGGACGCCTCCGCCGAAGATGCGTGGACGGGACGTGCCGGACTCGTTCATCGGGCCGTGATCGAAGACCTGCCTGATCTCTCCGGTCACGAAGTCTATGCCTGCGGCGCCCCGGCGATGATCGATGCCGCGAGGCGCGAATTCGCGCTCGAGTGCTGCATGGCCGAGACCGCATTCTTCTCCGACGCCTTCACCTACTCCCCCGACGCGGTGCGATGAACTCATGAACCACACTACGATCCTGACCAGGGAACCGGTCGTCAACAAGAAGCGGGCAATCACGGCAAATCGGATCATGGCTCATGGTCCGAACATCGCCTCGGTGGTCGAGACCCTGAACGGCCTCGCCGAGATCTGGCCCACGCACCATACGGTCTTCGTATCCCTGGCGCGGCTCGTGCCCACGCCTGAACTGATGAACTGGGAGGTGCCGGCCAACGCGATGATCGAGATCCCGGCGCAGGCGCTGGCTCACGCGCAGACGCGCGCGCTGCTCCCGCAACTGAAGGATGCCGGCATCAGCACCTGCCTCAGCTGGTTTTCCCCGGGCGTCGAGCTTCCGCTCGATGCCGACTGGCGTTTCGTCCTCATGGACGTGCGCAAGCATCCCACGCCGGCGGGCTCGCCAGGCATTCCCCTTGCATGGAGCCTGACCGATATCGAGGCGTTCCAGAATGCCGTAAAGGCTGGATACGACGGCGCATCGGGCTGGTTCTTCCTGCAGGGCAATCCGCCGCCCAAGGCGCTTGCACCGGCCCACGCCCAGATCGTGCGTCTCCTCAATCTGGTTCGCAACAACGCCGACATCCGCGAGATCGAGGCGCTCCTCAAACAGGACGTGGCGATCTCATACAAGCTCCTGCGCTACATCAACTCGGCCGGGTTCGGACTGATGTGCGAGATCCAGTCGTTCAGACACGCGGTAAGCATTCTTGGATATTCCAATCTGAACAAATGGCTGTCCCTGCTCCTGGTCACGGCCAGCCGTGATCCGGGCGCACCCGCGATGATGCAGACCTCGATTGCGCGAGGCCGCTTCATGGAGGAGGTCGGAGCGGACTTTTTCGACAAATCGGAATACGACAACCTCTTCATCACCGGCGCATTCTCGGTGCTGCCCATCTTGCTCGGTACCTCCATGCAAAGCGTGCTCGACGAGATGCATCTCCCGGAGGGGGTCAGCGATGCATTGCTGCACGGCGAGGGCGAGTACGCCCCCTTTCTCAAACTGGCGAGAATGAGCGAAAGCTTCGACTGCGCCGGCCTTCAGAAACAGGCGGCGGAACTGCAGCTGACCCCGGAGAAGATCAACAGGGCGCTGCTCGTGGGACTGGGTTTCGCCGACAGCTTCCAGTCCTGAGCGCACGCCCGGCCAGTCTCGCCCCCAATCAGGCCCCGGACCTTGCGTCGCGCCATCTTGCAGCGTGCATTATTCACGTTTGCTCCCGAAATTGCGCGAAACGGCCCGGGACTCGCGCATTCGATCACGCTGACACATGGCGCCAGCACATAGAATCGCGGCTCGTATCAAGATGGATGTAAACCCGTGCGTATGGCGCCAGCGGTTCAAGACACTGTACTGCCGCTCCGCTTCGCAGTGCTCCCCGAGCATTGCGAAGCGCTTCTGCGCACGCTCGGTTCACACACGCCGAACTGGGACAAGGCCGCCGCGCTCATAGTACGGGATCCGGGTCTGCTTTATCCGATCCTGGCCGCGTGTCCGCTCGCTGACGAAAGACTGGATGCGCAGTTCGACAGACAGGTGGCGGAACGCCTCAAGGCGATTGGCAGCGAACTGGTCCGGACCTGGCTGCTCCAACTGGCCTGGGAACAACGGCAGGCCGACGCCGGCGCACGCCACACTGCCTTTGAGGCGATGAGGGCCGCTCAGTGCGCGCTGCACCTCGCACTCCAGACCGGATACGCGTTTCCCGGCGAGGCCTATGTTGCGGGGCTGTTTCACAACCTCGGTCGCTTGTGCTGCAACCTGGAGCGTCACGACACGCCGGGCAGCGAGGGCGAACTCGACGACGCCGATCACCATCGACTTGCCGCACGAATGGCGGCGGCATGCGGGCTGCCCCTGCCGATTGCCGACGCGATGCTGCTCCAGACCGCACTGGAGGAACAACTTGTCGCCGCGCATCCCCTCGCACGCTTGCTCTGGGCTGCAAGAGCACTTGCCCGTGACGACTGGGACGTGCACGCCGAAGCGATGACCCGATTGCTGAATCTGTCCGAGGACGGCCTGTTCAGTCTGCGCAACACGGCATTGGGCGATGTCATGCCGGAAGGCGGCCCTGGATCACATGGGCTCGCGTCGACGCAGGGCGGCAGCCCCGCACAGACCGGGGTCGCACCGCCGCCTTACGCGGCCGATGGCGGTGGTGACGCGTTTCGGCGCACGATCTACGTCAGTCTGATGCGCAATGCGTTCTCGGGCGCCGACGTGGATGCGATCGACATGCGCCTCGGTGCCGCATGCATACTGCTCTGCGGCAGCCCGGCACCGCTCGTTCTGGTGTCGGACGACCATGGGCAGATTCGTACGCTGCCTCTGGGGCGCAGGGCTGGAGTTCGGGAGTGGTTCGCCGAACTCGGACAGCGCCTGGACGATCCGGGCAGCATGATCTCGCTCGCGCTGCGAACCGGCACCCCCACTTCGCGCCCGGCCGAAACGAATGGCCCGGGCCGGTCGGTACACGACTGGCACCTCAATCGTTGGCTCGGACAAGGCGGTTTCGTATGCCTGCCCTTGCCGATAGCGGGGACGAAGGCGGTCGCGATCGTCGAAGCCGCGACGGCCGCAGCCCGTGATGCGGAATCGCAAGCCTTCCTCATCGACCTCACCGCCGCCGCCGCCGATGCCGTGATCGAACTGCAGCGCGAGCAGTCGCGACAGGTACAGTTGCGCACCGAGCTCGAACAACGCTATCAGGAACAGGCGCGGAGAATGGTGCACGAAGCCAGCAATCCGCTTACGGTCATCAAGAGCTACCTGAGCCTCATGTCCCAGCGCCACCCCGAGGCAGGCGCGATCAATGAAGAGCTTGGTATCGTTCAGTCGGAACTCGACCGTCTCGATCGACTCATTCGCCAGGTCTCGGCGGTGCCCGCGGTGCTGGCCGAGTCTGCTCGATGCGATGTTGCGGACGTGCTGCACGAAATGCAGGCCCTTTACTCGGAAGCGCTGTTCGGAACGCAAGGCATTCACTTCGAACTGCGCTCCGCAATCGGACTCCCCCCGGTTGCGATGCCAGCGTCCGCCCTCAAGCAGGTGCTGCTCAACCTCTTCCGCAATGCGGCCGAAGCACTTCAACCCGGTCGACGACTGTCCGTCGTGCTGGCCGGCCAGCTTCTGCACAATGGTATTGCGTGCGTCGAGATCCGCGTAATAGACAATGGCCCTGGCTTGCCGGCCGACCGCATGGAGAGCCTGTTTCGCCCGCGCCCCAGCGCCAAGGGGGACACGCACCAAGGCTTGGGTCTGTCGATCGTGGGCGAGATTCTGGAACATTGGAATGCATCTATCCTTTGTCGTAGTCAACCCGGCACCGGAACGAGCTTCCAAGTCCTTGTACCTTTAGTGAAATCGGGCTAAATTACGGCACCTGTGGCAACTTCGCCACAGCACCGAAGAGATCGGGGGGTCATGGTCATTCCGGGTGAGGCGCCACTGTACAGCCAGTTGTCCGAGGCGAACACGGACCCCGAGGCTGGCTGTCGCATCCTCATAGTGGACGACGATGCCGCTCTGCGCCGCAGCCTTCCCCACGTGCTGGCGCAAAGCGGACGTCATTTCGACCAGTGCGGGAGTGCGACCGAAGCCATGGATCTGCTCGGACGGAATCGCTATGACGTGATTCTGCTCGACTACCGTCTGCCCGATTCGACCGGACTCGCCGTGCTCGACTGGCTGAGCGCCAATCAGCGCGAGGAATCGGTGGTCATGATCAGCGGCGAAGATGCAATCGATGCAGCCATCGGTGCCCTCAGGCGCGGAGCCGACGACTTCATCCGCAAGCCCTATCACGTTGCCCAGTTGCAGCGGGTCGTCCAGAGTGCCCTGCACAAGAAGGCTCTGGAACGCGCCAACCGGGCAATGAGCGACCGACTCCGTACCTCCGAGCGCCTGCATCGTTATCTGGTCGAGAGCTCTCCGGACCTGATTTTCACCCTCGATGCCGAAGGGCGATTCAATTACGTCAATCCGCGCATCGAGGGCCTGCTCGGGTTCGAGCGCAACCAGTTGCTCCGCCAACCCTTCCTTTGGCTCGTGATGCCCGAGGACGTGGACCGCATCCAGGCCATGCTGGAATCCTTGCGCGAGCAGCCCGCCGCCAGCTTCAGTGTCGAATTGCGCCTGCGCCGACCAACCAAGAGTAACGGCCAGGAGGGTCCTTCCGGATTCATCACGGTTGCCTTGCAGGGCATGCCCATGCTGGCGCGCGAGGGACACAAGGGACGCTACGTCGGCCTGTATGGCGTCGCACGTGACATCTCCGAGCGCAAACGCGCCGAGGAGATCATCAGCTTCCAGGCCTATCATGACCAGCTTACCCAGCTACCCAATCGCCTTTTGTTCAAGGACCGGCTGGAGCTTGCGATCGCCCAGGCGCAGCGCCGCGGTGGCTCGCTGGCGGTCATGTTCGTAGACATCGACCGCTTCAAGCTGATCAACGACACCTATGGCCATGCAGCAGGCGATGCCTTGCTGCGCGGGATATCGAGCCGGCTGTCTGCGACACTGCGCCGTGGAGACACGCTGGCGCGCCTCGGCGGCGACGAGTTCACGATCCTGCTGCCCGACATTGCGGGACCGGAAGATGCCGAGGTGATCGCAAGGAAGATTCTGGGCGCGCTCGAACAAGCTTTTGCACTTCCGCACGGAAGTTTCCGCGCTACCGCAAGTATCGGCATCTCGATCTTCCCCCGCGACGGCCAGACCGCCGAATCGCTGACTCAGCACGCCGACATCGCGATGTATCAGGTGAAGCGCTCGGGCAAGAACGGCTTCCGCTTCTTCGCACCCGAACTCAACACGCATCACCAGGGAAGAATCACCATCGAGAACGACCTTCGCGTCGCACTCGAACGCAATCAGTTCGAACTCTACTATCAGCCGCAGATCAGTCTGGCCGGGCAGCGCGTGGTCGGAATGGAGGCATTGCTGCGCTGGAACCATCCCGAGAACGGGCAGATCCCCCCCGACGTGTTCATACCGGTGGCCGAGGAAGTCGGTCTCATCGGGGACATCAGTCGCTGGGTGCTGGAGAACGCATGCTCGCAACTGGCGGAGTGGCGACGGAAGGGGCACTCGGATCTGAAGATGTCGCTGAATCTCGCACCCCACGATTTCGACAACGGGGATATCGTCAGCCTGGTCACGAAATGCATAGCGCGTCATGAACTCCCGCCCGAGCAGGTTGAACTGGAGATCACCGAGAGCATGATGATGCAGGATACGAACGGCGTCGCTGCCAAGGTCAGGCAGCTGCGCGACAGCGGTGTCGGCATCGCGATCGACGATTTCGGCACCGGATACTCGGCGCTTGCCTACCTGCAGAAGCTCCCGGTGAGCGTCCTCAAGATCGATCGCAGCTTCGTACGCGACCTCGACGGCCTCATGACCAATCCCATCGTTTCGGCCATCACGGGTATCGCACGAGGCTTCGGCCTGAACCTGATCGCCGAGGGCGTGGAGCACGCGCAACAGGCGACCACGCTGAGATCACTGGGTTGCGACGTGATGCAGGGTTTCTATTTCGCACGGCCGGCGCCGGCCGCCGACGCCGAACTCCTGATCGGCATGACGCCACGGTCGATCGCGGTCTGATCGAACGAACTTGATCAAGAAAATGGCCGGCTGGATGATCCAGCCGGCCATTTTCCGTCTTGCTCGAGTGATACTGCAATCAGTGCGTCAGGACCCACTCGGCAAGCGTCTTCGCATCGTCGGCGCTGACTTGCGGGTTGGGCGGCATCGGGACCGGACCCCACACACCTGCACCACCCTTCTGGATCTTCGTCACGAGCATCGCAACGGCACCGTCCTGGCCCGCGTACTTGGCCGAGATGTCCTTGTAGGACGGTCCCACCAGCTTCTTGTCGGTCGCGTGACAGGCCAGACAGTTCTTCGACTTCGCCAGATCGGCATTGGCAAAGGCCGGGGCGGCGCCCAGGAGCCCGACGGCAGCGACAGCAGCAACAAATCCCTTCATGTTCTTCCTCTCGATGATGGTGTTAAAACGGTTGATGTTAAACCAACCCCTGCCCTCTTGACTACTGCGGCAGGGCTCCGATGCCGAGCGCTCCCTCGAGTTTCTCGATATCGACGATCGGACTCAGACAATTAACGCCCCGACACACCCAGGCGTTGACACGTTCTCCGGCCGGCTTGTCGAGCGCCGGAGGTAGATCGGGGGTCCCGCGCGGTATCGCCAGAAGCATCACGTCCGGAATGTGATGCGCATTCAGCCTGCGCTGCCAGGAAACGAGGGCTTGCGCCGGCCCACGCACAACCACCGTCGCGGGGGGCACGAGGTTCTCGGCCAGCGCAAGGGCAATGCTCGCGCAACCGCCGGGGCTTGCAGCAAGCGTCGCATAGGCCGCCTTCAAGGTACGTTCCGATGCATCGAGGTATCGAAGCTCGCCCGTCAGATGACCCAGCCGGGCCAGTGCGCGCGCGGCCACGCCATTGCCCGCGGGGGTTGCATTGTCATGCAACGGCTTGGGCCGCTGAATCAGCGCTTCGTGGTCGTGGCGGGTGAAGAAAAAGCCGCCGGCCTCGCGATCCTCGAATCCGTCGAGCAGTGCATCGGCAATGTCGTCCGCAAACTCGAGCACGATCGGATCGAATCGCGCCTGCAGCATTTCGATCAACGCATCGAGCAGGTAGGCATGGTCATCGACGTAGGCGTTGAGGTGTCCGGCGCCGCCGGCACTCGTCGCAAGCAGCCGTCCGTCACGCCACAGATGCCGACGAATGAAATCCAGTGCACGGCCGGCGGACGCATGCCAGTCGTCGCGTTCGAAAACCCTGGCGGCACGGGACATGGCAGCGATCATGAGCGCATTCCAGCTTGTCAGGATCTTGTGATCGAGACCTGGCCTCGTGCGCCTCTCGCGCACTTCGAACAGCTTCCGGCATGATTCGGCAAGCAGCGCACACGCGTCGTCAGGCTGCATGCCCAATTCGTTCGCGACCTGATCGAGCGCTGTGCTCACCGTCAGGTGCCAGTGCCTGTCTTCGAAGTTCGGAGCCTCATCCAGCCCGAAATGGCGCTCGACCAGGGCGAACGCGCGCTCGTCGAGGATATCGCGCACCTCATCCCTGTCCCACACGTAGAACCTGCCCTCCTCACCCTCCGAATCCGCATCGAGTGCTGAGTAGTAGCCACCCTCCGCCGACTGCATCTCACGCATCACCCA
>DAOMNN010000009.1:10300-15016 GCA_035443825.1 Rhodocyclaceae bacterium | reverse complement strand
GCCGACTGGTAGATCTGGTCGAGATCCGGACGCTCCTCGCGATCGACCTTGATGTTGACGAACAGTCGATTCATCACGTCCGCGACTTCCGGATCCTCGAAGGATTCGTGCGCCATGACGTGACACCAGTGGCACGCCGAGTAACCTATCGACAACAGTATGGGGCGATCCTGGCGGCGTGCCAGATCCAGAGCCTCCGGGCACCACGGCCACCAGTCCACGGGATTGTCCGCATGCTGCAGCAGATAAGGCGAGGTTTCCGAAGCAAGGCGATTCGGCATGACGGTCTCCGAAGCGGGGAAGGCCTTCGAATGCGTTCCAATACACGGCATCGAAAGCCGGGGTGCAGAAAACCTGCACCATGGCAAGGCATCAGTCTACAACAAAGGACTCCCGAATAGCCGACAAAATACGTAGGTTATTCAGTCGATGTCCCTCGGCGCATGGAAAGTCCTGCCGTGCGTTTGCGATCGCCCGCTCGCCTACTGCCTGACCTCGAACACGTTTCCCGGTGCCGGCAAGCCGTGGGTCGAGCGATACGGATTGATGTCCAGGCCACCGCGCCGCGTGTAGCGTGCCCACACCTGTAGATGCTCGGGTGTGCAGCGGCGCAGGATGTCGCAGAAGATCCGCTCCACGCATTGCTCGTGAAATTCGTTGTGTCTGCGGAACGAGACGATGTACCGGAGCAGACCCTCGCGTCCGATGGGATGTCCCGTGTAGCGAATCACCACCATGCCCCAGTCGGGCTGACCGGTGACGAGGCAGTTCGACTTGAGAAGATGCGAATACAGCACCTCGGTGCGTGGCGCCGCCGAGCGGTCCGCACCCAGAAAAGCGGCGGTCGGCTCGTAGGTGTCGACGTCGACGTCCAGTGTGTCGAGCAGCACCCCGTCCGGGTAGCCGATATCGCGCAGCGGGCGAAGATCGAGGGGCTGAATCTCCACTGCCACTGGCAGGCCGCAGGCGCCGGCAAGATCCCGGATCACGATCTCGCGCACCACATCGACGGATTCGAAGCGCTCCTGATTGAAGGAGTTCAAATACAGCTTGAGTGACTTCGATTCGATCAGCCGCGGGGATTGCGCCGGCACGCGGAAGGACCCGATCGCCACCACCGGCTTGCCGCGGGGATCAAGCCAGGAAAGTTCGTACGCGTTCCACAGATCCTCGCCGACAAAGGGCAGGTCTTCGCCACGCACACCGATCTCGTCACGTTTCGGTTGCCGGGAAATGGGAAACAAAAGGTCGGGCGAGTAGGTGTCGCGGTAGGCCACCGGCCGTCCGAGCGGAGAGTGCCCGGCATTGTCTCCCTGTTCGTCATGACTTGCGCTCATGGCCCTGATTCTACCGGATCGGACGTCGGCCGAAGAACCACTTGATCCCGTAGCATGCTCCCATCAGAATGAACGGACGGTCGTCCGGATCGGAACAGGAGGGCACTGAATGGCGGACAACGACGAACACGGCAGGCGCTTCGCGCGCATCCTGTTTCGGGCGCCGGCACGCATCGTGGTCGACGCTACAGCGCACGCGTGCGAAATCCTCGATCTCTCGTTGAAAGGCGCCCTGGTGGGCATGCCCGACGCGGGTGCGGTGCACCCGGGCCAGTCCTGCAAGCTGGAAATCGCACTCGACAGCGGCGAGACCACGATCGACATGACTTGTGACGTAGTGCATGTCGAAGACGACCATATTGGCGTGTATTGTCGCGAAATCGATCTCGACAGCATTACCCACCTGCACCGGTTGCTGGAGCTGAATCTGGGCGAGCCGACATTGCTCGACCGCGAGTTTGCGGCCCTGCGCGCAGTCTGATCGAAGCACAGGGCGTGTTCTCATTCGCCATGGCGGTCGCCAGCGTGAATGAGAACACGCCCTAAGGTCGATTACTCCTTGTACTCCTCCACCAGGATCCCGCGCATCTGGTAGCCCGCGGTGCCGAGTTCCGAATCGTAGCGAGCGACGGTCAATACGCCACTGACCCACACCGGGACCATGTTCCAGCTGGCCGGGATGTCGCGCTCGGGCACGACATGGATGAGCTGATTAGCCGGCGGCGGCGGGACATGAATGCAGGCGCCGAAATAAGGCACGAGCAGGAACTCGCGGATATGCTCTCCATCACCCTCGAGCGGCACGACGAAGCCCGGTATGCGTATCCGCTGTCCGCTCAGGCGCTCGACCACCGGCGCGGCATCCCAGATTTCACGGATCTTGTCCATGATCTCGATCGCGCGCGGATCGTAGTCCTCGAGTCGGTCCAGGTCGGCATCGTCGAAGAGGCCCTCGAACAGATCCTCGGGTAGCCAGTCCGGGGGAATCAGGTCGTCCCACGTCAGTTCGCGAAAACCGTCCACCGACGCCCCGGCCGCGGCCGGATCGAGACGTTCCCCGATCTCGAACGCATTCGGCTCCGGCTCGTCCCGGGCCTGCACCGGTGCGGCGAAAAGGACCGCAACCGCGATCCATACGAGTGTGACAAGCTTCATGATCAGATCCGTATCGTCATGCCATCCGCAAGCGAATAGCGGTAGGCGCGAAAGCCGGGGACCAGGCTGGCGACGAAAGCCGCGGCAACGACGCCGCCGAGCAACATCCATTCTCCGGGCGACGGCATGCCGGTACTCAGCGACAATCCATGATGCGCCTCCATCCACGGACCGGCAAGCCATGCCGCACCCTGCACCAGAGTGAGCCCGACCACACAGCCGATCAGGCTGATCAGCAGGCTCTCCAGCGCGAGCAGCACGAAAACCTGACGCGGACTCGCACCCATTGCACGGAGGATCGCAAGTTCGCGCCGACGCTCTCCGAGACTGGAGACCACGACTGCAACCAGGCCCGTCAGCCCGACCAGCACCACGAGCGCCGAGACCGCCAGCAGGGCACGCTCGGCGATCGCCAGAATCCCCCACAGCTGCTGCAGCGTCACACCGGGAAGAATCGCCAGCAGCGGTTCGTCCGCAAAACCGTTGACGAAGCGTTGAACCCGAAACACCGCCACCCTCGACTTCAGGCCGACCAACGCCGCGGTGACTGCCTTGGGTGTGAGGTCGAAACGCTGCACTTGTTCCGCCGGAATCGAAACGCCGGGCATACGCGCCCCGCCGCTCCAGTCCACGTGGATCGCCTCGATCGCCTCGAGGCCCACCAGCACAGAGCGATCGACCGGCGTACCGGTGCGCGCGAGCACGCCGACAATGGTGAAGGGCTTGTCGTCATGATCGGCGAAACTCACCTCCCCCGCACCGTGACTGACGACGATCGACCGCCCGACCGTGTAGCCCAGGCGGGCAGCGACTTCAGCCCCGACGACCGCGTCGAACAAGGCCTCGAAGGGCTTGCCCGCCGCAAAGGCCAGCGACCGGTCGCGCCCGTGACGATAGTGCTCGAAGAACCCGGTAGTGGTCCCGACGACGCGGAAGCCGCGATGCGAGTCGCCGAGGGAAACCGGCACCAGCCATTCGACCTGAGGATGCGCCGCGATCTTCTGCATGCTCTGCCACGACACGTTATTGGTAGCGTCGCCCAGATGAAACACGGAGTACAGCAGCAACTGCACCGGACCGCTGCGAGCGCCGACGATCAGATCGGTGCCGGAAACGGTCTGCGCAAAACCCGCGCGTGCGTCGTTGCGCAGACGTTCCACCCCCAGCAGCATCGCCACCGCGAGCGCCACCGCGAGCGCCGTCAGCGCCACCGTCATGCGACGGTTCGCAACGCTGCGCCAGGTAAGGTGCCAGACTGGAGTCATCTTGCCGGAGCTGATGTGCTTGCGTGATTGATTTCGGGCAGGCTCACCACCCGATCGAAACGCTCGCTCAGGCGCTCGTCGTGGCTCACGAACAACAGGCACGCACGGGTGAGAGCGCATTCCGCGAGCAACAGGTCGAGAAAAGCCTGCTGTCGATCGGCATCGAGCGCCGAGGTCGGTTCATCGGCGATCACCAGCCCCGGACGGCCAATGAGTGCCCGCGCTGCCGCGACCCGCTGCTGTTGCCCGACAGACAACTCTGCAGCCGAACGGTTCAGCAGCGTGGCATCCAGATCGAGCTTGTGGGCAAGACGCAACGCCTCTTCCCGTGCGCTCGACCCGACCCGCGCGGCTCGCTCCCCGGAGAACCGGCACGGCAACAATATGTTGTCGAGTGCGGAAAGATAAGGGACGAGATTGAACAGCTGAAAGATGAATCCGACGTTCGCCGCTCGGAATCGATCACGCGCGCCGGCACGCATCTGTCGCAACGCCTGGCCAAGAACCTCGATACGACCGCGCTCAGGCTCGATCACCCCGCCCACGAGCGACAGCAGGGTGGACTTGCCACTGCCGCTCGGCCCATGGATGAACACGCGCTCTCCCGCATCCACGCGGAACGCCGGCACATCCAGACATGGCTCGGCCGCTTTCGGCCAGCGAAAGCGGACATTCTCGAACAGGATCGCGGGGGCCCGGCTGCCGCCGTTCTCGCCGTTGGTCACAAGGGAAGCGTGATTCCCGCACGGTCCAGACGGACCGATGCCTGTCCGCGCGGCGTCGCGGTCTCGGCCCTGATCACGTGGATCCGGGGAAAGGCATCGATGAGGCCGACACCGATCTCGGTGAGCGCCGACGGCGTCGAGCACTCCAGCTGGTAGACGACGTAGATGTCACCATGCGCATGCCCGTGATCCTCATGACCGTCATCCTCATGGCCATGATCATCGTGGTCATGG
>DAOMNN010000009.1:0-10200 GCA_035443825.1 Rhodocyclaceae bacterium | reverse complement strand
GCAGCGCTGGTGCTGTGGCTGTTCGTCGCGTGGGCCATCGCATGAGCACCTCGATCTCCCCGCCGGCGATACTCTTCCGGAATCTGACCCTGGGCTACGACCGCCACCCAGCGGTCCACCACCTCGACTGCAGCATCGGGCGCGGGGGCCTGGTGGCCGTCGTCGGGCCGAACGGTGCCGGAAAGTCCACGCTGCTCAAGGCGCTCGTGGGCGAACTGATGCCCCTGCAGGGCAGCTTCCACATGTCGATCGCGCGGGAACGCATTGCCTACCTTCCACAAATCGGTGCGCTGGACAGCAGCTTCCCGGTCAGCGTGTTCGACATGGTTGCCATGGGTTTGTGGCGCAACATCGGCGGGTTCGGTGGTCTCGGTCGGAGCGACAGGACTCGGGTACACGCGACACTTCGGCGCGTGGGCCTGACAGGTCTCGAAAACCGCCCCATTGGATCGCTTTCCGGAGGTCAGCTGCAGCGGGTCAGATTTGCACGGCTGATGCTGCAGGATTGCGACCTTCTCCTGCTCGACGAACCTTTCAATGCAATCGACGCGCGCACCACGGACGAACTGATGTCGCTGGTCCTCGAATGGCATGCGGAGGGGCGCACCATTCTCGCCGTGCTTCACGATCTCGATCGGGTCAGGCGGCACTTCCCGGAGTGCCTGCTGCTCGCGCGCGAGGCCATCGGTCTTGGACCGACCGGACAGATCCTGACCGCGGAGCATCTCGCCCGGGCACGCGCACTCGCCGAGACATTCAACGAGAATGCGCCGGTATGTCACCGCCACGCCGAGAGGGAGGCCGTTTGATCGCGGATGCGCTTATCGGCCCCTTTCTCGAGTTCGAGTTCATGCGCCGCGCGCTCGCGGGCTGTCTCGCGCTTGCTCTGGGTGCCACGCCGGTGGGTCTGTTCCTGCTGCTGCGACGCATGAGCCTGATGGGCGACGCGATGTCGCACGCCATCCTGCCGGGCGCAGCACTCGGCTACCTGGGATTTGGCCTGTCACTGGGTGCGATGACCATCGGTGGCATCGTCGCCGGCGTGGTGGTTGCGCTGGGCGCCGGCCTGGTGGCGCGTTCCTCGGTCCTCAAGGAGGACGCCAGTCTCGCGGCCTTCTACCTCATGTCCCTGGCCGCCGGCGTATTGCTCGTGTCGCTGCGCGGGCGCAATCTGGATCTGTTGCACGTGCTGTTCGGATCGGTGCTTGCGCTCGACGATGCTTCATTGCTGCTGATCGCGACGATTACGACCTTCACGCTGTTCGCCCTGGCACTGCTGTTCCGGCCCCTCGTGCTCGAATGCTTCGACCCGTCGTTCCTGCGCGGGGTGAGCGGCCTCAGCCCGATCGCCCACTACGGTTTCCTCATCCTCGTCGTCCTCAATCTGGTGAGCGGCTTCCACGCATTGGGCACCCTCATGGCAGTCGGGATCATGATTCTCCCGGCCGCTGCCGCGCGCTTGTGGGCACGGGGGCTGACGAGCATGTTCGGCGTGTCGGTGGCCCTGGCGTCAGCCAGCGGGGTGGTCGGTCTGCTCGCTTCGTTCCACGCCGACCTGCCGGCAGGTCCGGCCATCGTGCTCGCTGCCGGGGGTGCCTACCTCGCGTCCCTGATCCTGGCGCCGGGCGGCCTGATCGGGCCACGGCTGTACCGCCGCCCGCACCTCGAATCCTGAAACCCCATCTGTCGAAATGCGGAAGTCCCCGATGCATTCAATGTTCAGACCCACCCTGGCAAGCCTGCTGCTCGTGCTTGCCCTCGTCGCCACTCCGCTGCGTGCCGCCCAGATCGAGGTCGTCGCAAGTTTCAGCATTCTCGCCGACCTTGCGCGGCAGGTCGGGGGTGAAAGGGTGAACGTGACCTCACTCATCGCAGCCGACGAAGACGCTCATGGCTATCAACCCAGGCCGTCGGATGCACGCCTCGTGCGGGACGCCCACCTCGTGCTCGCCAACGGACTCGGTTTCGACACGTGGCTGGAGCGTCTAGCCAGATCGGCCGCGCACGCAACCGCCGTGGTCGTCGCGAGCGAGGGCATCGAGCCCCTGACCGGACCGGAGAGTCATGCACACCACGGGCACGATCACGGCGACATGGACCCCCACGTCTGGCAGGAGGTCCCCAACGTTCTGATCATGGTCAGCAACATCGCAGCCGCACTCGGACGCGTCGACCCCGACGGGGCTGCACGCTATGCCGAAAACGCCGAGCGCTATGCACAGCAGCTCAAGGCGCTCGACGCGGACATTCGCAGTACGCTGTCTGCCCTGCCGATTTCACGACGCAAGCTGATCACGTCCCACGACGCCTTCGGCTATCTGGGCAAGGCCTACGGATTGCGGGTCATCGCGGCGGCCGGCATCAGCTCCCAGGCCGAACCCTCGGCAGCCGGAATCGCGCGGCTGATCCGGCAGTTGCGCAGAGAGAACGTGCCGGTCGTCTTCATCGAGAACATCAGCGACCCGCGTCTGATCGAACGGATTGCACATGAAGGCGGTGCGAATGTGGGCGGAAAACTCTACTCGGACGCCCTGTCGGGGCCCGACGGTCCGGCCCCCACCTACATCGACATGATGCGCTTCAATCTCGACACCCTGATGAAGGGTCTGCTGCCAGAAACCAATTGAATCGCGCCTCTGCGCTGATCTCAGCGCGATGCCGAGGCGAGCAGCGCACCGGCCGAGACGAAAAGTCCGCCGAAGACCCTGTTCTGCGCGCGGATCATGCGCGGACTGTGAAACCACGCCCGGCATCGCCCTGCGAGCAGGGCATAGCAGGACATCACGATCACGTCGGTCACCACCATCGTCGCGCCGATGATCAGGAACTGCGGCGCCTGGGGAAGGTTCGGGCTGATGAACTGCGGCACCAGCGCAACGATGAAGACCAGCGCCTTGGGGTTGGTCAGGTTCACCAGAAGCCCCTGGACGTAGAGCCCACGCGAACGCAGCGCCGCAACGCCCCGTTCGTCGATCTCCGCGACCGGTGCGCGCCACTTCTGGATGCCCAGCCAGATAAGGTAGGCCGCACCGGCGAACTTCAGAACGAAGAACGCCGTACTGGACGCGGCGAGGACCGCACCCAGGCCGAGTGCAACCACCGCGAGCTGAATCAGCAACGCGCTCTCGAGCCCCGAAATCGCCCTGATCGCCGACGGGTAGCCATGGCGGAGCCCGGTGGAGATGCTCAGTACCGCCCCCGGTCCGGGCGTGACCGCAATCACGATCGACGCGGCAAGAAAGGCCAACCAGACGTTCCAGCTCATTCAGCGCTCCGACGTTCTCTTACCCGAACAGGGTATGCAACATCTTCGCACAAAGCAGTAGCAGAACCACCGCGAATATGCGCTTGAGGGTGGGGACCGGCAGGCGGTGCGCGAGCTTCGCCCCCAACGGGGCCGTGTACATGCTCACGATGCTGACCAGGACCAGAGCCGGCAGATAGATGAAGCCGAGGCTGAACTCAGGCATGGCCTCGGCGCCCCATCCGTTGACCAGATAACCGAACGTGCCGGCAAGTGCAATCGGCAGCCCGATTGCGGCAGACGTGCCGATCGCGTGGTGCACTTTCACGTTGCACCACGTCATGAACGGCACCGAAAGGGAACCGCCGCCGATCGCCACCAGCGCGGATATGCCCCCGATTCCCGCCCCGACCGCACTCATTCCCACGCGCCCGGGAAGCTCGCGCGTCGGCTTGGGCTTGATGTTCGCAAGCATCTGCAGCGACACGTAAGCCATGAAGCCCGCAAAGAAAATCGCCAGTGGTTCGGATGCGACACGAGACGCGATAAAGGTCGCGCTGAAGGTCCCGACCAGGATCCCCGGGGTGATCGGACGCACGATATCCCAGCGCACGGCGCCGTGCCGATGATGCGCGCGCAGACTCGCCATCGACGTAAGCACGATCGCCGCCATCGAGGTTCCCAGCGCGAGATGCACGACCTTCTCCGCCGGAAAACCCTGCGCAATGAACACGGTCGTCAGCACCGGAACCATGATGGCACCGCCGCCCACTCCCAGCAGTCCGGCAAAGAACCCGACGAAACCGCCCAGGACCAGGTAACTCAGCCACCACACGTCAAACGTCATCCTTCAGCCCCATAAGGTTGCGCACTACGAATGCCCACTCGGCAGGCTCGACCGGTGTGATCGACAGACGATTGCCGCGCGCCAGCACGCGCATCTCCGCAAGTTCGGGGACGGCACGAAGCTCCGCAAGCGCAACGAGGCGGGTCTTGCGCAGCAATTGCACATCGACGTTCAACCAGCGCGGCTCGTCGGGAGTGGAACTCGGGTCGAAGAAACGGCTTGCCGGATCGAACTGGGTGGCATCCGGATAGGCATCGCTCGCAATCCGCGCGATGCCTGCGATTCCCGGCTCAGGGCAGCTCGAATGATAGAAGAAAACGCGATCGCCGACACGCATCCGGTCGCGCATGAAATTGCGCGCCTGATAGTTGCGCACGCCATACCAGGCAACCGTCTGCTCGGGCATCGCCGCAAGGTCGTCGATCGAGCAATCGTCGGGCTCGGATTTCATCAGCCAGTAGCGCATCACACCCCCCAAAAAAATGCTTTCACGGTTCCATGCACGTGTTACAGTCCGTAACACTCTGAATGCCATGCGCGAGTGCCGCTGTTGGACAAGATTCTGATCCTGTTCCTGTTCGGCGTATTGCTGTTTGCATCACCACTGGTCCATTGGTGGGCATCGGATACGTTTCCATGGTTTGGCCCCTACGTCCTGTGGGGGCTCGTAATCGTTCTCATCGCACTCGTTCAGCGCCATGATCACTGAGATCGGCATCCTCTACGCGGTCGGCGTCGCATATCTGGGGCTGCTGTTCTTCATCGCCCATGCCACGGAAAACGGCTGGCTCCCCGACTGGCTCGTACACCACCCTCTGGTCTACGCACTGGGCCTCGGGGTCTACGCCACTTCCTGGAGCTATTACGGCAGCGTCGGCTTTGCCCAGACTCAGGGCTACAATTTTCTCACCATTTACCTCGGCGTCACGCTCGCCTTCGTGCTCACGCCGATCGTGCTATCTCCCCTGCTCCGACTGGTGCGGGATCATCAACTCACCTCGCTGGCCGATCTGTTCGCGTTCCGCTACCCGAGCCCATGGACCGGTGCGCTGGTGACGCTGTTCATGCTTGCCGGCGTTCTGCCCTACATCGCCCTGCAGATCAAGGCCGTGACCGAATCGGTGGCGGTCATCACCCAGGAGGCGCCGCCCCACCTGCTGGCCCTGGCCTTCTGCGGGACGCTGAGCCTTTTCGCGATTCTGTTCGGCGCGCGCCATATCACCCCTCGCGAGAAGCACGAAGGACTGGTCGTCGCAATCGCGTTCGAGTCGGCGGTAAAACTGCTCGCGCTGCTCACGGTGGGCGCGTTCGCGCTGTTCGGCGTGTTCGGCGGCCTCGGCGGTCTGGACCGTTGGCTGGATATGCATCCCCAGGCACTCGAGGCTCTCTACGCACCCGTGCGCGAAGGCCCGTGGTTCACGTTCATGGTGCTCGCATTCGCCGCCGGCTTCCTTCTGCCACGACAGTTCCACATGATCTTCGTCGAGAACATGGAACCCCGTGCGCTCAAGACTGCGGCGTGGGCATTCCCGCTGTTCCTGTTGCTGCTCAACCTTCCCATCCCCTTGATATTGTGGGCGGGAACCGAAACAGGAGTAAGCACGCCAGCGGATTATTTCGTGCTCGGACTCGCCGTCGAACGCGGAAGCGGATGGCTCGCGCTGACCACTTTCGTCGGCGGAGTGTCTGCCGCCAGCGCGATGATGATCGTGACCACCCTCGCGCTCGCGAGCATGTGCCTGAACCACCTTATCCTGCCCGCCCGGTACCAGCAGCAGGCCTTCCCGCGCGAGAATCTCTATGCCTGGCTGTTGTGGGGGCGACGCATCCTGATCGTGATCATCATCGGCATGGGATACGGGTTCTACCTGCTGTTGCAGGTACATCAGGGGCTGGTCCAGATCGGCCTGATCTCCTTCGTCGCGGTGGCACAGTTTCTGCCGGGCCTGGTCGGAATCCTGCTGTGGCCGCGAGCGACCCGGGTCGGCTTCGTCACGGGGCTCACCGCGGGCATTCTGGTGTGGGTGTTCTCGCTCATCGTCCCGCTCATGCACCAGTCCGGCCTGCCGGTGACGGACTTCAACCTGCAGGTCTGGTTCGGCGCGGAAGACGAGGACCGGTGGGCGTTCTCGACCTTCTGGTCCCTGACGGTCAACGGGTTGCTGTTCGTGATCGGCTCGCTGCTGAGCCGGCCCACCCCCTCCGAAGTGGAAGCGACCCAGGCCACGGTGCGGCGTGACCCGATGGATATCCCGCCCCGGGTTCTCGAGGCACGCACCGTCGACGAATTCATGGAGCGGCTGTCACAGGCGGTCGGTCCACAGACCGCCGCGCTGGAACTCGGCCGTGCCCTGAGCGACCTCGGCATGGACCGCGATGCAACCCGCCCCGGTGACCTGGGTCGGCTGCGCGAACGACTGGAACGCAACCTGTCGGGCCTGATCGGGCCGCTGCTGTCGCGCATGATCGTGGACAACCGCCTGCGCGTGGCACCGCATGCACGCATGGCGCTGGCCGACAGCCTGCGTTTCGTGGAGGCGCAGCTGGAACGCTCCCACGGTCGCCTCGAGGGTCTTGCCGCCGAGCTCGACACGCTTCGTCGCTACCACCGCCAGGTGCTGCAGGAATTGCCGCTGGGCGTGTGCTCGCTGACTCCCGACGGGGAGATCCTGATCTGGAACACGGCCATGTCCCGTATCTCCGGAATCTCCTGCGAGGACGCCGTCGGATCGACCCTCGACCAGCTCGACGCGCCGTGGGAAGGGGTGCTGCAGGCATTCGTCGACAGCGACGACAGCCACCTCTACAAGCTGCAGTGTGCGGTCATGGGAAGGAACCGCTGGATCAACCTGCACAAATCCGCAATCGAGGCCTCGAGCAGCGGTTCGGTCCCGGCCGCCGCGAAGACCTACGGTACGGTCGTGCTCGTCGAGGACCTGACCGATCTGCATATGCTCGAGAGTGAGGTGGCGCACAACGACAGGCTCGCATCCATCGGTCGCCTTGCGGCAGGAGTTGCCCACGAGATCGGCAATCCGCTGACGGGGATTGCCTCGCTGGCACAGAATCTGCGGTTCGAAACCGATCGGGACGAGCAGGAACTTGCGGTCAGGCACATCCTGCAGCAGACCCGGCGGATCAACAATATCGTGCAGTCGCTGATCACATTCAGCCACGCCGGGGAAGATCACGCCGCCAGGCGCGAACCGGTGTGCCTGCACGACTGCGTCGAGGAGGCCATACACCTGGTGCAGCTTGCCGACTCGGCGCGGCTGGTGAATTGCGTCAACGCCGTGCCGGCAGATCTCATGGTGCGCGGCAATCACCAGCGTCTGTTGCAGGTTTTCGTAAACCTTTTCAACAACGCGATGCAGGCGTCCAACGCAGGCGACCGGATCCTGGTGCGCGGGCGTCGTGACAACGGCGCCGCGGAAGTGACGGTGGAGGACGAGGGCGAAGGCATCGCAGCCCCGATCCTGGACCGCATCTTCGAACCCTTTTTCACAACCAAACCCGTCGGTGAAGGCACCGGCTTGGGCCTGTCGGTGGTGTACAGCATCGTTGAAGACCATGGCGGCCAGGTAAACGCGGCGAGCCGAAGTCCTCGCGGGACCTGTTTCACCGTACGACTGCCCATGGAAGAACAGGAGAGCGTCGAATGAAGCGAATCTTGATCGTGGATGACGAACCGGTCATCCGTCACGCCCTGCACCGTCTGCTGGAACGAGAGGGCTACCGGGTGGCCGAAGCGACGAGTCTTGGCGAGGCGCGCAGCATGTGCACCGCGCAACCGTTCGAACTCGCCATCTGCGACTTGCGCCTGCCCGATGGCGAGGGAATCAACCTCGCGGGTTCATGTCCCGAAACCCCGGTGCTGATCATGACCAGTTACGCCAGTGTGCGCTCGGCGGTCGAGGCGATGAAGACCGGCGCGGTCGACTACATCGCCAAACCTTTCGATCACGACGAGATGCTCCTCATCGTCGCGCGCATCCTCAAGCAGCGCGGGCTGGAGCGCGAGAACGAAACCCTGCGCCGAGACCTGGCACGCGTGTACCCGCTGGAAGGCATGGTCGGACGCTCGTCGGTGATGGCGAAAGTCTGCGACACGGTACAGAAAGTCGCGCCGACCGATACAACCGTGCTCATCCGCGGAGAATCGGGTACGGGCAAGGAACTGGTTGCACGCGCAATCCACGCCAAGAGCCCGCGCGCTGCCATTCCACTCATCTCGGTCAATTGCGCAAGCATCCCCGAGGGACTGCTCGAATCGGAGCTGTTCGGACACGAGAAAGGTGCGTTTACCGGCGCGACGACGAGCCATCAGGGTCTGATCGAGGCCGCCGACGGTGGCACGCTGTTCCTGGACGAAATCGGCGAGCTCACCGCGGCGGCGCAGTCGCGCCTGCTGCGAGTCCTGCAGGACGGGGAGATTCGCCGCGTCGGCGCGACCGCCAGCCGCACCGTCGACGTACGGCTCGTCGCGGCGACTCACCGCGACCTCGAACAGATGGTCCGTGACGGCGCCTTCCGCGAGGATCTCTACTACCGCCTCGAGGTCATGGAAATCCATCTGCCGCCGCTGCGCGAACGGGGCGAGGACATTCCCCTTCTGGCCGAGTTTCTGCTGGAAAAAGCCTGCACACGCATGAAGCGATCGCAGCTGCGTTTCACGCGCGATGCAATGAGCGCCCTCCAGCACCACCGCTGGCCAGGCAATGTACGGGAGCTCAAGAACGCGATCGAGCGCGCCGTCATCCTTGCGGAGGACAG
Source organism: Rhodocyclaceae bacterium (assembly GCA_035443825.1). Lineage (GTDB taxonomy): Bacteria > Pseudomonadota > Gammaproteobacteria > Burkholderiales > Rhodocyclaceae > DAOMNN01. Next base: position 1,336 of record DAOMNN010000009.1, on the reverse strand, counting down.
CATCACGCCGGGACTGCTGGCGTTGCATGCGCCCAGCCAGCCGTCCCCCGAGAGCCGCAGCATGAGCCTGGACAACTATTTCCGCCGCTACGTGATGGAGCACCAGGACAGCCTGACCGAAACCGAACTCGCCCGACGTCTCGGGATCAGTCGCAAGGCCTTGTGGGAACGGCGGTCGCGGATGGGCATACCGCGTCCGAGGAGCAATGGCGGTCACGCCTGAGCGCCTCCGAATGCTGCGACGCGCCACGTTACCCTGCGTAACACTTGTTACCTCAGGTAACATCAGAAATGGCGTCAGACAAACTAAGCCGCTGTTTTATATAGCCTATGTTACTGGCACAAGCCTTGCATGTGCATTAAGGCGCCGCATCATAAGAGCGTTTCATTCCAAAGGAGGAACATCCGTGACTGAAGCAACTACATTAACGGCCGAGAACCGCGAGGCGCATTGGAAGCGCACGCGGGGCCTGATGATCCTGCATCTGACGATCTGGTTCATCTTCGCCTACGTCGTCCACTGGTTCGCCTACTCGCTGAACAGCATCAATTTCTTCGGCTGGCCGCTGGGCTATTACATGTCCGCGCAGGGCTCACTGATCGTATTCGTGGTCCAGCTGTTCATGTTCAACAAGCAACAGCACGCCATCGACGTCGAATTCGGCGTGGCCGAAGACGAGTAAGGGGGAGACGACATGGGCATGCAATGGGAAGGGAAGTCGTTTACCGACAATCTCCCGAAAATCTACGGTGTTTACACCGGTGGCTTTCTCGCGTTCTTCGCGCTGATGGCGTGGTTCGAGACGCTGGGCATGGGTGCCGACACCATCGGCATTCTGTTCGTCGCGTTCACGATCGTGATCTACGCCTTCATCGGCATTCTCTCGCGAACGATGGCGGTCGAGGCCTACTACGTGGCCGGGCGAAGCGTCCCGCCGGTGTTCAACGGCATGGCAACGGCGGCCGACTGGATGTCGGGCGCGTCCTTCGTGGCGATGGCGGGCGGCATCTTCATCGCGGGCCACAGCTACATGGCGTTCATCGTCGGCTGGACCGGCGGCTACATCCTGGTCGCGACGCTGATGGCGCCGTACCTGCGCAAGTTCGGCTGCTACACCGTGCCGGACTTCATCGGTACGCGTTACGGCGGCAAGCTCGCACGCTTCTGCGCCATCGTGGTGCTTGTGGTCGCGTCCTTCACCTACGTGACGGCGCAGATCACCGCAACCGGCACCATCGCGGCTCGCGCCTTCCAGATTCCGTTCGAGGCCGGGGTGTGGTTCGGTCTGGCCGGCATCCTGGTGTGCTCGATGCTCGGCGGCATGCGTGCGGTGAC
>DAOMNN010000008.1:59908-70115 GCA_035443825.1 Rhodocyclaceae bacterium | reverse complement strand
AATACCGGCCTGTCACGCCGGGGGTCGCGGGTTCGAGTCCCGTCCACTCCGCCAGACGAGAAAGGGAACCTTCGGGTTCCCTTTTTTGCATCTCGGACACCCCCGGAGCAACTTTGCTCAAGCTGCAGCTGGCGCTTTTTCGTCGGACGTGGTCGCATGGCTGAGGAGTTTGCGCCGCACCAACTGAATGTGTTCGCGCAGGGTGTAAAGCTCGTTGTTGTAGGCCAGTGGAATGCGTATGTGATTTGCGAGGTCTTCGATTCGGTCGAGTTGAGCCAGATAATCGCTGGTCTGACCGGCATCGGGGCGATCGTGAATTCTGTGTTCCAGGAACTTGAGTTCGCCGTACCATCGGTAGATGCGTGATCGCATCCGCCACGCATAGAGCGCAGGCGCGATTCGCATCAGGGGGATCATCAACGCTACCAGGGGAAGCAGCGACACGAGAAGGCGATCGGCCATGACAGCCAGCCAGAACGGCAGGTAGCGCTGCAGAAACGATGGTCCGGTTTCGAGGTAGCGCTGAGCCACACTGCTGGGGGGTAGGTCGCGAGTACGTATGAACGGGTACTCGCCCGGGCGTTGAAACATCCCGGGCTGCCCGTGGATTTCGCGCGCGGTGTGCATGAGCAGGTTGATGATCGCAGGATGCAGATCGGCTCGTGCGACCAGGTTCGCGGTTGCCCCGAGCAGGCGAACGTCACGCGGGGGATTGGGGCCGGCAAGGTCGATCGCCCCGGCGGGAAGATCATGACTCGCAAGTTGTGGGATACGTCGCGCGTAGGCCTGGATATGAGCCAGCTCGGCGACGCGGATGCTCTCATCGTCGAGCAGCCTGCGGACGGTCGGCGCGTCGGCGCCCGCGATCATGAAGGCGGCGTCAATGCGTCCCTCGAGCAGCGCAGTTGCCGCCTCTTCGCCACCGATATGCTTCAGCCCCGGCGAGTCCACCGCCATCCCGGTCATCGCCAGAAGCTGCAGCGCGAGAAGCTGTGTCCCGCTCCCGATGCCTCCCACTGCGACATCGAGGCCTTCGAGTTGGGTCAGCCGGGTCAGCGGCACTTCCAGACGGTGGAACAGCCACACGGGCTCGAAGTACATGCTGCCGAGCATCACCAGATCGTCAGAATCCGGTTCATTGGCGATACCGCTCTGGATGAAGCCGAGTTCGACTTCGGGATCGGTCTTGAGTAGTCTCAGGTTCTCGATCGAGCCCGAGGACTCGCGCAGGACAAGGTTTATGCCCTCTCGCGCAAGGGCCTGACGGTAGCGCTCGGCATAAAGTGCATAGGCGCCCCCCGGGGCGCCGGTGACCATGGTCACCGTTCGCGGCGGGGCAGGCCGCACGTGGTAGAACAACATCCAGAATGCGAGCGCGAGACCGGCCAGCGTGGCCAGAACGGTAAGAGCGAGCATGAAGCGGGAACGGCCCCGCAGGCGGTCGAATGCGGTCATGTGCGGAGCGTAGCCAGATAAGTGCCGGCTGTCCATCGGCGCTGATCAAGCGGGTGAGACGTATCCGACACGCCGCGGTACTGGCGTTTCCCGGTGAAAGTGCGCTAGAGTCGTGCCATACGCTGCGGTATGGAACGGCGGCGCGGATAGGGATGTGCTGGATACTTGAGAGGAGAAACTTCGCATGGACATTCGCAGGATCGGCGTCGTGGGCGCCGGCACGATGGGCAACGGAATCGCGCAGGCATTTGCGGTCTCCGGTTTCGAAGTGGTCATGACTGACGTTGCAGATGGCGCCCTGCAACGCGGCGTGAACACGATCGACGGAAGCCTTGCGCGGCTCGTCAAGAAGGAAAGGATGAGCGAGGCGCAGAAAGCCGAGGTGTTGGGACGGATTACCACCGCAACAGACCTGTCGTCGATCGCCGGCGCCGACCTGGTCATCGAGGCCGCGACGGAGAATCTCGACCTCAAGCTCAAGGTCTTTGCGCAACTCGATCAGGGGCTGAAGCAGGATGCGATCATCGCCACGAATACGTCTTCGATATCGATCACGCGTCTTGCCGCCTCGACCGGTCGCCCGGATCGAGTGGTAGGCATGCACTTCTTCAACCCCGTGCCGGTGATGGCACTGGTGGAGCTGATTCGTGGACTTCAGACCTCGGACGAGACTTTTGCGGCCGTGGAGAAGGTCAGTGCGGCAATCGGCAAGACACCGGTGCAGGTGCGCAACAGTCCCGGGTTCGTCGTCAACCGCATGCTGTGTCCGATGATCAACGAAGCGATATTCGCGCTGGGCGAAGGGCTCGCCACGGCCGCGGAGATCGACGAGGCGATGAAGCTCGGCTGCAATCACCCGATCGGCCCGCTGGCCCTGTGCGATCTGATCGGTCTCGATGTGGAACTCGCGGTGATGCAGGTCCTGTTCGAGGGTTTCAAGGATCCCAAATACCGTCCGGCGCCCCTGCTCGTGGAGATGGTCGAGGCCGGATACCTTGGACGGAAGAGCGGCAAGGGTTTCTTCGACTACCAGTAGGTGCGAGGCGCACTCCGAAGAAAATGAAAAACGCCACCGCAGGGTGGCGTTCTTCTTTGCTCGCGGCTCAATCAGCCGCGACGCATCGCGTCGAAGAACTCGGCGTTGTTCTTGGTCGCCTTGATCTTGTCGAGCAGAAATTCCATTGCGTCGATGTCGTCCATTCCGTAGAGCAGTTTGCGCAGAATCCACACTTTCTGCAGGATGTCCGGTTTCATGAGCAATTCCTCGCGGCGCGTACCGGAACGATTGACGTTTATCGACGGATACACGCGCTTCTCGGACATGCGGCGGTCGAGGTGCAGTTCCAGGTTGCCGGTGCCCTTGAACTCCTCGTAGATCACGTCGTCCATGCGGCTTCCGGTATCGATAAGGGCCGTCGCGATGATCGTCAGGCTGCCGCCTTCCTCGATGTTGCGTGCCGCGCCGAAGAAGCGCTTGGGCTTTTGCAGCGCGTTTGCATCGACACCGCCGGTGAGCACCTTGCCCGACGCCGGTACGACCGTGTTATAGGCACGCGCCAGGCGTGTCAGCGAGTCGAGCAGGATCACTACGTCCTTCTTGTGCTCGGTCAGCCGCTTGGCTTTCTCGATCACCATCTCGGCGACTTGAACGTGGCGCGAAGCGGGCTCGTCGAAAGTCGAAGCGACCACTTCCCCACGCACCGATCGCTGCATCTCGGTGACCTCTTCGGGACGTTCGTCGATGAGCAGCACGATTACGACCACATCCGGGTGATTGGTGATGATCGCATGGGCGATGTGCTGCAGCATCACGGTCTTGCCGCTCTTCGGCGGCGAAACGATCAGGCCGCGCTGACCCTTGCCGATGGGTGCGATCATGTCGATCACGCGACCGGTGACGTTCTCCTCGCCGCGCATTTCGCGCTCGAGCTTGAGACATTCGTTGGGGTGTAGCGGGGTGAGGTTCTCGAACAGGATCTTGTGCTTGCACGCCTCGGGTGACTCGCCGTTGATCTTGTCGAGCTTGACCATCGCGAAGTAGCGCTCGCCATCCTTGGGCGTGCGGATTTCGCCCTCGATGGTATCCCCGGTGTGGAGATTGAAACGCCGGATCTGCGAGGGCGACACGTAGATGTCGTCAGTGCCCGCGAGATACGAAGTGTCGGGCGACCTCAGGAATCCGAAGCCGTCGGGCAGGACTTCGAGCGCGCCGTCTCCATAGATCGGTTCGCCCTTCTTGGCGCGATTCTTCAGCAGGGCGAAGACGAGTTCCTGTTTCTTGAGGCGATTTGCGCCGTCAATGCCGTTGGCCATGGCCATTTCGAGCAGTTGACTGACGTGGAGGGCTTTTAGCTCCGATAGTTGCATGGCGGCAGGACGCGACTGGGCGTTGGTGAGTGAATCGGATGGAGGGAAGAGAGAGGTGGAATCAGTGGCACCGGCTTGAACTTGAGGCCCGTCCGGCGCCACGAAAAGCAACTGCTCCGGGACTGCAGGATATTCAGAGGTTGCTGTCGATGAACGCGGTAAGTTGCGACTTCGAAAGTGCGCCGACCTTGGTGGCTTCGACGTTGCCGCCCTTGAAAAGCATCAACGTCGGAATGCCCCGGATGCCGAATTTCGCCGGTGTCTCCTGGTTCTCGTCGATGTTCAGCTTGGCTACCTTGAGCTTGCCTGCATATTCCTTGGCGACATCATCGAGGATGGGTGCGATCATCTTGCACGGGCCGCACCACTCCGCCCAATAATCTACCAGCACGGGCGTCTGCTGCTGCAGAACCTCTGATTCGAAGTTTGCATCGGTAACGTAGTGAATATGCTCGCTCATGATTCCTCGCTTCAGGGGGTGGCGACAGTGACTTGGACCGGGAGTGCGAACTCGATAGAGTTCGGTCGGAGATTGTTCGGCAAGACCGAAAAGGATGCAATCACTTTCCAGTTTCGGCAAAAGTTATGCGAAGCCGTCAGCCACGTCAAGAATTTCTCCCCCATTTGATGGAAGTCGGTCGTCCTGACGTGGTAAAAATGCCCGTCAGTCGGATATATTGTGCGCAATTGACCGGCGACGCCCGTTTCGGGGCTGACCAAAGTGCATGGAGAATCGATAGATGACCTACGTTGTGACCGAATCGTGTATCCGGTGCAAGTACACCGATTGCGTCGATGTGTGCCCGGTGGATTGCTTTCGGGAAGGGCCGAACTTCCTCGTGATCGATCCCGATGAATGCATAGATTGTACGCTTTGCGTGCCCGAATGTCCGGTCGAGGCGATATTTGCCGAGGATGATGTTCCTGCCGGCCAGGAGCACTTCACGGCACTCAACGCAGAGCTTGCGAAGGTGTGGAAGGCCATCGTCGAGCGCAAGGATGCGCTGCCCGATGCAGACGAGTGGGCGAAGCGCAAGGACAAGCTCGACCAACTCGAGCGCTGAGCACTGATCACTGAACGGGCTGCTCGCCGATCGTGTAGGGATCCGTGCGGCGCCTGTGGCAGGGACCATTGTCGGTCATTGCGGGCAGCGCGCCGGCGAGCGAGTCGGTGCTGACCGGGTCGGGGGCGCTCCTCCAATAACACGCCACGAACGAAACACGTTTCGGGTAAGGCAAGGGGACTGGAATGCTGGTAAGTGAGATCCTCGCCATCAAGGGCAAGGTGCTGTACACGATCGCACCCGCCAGGGGCTTGGGGGAAGCGGTTGACGTCATGTCGGAACAGGATGTGGGTTCGCTGGTGGTTTTCTCCGGTGGGCAAATGACGGGTCTCCTGACCTTTCGTGAGGTCCTGACGGCGGTGCACCGCGCCGGCGCGGCCTGGGCCGAGACGACGGTCGGAGATGCGATGGTGCCCAATCCGCGCGTGGCCTCGCCGAACATGGAAATGGACGAGTTGCGTCGCCTGATGGTCGATCACCATCAGCGCTATCTGCCGGTCATGGATGGGGACACCCTGATGGGGGTCGTTTCATTCCACGACGTCGCCAAGGCGGTGCTCGAAGAGCAGAGCTTCGAGAACAGAATGCTCAAGAATTACATTCGGAACTGGCCTGAAGAAGCCGGTGAGGGTTGAGTCGCTGCCGATCTTTGCGGTACGTACGACAAAATAACAATGAGGCGATGCGCCGCGTGACTGCGGCGCATCGCCCGAGTCTGGAAGACTGCGCGCGTCAAGTGCGCGCGAATCGCCTCGGGAGGGCGGAGCCGGGATTGGATCCCGGCGAATTTTTCCAACTCATGGAGGCGAAGACATGGAAAAGATCTGGCTGAAAAGCTATCCGCCCGGTATCCCGGACGAAATCGACGTCAACGAGTTCAGCTCGCTTGGTGATCTGTTCGAGCAGGGAGTACGCAAGTTCAGTGATCGAACCGCGTATATCAACATGGGCAAGAGCATCAGCTTTGCTGAACTCGACCGCCTTTCGGCGCAGTTCGCCGGCTATCTTCAGGGGGAACTGAAACTTCCCAAGGGCTCGCGCGTTGCCCTGATGATGCCGAACCTGCTGCAGTACCCGATCGCGATGTTCGGCGTGTTGCGGGCCGGCTGCACGGTGGTGAACGTCAATCCACTGTATACCGCACGCGAACTCGAGCATCAGTTGCGCGACTCGGGGGCGGACACCATCGTCATCGTGGAGAACTTCGCTCACACACTGGAGCGTATCCTTCCCGCGGTCAAGATGTCGAACGTGGTTGTGACCAGCCTGGGAGAAATGCTGGGTTTCCCAAAGGGGCTGATCGTCAATCTGGTCGTGCGCCACGTCAAGAAGATGGTTCCGGCATGGAAGATTTCGGGTCACGTCGGTTTCTCTGAGGCGCTTGCGCTCGGCGCTCGGCACTCGCTTCGGCCGGTCGAGGTCGGCCACGACGATATCGCCTACCTGCAGTACACGGGCGGCACCACCGGAGTGGCAAAGGGCGCGGTTCTGACCCACGGCAACATCATTGCCAATCTCCAGCAGGCCCACGCATGGATCGGACCCCACCTGAACGAGGGCGGCGAGGTCATCATCACCGCCTTGCCCCTGTATCACATCTTCTCCCTGACCGCCAACTGCCTGACCTTCTTCAAGATCGGCGCGACCAACGTATTGATTACGAACCCTAGGGACATCCCGGGCTTCGTCAAGGAAATGTCGAAGCACAGGTTTACGGTGATCACCGGGGTCAACACCTTGTTCAATGCACTGTTGAACAATGCCGACTTCGAAAAACTGGACTTCTCCGGGCTGCACTTCGCATTGGGTGGGGGGATGGCGGTGCAAAAGGCGGTGGCCGAAAAATGGGGCCGGGTCACGGGAAATCCGCTCATCGAGGCGTATGGCCTGACCGAGACTTCACCGGCAGTCACGATCAATCCGCTCGATCTGCCCGCGTTCAATCATTCCATCGGCCTGCCGATCTCGTCGACCGAAGTAAGCTTGCGCGATGACGAGGGCAAGGAAGTGCCGGCTGGCCAGGCGGGTGAACTGTGCGTGCGCGGTCCGCAGGTCATGCGCGAGTACTGGAATCGCCCGGAAGAGACGGCACGGGTGTTCACCGACGATGGTTTCTTTCGAACAGGGGACATCGCCACGATCGATGAGGCCGGGTTCGTGCGAATCGTCGATCGCAAGAAGGACATGATCCTGGTCTCCGGATTCAACGTCTTCCCGAACGAGGTGGAGGACGTTGTGGCGAGCCTTCCGGGGGTCCTCGAGGTGGCGGCAGTCGGTGTCCCGGACGAGCGCAGCGGCGAGGCGGTCAAACTCTTCGTGGTGCGAAAGGATCCGGCATTGACGAAGGAAGAGATCATCGCGCACTGCAAGGAGAATCTCACGGCCTACAAGGTGCCCCATCTGATCGAGTTTCGCGAGGAGTTGCCGAAAACGAACGTGGGCAAGATTCTTCGCCGGATGCTGCGTGACGGCAAGGCCTGAGCGCCCCTGGCGCCGCAGTCTGCGCATCGTCGCCGCTGCTCTCCCGGGCGACCCTGCCGGCGCCGGAAGGTGCCCGTGGGGCCGGCGCCGGTGATATTTCCCTTGTACTTCATCGTCCTGCATGGCTAGAATGCAGGGCATAGTTGCTCCTGTCCAGAAAATGAACCTTGTGGTCCAGTCCTTCGCAGCAGTATCGCCGGTACGCGTAGTAGTACGCGTAGGCATGCACGCGTCGTAAGGGCAAGGACAAGAAGCAGGACACACCGAATCCAACCCCCGCCGGCGCGCAGGCCCGGTGGGGGTTTTTCTTTTCCCCCGCCGCACTGCCCGCCGAACCGACTGCAAGGAGAAGATGATGCTGCAGATGACCGGCGCAGAACTGATCATTCGATTGCTCGAACGCCAGGGCATACGAACCATTGCCGGGATCCCCGGAGGCGCGATCCTGCCCATTTACGATGCACTTTCGGGCAGTTCCGGCATACGGCATGTGCTTGCCCGGCATGAACAGGGTGCGGGCTTCATCGCGCAGGGCATGGCCAGGGTTTCCGGGCGTCCCGAAGTGTGTTTTGCTTCCAGCGGCCCTGGTGCGACCAATCTGGTCACGGCGATTGCTGACGCGATGCTCGACTCGATCCCGCTCGTTGCGATTACCGGGCAGGTGCCGCTCTCCATGATCGGGACCGATGCCTTCCAGGAAGTGGACATCTACGGCATGACGGTGCCTGTGACCAAGCATAACTTTCTTGTGCGTTCCGCAGCGGAATTGCTCGAAGTGATTCCGGAGGCGTTTCGCATCGCGATGTCCGGCCGGCCCGGTCCGGTGCTCGTGGACGTGCCCAAGGACGTTCAGAACCAGTCGGTGGCGTTTGAGGCTTTCCCGGCTCCGGCATCGCCGCAACCCGGGCCAGCGCTCGACCTCGTTGCGATCGAAGAGGCTGCGCGGATGATCAACGATGCAGAACGCCCGGTGCTCTACCTCGGAGGGGGGGTGATCCACTCGGGTGCTTCGCATCAGGCGGTGACTCTCGCCGAGCAGGCCGGGTTGCCGACGACGATGACCCTGATGGGACTCGGTGCGATGCCGATCGATCATCCCCTGTCGGTCGGCATGCTCGGAATGCATGCGGCACGCTATACGAACTTCGTGCTCGAAGGGTCCGACCTGCTGATATGCGTGGGCGCGCGCTTCGACGACCGGGCGATCGGCAAGGCGGCGCAGTTCTGTCCGGGGGCCCGGATCATCCACATCGATGTCGATCCTTCCGAGCTGCACAAGATCAAGGCCGCGCATGTCGCGATCAATGGCGACGTTGGGCGGGTGCTCGAAGCCCTGTTGCCGCGGATCAAGGTCAAGCTGCGCAAGCGCTGGCTGTCGCACGTGCAGAGCCTCAAGACCCGTTTCCCGATGCAGATGCCGGGTCTCGACGATCCGCGCAGCCATTACGGTCTGGTCCATGCCGTCGCCGCCGCACTCGATGACGAAGTGATCATCACGACCGACGTGGGACAGCACCAGATGTGGGTTGCGCAGGCATATCCGTTCCGGCGTCCGCGCCAGTGGCTGACCTCGGGTGGACTGGGCACCATGGGCTTCGGCATGCCGGCCGCCATCGGTGCGGCACTTGCCGCCCCGGAACGCACCGTGGTGTGCTTCTCGGGAGACGGGAGCCTGAAGATGAACATCCAGGAGCTTGCGACGCTGGCCGAGGAAGGCCTGAACGTCAAGATCATACTGATGAACAACAACTCGCTCGGTCTTGTTTACCAGCAGCAGAACCTGTTCTACGGCAAGCGTGTGTTCGCATCGAAATACCGCGGCGCCCCCGATTTTCTGAAGATCGCGGAAGGGTTCGGGATTGCGTCGGTCGACCTCGATGATGCTGCCAATCCTCGCGCGACGCTTGCGAAGGCGCTTGGCGAACCCGGACCGTGCCTCATTCACGTGTCGATCGATCGCGAGCAGTTCGTCTATCCCATGGTGCCGCCCGGTGCCGCCAACACCGAAATGATCGGAGGCTGAGCATGATCGAGCAAGTTGCCGAGCCGTTGCAGCAGAGGGGTTTCGCCAAGGTCGTGCTGGAACTGGAGGTCAACAACCATCCGGGGGTGATGAGTCACATCTGCAACCTGTTCGCCCGTCGTGCGTTCAACGTCGAAGGGATTCTGTGCATGCCGATGAGCAACCCGGAACGCAGCCGCATCTGGTTGCTGGTTTTCGAGGATCAGCGGCTGGAGCAGATGATCCTGCAACTCGAGAAGCTCATCGACGTGCTGTCGGTCAGGCGTCACGCAGCGGAACACGAAGTCTTCGAGCGGCTGGAGCGGTTCTTCCATTGAGTCAGGGGGAGTGCTCGTTCGCCATGGCGAATGGGAACACGCCTTGAGCGGCCGTCGAGTGCGGCGGTACACCCGACGCGAAGACCCGTGCCCGCTTGTCGTTGCCCGGGGCTGAAGCACGCGGCTGTGCTAAACTGCGCGGCCTGCGATCCCTGATTTTCTGGCGAGTTTTCCATGTCGGGCAATACCACAGGCAAGCTTTTCTGCGTCACTTCCTTCGGCGAATCGCACGGCCCTGCAATCGGTTGCGTGGTCGACGGTTGCCCGCCGGGTCTGAGCCTGTCGACGGCTGACATCCAGGCCGAACTCGACCGGCGCAAGCCGGGCACGTCCCGCCATGTCACCCAGCGCAAGGAGCCGGACGAGGTCGAAATACTCTCCGGGGTATTCGAAGGATTGACCACCGGCACGCCGATCGCGATGCTGATCCGCAACCAGGACCAGCGCTCGCGCGATTACGGCAACATCGCCGAGACGTTCCGGCCCGGGCACGCCGACTA